>JBMNTI010000080.1:0-12221 GCA_050945655.1 Acetivibrionales bacterium | reverse complement strand
CCACATAAACAAGGGGGAGCTATAATTGCGCCTAAATCTAAAGTATGGCGATTTTCTAGTAATTATTACGGTTGTTCTGGTCGCCGTTTTATTTACAATTTCGTTCTATGAAGATAATGCAAATGAAAAAATTGCAATAATATCTCAAAATGATGTTGTTCTTGATAAAATACGGCTAAATACTCTTAGTGGACGTCAAGTAATTGAATATTCAGGCAAATACCCCGGTACAATAGAAGCTGATAACGGAAAAATCCGTTTTGTTCGTGCTGAATGTCCCGATCAGGTTTGTGTCAATACAGGCTGGATAGACAGGCCGGGACAAATTGCGGTTTGCCTGCCTGCAGGTATGGTGATAAAGATTGAAGGAGCCCAGACTGATGTAGATATTATTGTCCGTTAAAGACTCCATCATCTTTAAGTGTTTAGATGACGGAAAACAGAAATGTAGCTATTTATAACCTCGTAGACTTTTTAAGCTTTGGCAGAATAATTGGTGGTTAAATTGAGAAAATTAACATTGAACAGCCTTTTAATTTCAGTGGCTCTGGTGCTATCCTTTGTGGAGCGTTTTGTTCCTCTAAATTTAGTTGTGCCTATACCGGGCATAAAGTTAGGCTTTGCGAATATTGTCACTATGTTCGCACTATTCTATATAGATATTCCTTCTGCTATAGCTATTACGGTATTAAGATGTGTATTGGCATCTTTATTGTTCGGCGGTATGTCATCCCTCCTTTTCTCATTATCCGGAGCCTTTTTTGCTTTGATTATAATGATTCTCCTGAAGTTTGGGTATGAAAAGGTATTTTCCCTCGTAGGTATCAGCATGGCCGGAGCCGCGGCTCATAACACAGGTCAGATCGTATCGGCAAGTCTTATGATGAAGAATACAGCTGTTTTTGCATATCTCCCGATTCTATTGATTGCCGGTTTGGGTACAGGCTTACTAACCGCTATAATATCAGTGAATCTTTTTGTTATATTTGAAAAAACTAACCGTGTTAAACCATATTAGCGTGGTATATTTTGTGGTATATATTAAAGTATATATTTTTTCGAACTGTCGATACATATTGAAAGGAGAACAGCCATGGTTAAAAAAGTACTAATTGTTGGAGCTGGATACGCAGGCATTGAAGCTGCTCTCACTCTGAACAAGAAAAAAAAGAAAGATAAGATTGATATTACGCTTATTGATAAAAATCCTTATCATACTCTTTTAACAGAGTTGCATGAGGTTGCGGGAAACCGAATATCCGAGGAGGGAATACGTATTCCCTTAGCGAGTATCTTCAAATATACAGGTGTTAACCTTCTAATGGATGAGATAACATCCTTTGATTTTGACAATAATAAGGTAGTCTCTGAAAAATCATCATATGATTACGATTATCTTGTTCTGGCAATGGGAAGCACTCCTAATTACTTTGGTATTCCCGGTCTTGACGAGCATACTTTTACGCTCTGGAGCTTTGATGATGCAGTAAGAATACGTGAACACATAAAGAAGTGCTTCATCCTGGCCGGCCAGGAGAAAGACGAAACAGAAAAGAAACGGCTTCTTACATTTGTTGTATCCGGAGCGGGATTTACCGGCGTTGAAATGATAGGCGAGCTTGCAATTTGGGTCAAGTCCCTTTGCAAGGAACACAAAATTCATCGGAATGATGTCCGGCTTGTTCTGGTAGACATGCTCCCCCGCATATTGAACACATTAGGTGAAAAAAATGCCGCTAAAGCCCATAAATATCTTGAGAAAAAACTTAAAGTTGAAGTAATGCTCAACACAAGGATTACTGAGGCAACAGACCATAGCTTGGTATATGACGGAGGTGAGATACAAACCAAAACAGTAATTTGGGCTGCCGGAATAAAAGCATGTGATGACGCTGAGAAATGTGATCTTGAAAGAGCAAACATGCAGAACAGGATTAAGGTTGACGAATTCTGCAGAACCGAAAACAAAAATGTTTATGCTGTAGGTGATATCGGAGGACTTACTAACGAAAACGGTATACCCTATGCCGCTATGGTCGAGAATGCTATTCAGACAGCTCACGGCGCTGCTGAAAACATTCTTAACGATATACGCGGGAAGGAGCAGAAAAGGGTAACTGTTAAATTCCATGGCACAATGGTTAGTGTTGGTAACTATTTCTGTGTTTCCGAAATCATGGGTAAGAGTCTTCCGGTCTGGCTTTCAATAATTATGAAATATCTTGTCAACATTCATTATCTGTGGGAGATCACAGGTTTCAGAGGCGTCTCAAGATACCTGTATCATGAGGTGTTGGAGAGAAGACAAAGAAAGATATTTATTGAAAAGCACTGGTCTACGCGTATGCAGGCATGGTGGCTCACTCCCCTGCGCCTGTTTTTAGGTGGAATGTGGTTATATGAGGGACTGGTAAAAGTTGCAGACGGCTGGTTTAGTTCACCAAAGCTTGCGGCCTTCCTTGGTATGGCAAGTGATGCTACAAGTGCCGCCACACCTGCTACAGCATATGTAACAAAAATTGATGATGTTTTCAGAATCAAAACAGGCATAATCAATTTCTTTATTGAAACCGAAACCCGTATAGCCGGCGGTGAAGATATTATTGCCCAGCACTTTTCCAGACTTGAATTCTTCCATTTCGGTGACTATAATCTGGTGCCATGGTTCTTGCAGAACATTGTATTAGCCAACGACGGTGTAGCTATGTTCTTCCAGATTCTTGTGGTAGTTTTAGAGATCATCGTAGGTCTCATGCTTCTGGGTGGTGCATTAACCTTTATAGGCTCCCTTATCTCCTTAGGTTTATTAATGATGTTCATGTCCTCCACAGGTCTATATGAAAAAAGCTGGTGGATGATATTTGCCTCTATCGCAACTATGGGCGGTGCAGGAAGAGCTTTTGGTTTGGATTACTACCTTATCCCCTATCTAAACAATGTTTGGGAAAGCTACTGGAAAAATAAAAAGTTCAGGCTCTTTTTCAAGGGTAGTTTAGACAGGTTTGATTGATGTTCCCCTATGCCAAAATGCAGCAATAGATCCAGGAGGTAAAATTCATTGTGGAGCAAATTCCCTGTTATTGAAAAAGAGCTGACCGCCTTCGAGCAATATTTGGAAATAGTAATGACTTCCAAAAATAAATTTTTAATGAACGCCTCAAAAGATGCTGTGTTATCAGGAGGCAAAAGACTGCGCCCCGCATTTACCATAATAGCGGCAATGCACGGTGACTACGACCGAAAAAGAGTGTTTTCTGCCGCTGCCTCTGTTGAAGTGTTGCATGCAGCAACACTGGTGCATGATGATATAATCGATAACGCCAAAACCCGGAGAGGCAAGGTCACTCTTTCGGAAAAGCACAATATCAATTTGGCGGTTTACACAGGAGACTATCTTCTTACCAAATCCTTGAGGCTTCTATTAAAAACAGGGTTGAAGCCGGAAAAACTCGATATTTTGGCCAGAGCAATAGCTCTTCTTTGTGAAGGGGAAGTAGAACAATACATCAGCAAGTATAGGGTAGCAAGTGTATATGATTATCTTAAACGTATACTGGGAAAGACTGGAGTTTTGTTCTCTACCTCCCTGGTATTAGGAGCTAAAACAGCCAATCTTTCCGATGACACAGCCAGACTGTTTGGCCGGTTTGGTCTAAGCTTCGGAGCAGCCTTCCAGATTCGGGACGACCTAATTGATATTCTATCTGATCAATCAAAAGAAGGAAAACCCGTATTTAATGATTTGAAACAAGGTATTGCAACTCTTCCCGTGATAATGGCAGTAAAAAATAATCCGGCTCTATTAGAACAGGTTAATGTTTTCTTCGGAGGAAATGGTGATATAAATAGTTTAATGAACAATATAAACAAATCAGGTGGTGTTAAGGATGCAAAAAAACTTAAAGACCGCTATATTGAAAAGTGCAGAAGCTATATTGAAAAAATCCCCTACACCCATTATACTGATGCTATGAGTGAGATTGTCGGATGGCTGTAAACCGGCAATACAATTACACTCTTTGCATATATACTACATTTTTTGGAGGTATTATGAAGAAATTACTTGCACTAACATTAGTAGCAGTTCTTTTGGCAGGTTGCGGCGCGGCAGTGTCTGTCAAAACAGGACTCGGACACGTTATATCAATTGAAAAATCAATAGATGCAACAGCAGAAACTGAAGGCCTCGCACAGGTTGATACCGTTATGGCAGCAGTAACTGTTGACTCATCCAATAAGATACTGGGTGTAGTAATTGATTCCGCTCAGGTTAAAGTGAATTTTGACACAAGCGGGAAAATCACTTCAGACAAAACTGCTGAGCAAAAAACTAAAGTTGAACTCGGTTATGACTATGGCATGAAAAAAGCCGGATCAGCAAGAGAATGGTTTGAGCAAATCGCCGAATTGGAAAAATGGATGGTTGGAAAGACGATAGATAAAATTACGGCTATTAAGGAAGCTTCCGAAGATGCTGACCTAAAGTCTAAAGTATCCGTTTCCCTTAGTGATTATCAGGCCGCAGTTGCCGAAGCAGTTTCTAACGCAAAATAATAATGTACATAGTCCTGAAGAACCCCTTCTTTAAGGAGGGGTTCTGTTTTAATTAGTGAAAACTGAGGTGTAAATGAGTAAATATCCTAAATTGCTAATGATTCTTTTTATTTCTTTATTTTTCGGTTCATGCTCATCTAAAAACTCATCGGAATATAAAAAATATTCCTATGAATTTATAGGTGCTTTTGATACTGTTATACAATTCATGGGTTACGCAAAAGCCCCTGACGAGTTTGAGCTTATGGTAGAAAAAGGCCAGGAACGTTTTATGGAGCTCAATAGGTTTTATGACATATATAAAGACTACGAAGGTCTCAACAATATTAAAACAATCAATGATAATGCAGGAATCAAACCTGTTGAAGTTCAACAGGAAATAATAGATTTAATACTTTTTTCAAAAGAATGGTACAATAAAACGAATGGAAAATGCAATATAGTACTGGGTTCGGTACTCTCAATATGGCACGACTATCGGGAAGCAGGTCTTGAAAACCCCGAAGAGGCAGAGCTTCCGCCATTAAATGAGCTTCAGGATGCAATAAACTATACTGACATTGACAAGGTCATTGTGGATTCGGATAAGAAAACCGTATATCTTAAAGAGAAAAATATGCGACTCGATGTAGGTGCCGTTGCTAAGGGTTTTGCAACCGAAATAGTTGCAAATGAATTGATAAAGCAAGGATACACAAGTTTTATAATCAGCTCCGGAGGCAACGTCAGAACAGTCGGCGAGCCTTTGGATCCCTCAAGGAAAAAATGGGGAATCGGTATTCAGAACCCTGACGGCAATCCAAACAACCCCAGCGAACCCTCACTTGATATCTTGTATCTAAATGATCAATCCCTTGTAACCAGCGGAGATTATCAAAGACAGTATAAAGTGAACGGTAAAATGTATCATCATTTAATAGATCCGGTAACGCTGATGCCGGCAGACTATTTCAGAGCTGTTTCAATCGTAGCAAAGGATTCAGGTGTTGCCGATTTTATGTCCACTACAATATTTTTAACACCTTATGAGGAAGGTCGTAAACTTGTAGAAAGCCTTGGCATTGATGCAATTTGGATAATGAAAGACGGTAGTATTCTGACAACCGATAATGCAAAAAAAGTAATGAAGTATTTGGGTGGAGCTGCCAATACGGATGAGTGAGGTGTTTAACGTTGAAAAAGTTCAAATTTGATAAAGGCTGGAAGCTTCTTATTTATTTTGATATAATTCTACCCGCAATACTATTCTTCATAGCTTTAATAACGGATCTATCCTTTATTGCCAGGCTTTTTCATTCGTACGAAATATTTATTGTCAATCCTATAATAAACTTTTCATCCTACATAGGTATAATTGGTTTTTTATATCATATTGGAATAGTAATCTATACCATAATAAGGCGTGACTATTTGGATATGCTTGCCTGTATTATTATAGGCCTTGCAATTGCCGCCTTCTTCTGGTTTGAAATTAATTATTTGATAATAAAGCCTCTCAATTTTATGAGCTTTTAAAGGAGGAACTCTGATGGGTAAGAAAATTGAAGTATGGTATCTTGGGCATAGTGGTTTTGCGGTAGGCATCGGTAAAAAAATATTAATATTCGATTATTATTTGGATACATGCAAAAATAATGGGCGGTCATTGTCTTCCGGAGTAATTGAGCCTTTGGAAATCAAGGATAAAGAGGTACTTGTTTTTGTATCCCACAGACACCCGGATCATTTTAATCCTGTAATATTTAGGTGGAAAGAGCAGCTTCCCAACGTTCGCTACTTCCTTTCCTCCGATATTCCAAAGAAATATTATCGGGAATGGATCAACATTCTAAAGCCTAATGTAGTATATCAGGAAGAGAATCTAAGTATACAAACCTTAAAATCCACCGATGAGGGGATCGCTTTTTTTGTATTTGTTGACGGCATAAATATTTATCATGCCGGAGATCTCAATTGGTGGCACTGGAACGAAGAAAGCAAAGCCTGGAATAATGATATGTCCGCCCGCTTTAAACATGAAGTTTCATTATTAAAAAATAAGCCAATAGATATCGCCTTTCTGACCGCAGACCCAAGACAGGAAAGCGCAGAATTGATGGGTATAACTTATTTCTTGGAAGAAGCGGATGTAAAAATTGCTTTTCCTATGCATTTCGGTGACGACTATTCAATCATGGACCGTATTAAACGAGAGACCGGCAAAAACTTTTCTTTTAACAAAGTAAAGCCCATCTCAAGAAGAGGAGAAATATTTACTATTGACTTGTAAGCCGATAGACTGTGCGAAAACGGCCCGCTTATCTCATTAAGAAACCTTGCACACGGTATTATATGTTAATAATTGGGCAGACTCAAGATTCTCGTAAGAAAACATAATTTCATTGTATGACTAAGGAACTTATATTCGATATCTTGCGTGCCGCTCAGTAATTTCATACGGAAATTATTCGCGGCCACTTCGCAATCCTGCTCCGCTTTACGCATAGCATCGACAGCGGTTCCTATTCAGCGTTATCAAGCGGGGGCAGGGTTCTCACTCCTAACGCCTCCAAGCAACTATGTCAAATAGTTCAATTATACCTGTAAGCGACATGACACCGTCTTTGCTCCGCCATGTCCCAACGTGAGGTTCTTGGCTCACGGATCGCTCAGACTTTTTTAATATCGTTATTCTGTTGTGGTCTTTCTTTCGAAGCATTCCGGCTTATCTCCGTGAGAATCCCTGCCCCGCTAATCAGACTGTGCAAAAAACTGTTTTACATGCAGGTTATAATATTTGATTATGTAATAGTGAATAAGCGGCGTGGTTGCTGCGATTTGAAAAGCAAAGCATGGATTGCGTAGCGAGCACGACTGGAAACTGGATGTTGGAGGTGGAGCGCTAAATCACAGAAGATCCTTCGCTGACGCTCAGGATGGCATATGTCAGCTACAGCCGATAAACTTGCATAGATTTAATACTATTGATAGTTTTTGCACAGTCTGTAATATACGTCAACAAAGCATCCAGTTTAAAAAACTGCTTAGCAAGGCGGTTTTTTATCAGTCTGCTTATGTGTAAACTTCTTCCTGTTTTCTGCGTAGTCTGCAACAATATGCCCGTTACCGAAGAGTTTGTACTTATATGTCACAAGGCCTTCCAATCCTACCGGCCCCCTGGCATGTATTTTATTGGTGCTGATTCCCACTTCGGCTCCGAAGCCGTATCTAAAACCATCACTGAATCGTGTGGAACAATTGGCAAATACATTTCCTGAATCAACATATACAAGGAACCTATTAATGCTGTCTTCATTCTCCGATATTATTGCATCTGTATGTCCGGAGCCATAAGTATTTATATGTGCAATTGCTTCATCGATTCTATCAACAACTTTGATTGACAATATATAATCCAGGTACTCGGTTTTCCAGTCCTCCTCTGTAGCCGGGCTACAATTGATTATTTTCCTGGTTTTTTCACAGCCTCTTATTTCTACATTTCTCTTTTCCAAGGCTTTTTTAAGCTCAGGAATAATGTCTTCTGCAATATCTTTATGGATCAACAGAGTTTCCAGAGCATTGCAAACAGCTACATACTGGGTTTTTGAGTCGACTATTATATTGATAGCCTTATTAATATCCGCCCCCTGATCTATATAGCAATGACATATCCCGTCAGCATGGCCAAGCACCGGAATGCGGGAATTTTCCATAATATAACGGACAAATTCATTTGATCCTCTGGGAATAATAAGATCAACATACTCATCCAGCTTAAGCATCTCCGAGACCTCATCTCTATTTTCCAGAAGATTGATCCAGTTTTTTGGAAGACCTGCTTTTTCTGCTGCCGACGCTATTATCTCGTAAAGGCATCTATTGGTTAAGAGTGCCTCTCTCCCCCCTTTCAGCAAAACCGAATTACCGCTTTTTAGGCACAAGGTGGAGATCTGAACCAATGCATCGGGGCGCGACTCGAAAATAATTCCGATGAGCCCAATAGGACAGCTAACCCTGAAAAGTTCCAGTCCCTCATCCAGCTCGGTGGACAGAAGAATCTTGCCCACAGGATCTTCCAGATTGATCAGGCTTTTAATGCCATTTATTGCTCCGATTAATTTATCCTCATCAAAATTTAGTCTTTTAATAAGCGGCATTGGAAGATTCTCCGACCTGCTTCGATCTAAATCTTCCGAATTCGCTTTAAAAATCCTGTCTTTATTTGAATATAAAGCATCGGTTATTAGCTTAAGGGCATCGTTCTTTTGTTGGATTGATATACCCGCAAGCTCTATCGATGCTTTTTTTGCATTTCTCGCAAGTAATTTTATGTTCATAGTATTACCCTCTTATTATTAATAATCAATTATTCTCAATATACCATGAATTTATTTTAATGAATACCCTTTTTTGCTTGTTTTCCTTGACTAACGGTTTCAAAAAACATATTATATATTCTGTATTTCATAAACCGGATGGAAGAGGAACAACAGTGAAGATAAGAAAAGAAGCGCTTAATACAGAAATTGAACGTAGAAGAACATTCGCAATTATATCACACCCTGACGCTGGAAAAACCACATTAACAGAAAAGCTCTTGCTTTATGGCGGAGCTATTCACATGGCCGGGTCGGTAAAGGCAAGAAAGGCATCACGGCATGCTGTCTCCGACTGGATGGAAATCGAGAAACAGCGTGGTATATCCGTTACTTCAAGCGTTATGCAGTTTAATTATAAAAACTATTGCATAAATATTCTTGATACCCCCGGGCATCAGGATTTCAGTGAAGATACCTACAGAACCCTTGTTGCAGCAGATAGTGCCGTAATGCTTATAGACGGTGCCAAAGGCGTTGAGGCACAGACAATTAAGCTGTTTCATGTATGTAAAATGAGAGGTATCCCCATTTTTACATTTATAAATAAAATGGACAGGGCAAGCAAAGATACATTTGGATTGATGCAGGAAATCGAAGATGTCCTTGGAATACGATCCTATCCGATGAATTGGCCAATAGGCACCGACGGTGATTTTAAAGGCGTTTATAACAGAAGCCTTCAGCAAATAGTATTATTTACCGGCGACAGCACTCATGGGCAGGCAATCATTAATTCAAATAAAGGTAGTGTTGACGACCCCATTTTTAAGGATCTTTTGGGAGAGCCTTATTACTCAAAGCTGGTCGATGATATCGAGCTTTTAGATATAGTCGGTGATAGCTTCGATTTTAAAAAGGTATTAAAAGGTGAATTGACTCCTATCTTTTTCGGCAGTGCTATGACAAATTTTGGCGTAGAGCTGTTTTTAGAAGAATTCTTGAATTTGTCCCCTCCACCCGGAGATCAACAATTTGGTGACAAGAATATCAACCCGTTAAATGATGATTTTGCCGGCTTTATTTTTAAAATACAGGCAAATATGAATCCTAATCATAGAGACAGGCTTGCATTTATGCGCATATGTTCGGGTGTTTTTGAACGCGGAATGCAGGCTTTTCATAGCAAAACCGGTAAACCTATACGGCTTGCTCAGCCTCAGCAGTTTATGGCCCAGGAAAGGGAAATAATAGATTTGGCTTACCCGGGTGACATCGTTGGCCTGTTTGATCCCGGAATATTTAGTATTGGAGATACTTTAAGTGCAAGTGGCAATCTTACTTTCACAGGGATACCTTCATTCCCTGCCGAACACTTTGCCAGAGTTGCCGCAAAGGATACAATGAAGAGAAAGCAATTTATAAAAGGTATAACTCAGCTTGCTGAAGAAGGGGCTATTCAAATATACAAGCAGCCGGATATCGGAGTTGAGGAGTTTATTGTCGGAGCCGTTGGCGTTTTGCAGTTCGAAGTTCTGGAATATAGACTAAAAAAAGAATATAATGTTGATCTTAAATTAAGCCATCTGAATCACCGTCATGCTCGATGGATAGTCGAAACAAATTGCAATCCTTCTGATCTAAACATTACATCAACTACTGTTATAGTTAATGATAAATATGACAATCCTGTCTTGCTATTTGAGAATGAGTGGTCTATTCAATGGGCATTAGACAGAAATAAAGGACTTTCTCTGCGCGATATTTTATAACCTGGTTAAGCTCTATCTTTAGAAGATTTTTTTCTAAACTTTATTAGGCTTCCCCCTTTTTTGATAAAACCATACAAATTTAATAGTTATGAATTCATCATGCGTTGGTAATAAAAAAATAGTATATTTAAAATTTTACACAACATTTATTAGCAGCTTATGATGAAAGGGGAAAGTTGACTTATCTTTTCTTTATAGCCAACTTAAAAGTGTAATATGCGTAAAATACCTATTGAATATGTAATGTCTGGTCAAGTATTATATAAGCCTGTGTTTGATTATTCCGGAAATATTGTAATGAAAAAGGATACGGTATTAGACGAGAATAACATTAACAAACTCAAAAACCTGGGTATAGGTACAGTTCATATCCTGGATCGTTATTCAAATCAGGAATTAGAAGAAATTATTAAGCCTAAATTGATAAAAAGATTTAGAGATACCGACTCAAAAATCATTAATATATCTTCAAACAAGGAAATCGTTAGCGATAAAACAGGATATCGGAAATCAATCCATCAATGCATAGAAAACTATGAGTCTTTTATTGATGAAATTATTGATGATACTATCCAAAATGGTGATATAATAAATAATCTTTTATGTGTATCTGCATATGATGACAGTACGTTCATTCACAGCATTAATGTTATGTTATTATCTTTAGTTTTATCAAATAGGCTTGGCATGAATAAATCGGAAATCAAAAAGGTTGCATTAAGCTGTCTTTTGCATGATATCGGAAAGGTATATATACCGTTAAGCATAATAAATAAAATTGATAAACTTAAAGTTGAAGAGTTTAATATTATCAGAAACCATCCTGTTAAGGGCTATGAATTCTTAAGAGATTGCACAAACTTAAGCATGAGTGAGAGAATAGCATGCTTAACCCACCATGAAAAATGGGACGGCACAGGATACCCCAGCAGTAAAAGTGGAGAGGATATTCCTTTATATGGTCGAATATGCTGTCTGTGCGATGTCTTTGATGCTTTAACTTCCGATCGGGCTTACAGAAGAGGCGTAAAGCCAAATGAAGCTATGGAATATATTATGGCTAACGGCAATTTACTTTTTGATTATGAATTAGTCAAGATATTTACAGAAGCCGTAAATATATACCCCATTGGAACTATGGTTCTTTTATCCAACGAATTTGAAGGCATAGTTGAAAGTATAGGCGAGTATAATATGCGCCCTGCCATAACCATATATTATGAAAACGGATCCAAAGTAAATCCATATACTTTGGATCTCAATAATACACTTAATGTAGTGATAAAAGATATAATTTATAAATTTTCCGGCGAACAATAATACCGGCTTTATGTGTTAAAGGCTGTATATTTCATCCGCAGGCATAATATCTACCTTGTTTTCGGTCAATACATCCAAGGCATTCTGGGTATCTTCGACCCTGATAATTATAATAGCTTTGCCCTCACCCGTATTGCCTATGTAAGAATACATGTATTCAATGCCAATATTATTCTTTTCCAGGTGATTCAAAGCCACCGAAAGCCCTCCAGGCTTATTGTCGACACAAATTGCTATCACTTCTGTAATGCCCACGGTGAATCCATGTTCTCTCAAA
>JBMNTI010000079.1:0-12345 GCA_050945655.1 Acetivibrionales bacterium | reverse complement strand
AGAGGCTCATTGTCAAGAGGCGTGGAATAAATGGGGAAAACAAGGCTAAATATAGTAGATTAGAACACTGGTATATTCTTACTATTGGAAAAATTAATAAATTGCCCACGAGTACTTGACACTAACAGTTTATCAAGCTCAATGGACTTTATTTTTCGTTTTTGGTAAAGTTATACCTGTGATAGTTTTGATGCATTGATTATCTGCATCTGGAAATTTAGATCATATTGCATTATGATTATGTGCAGGATTTCTATTTGATATTATAGGAGTAGTGGCAGTAATGCATAATAAAAACACCGGCAATGAACATAAACTGCCTTTTGAAGGACAGGCATTTTTACTCACGGCAAGCGATAGTATAGAGGCCGGTATAATAGAATCAAAGTTGAAAGCATCCAATATCCCTGTATATAAGAAATATAGGGGTGCCGGTGCATATTTGAATCTTGTTCTTGGTAATACGTCTATGGGGATTGACTTATTTGTACCGAAAGAAAAACTTGATGAAGCAATCGGCATTATTAACTCAGCGTCAGATATAAGTGATGAGGAAATACTTTCCGATCCATCATTTTATGATGAAGCGGTAAAGAAGAGTAATGATGAATTTATAAAGAATCTTGGCAGAAAAAACAGATTAATTGCTTATGCTTTTATTGCCGCAGTCATAGCCTTAATTATTCTGTATCTGTTTGATCAATAATTATAGTCAATTATATCAATCAATCAATATCGAGCGGTTTGAATTAACGAGGTATTCGCCCTTTGGCACATTAACAAAAAGGTATATACCCTCATGATTAGTTCGGGTGTAGGCTACCGGAATAAGCCCTTTATCAGTTCCGACCCTGTAAAGGATTACATCGGCATTTGCAAGAGGCACCTCGTCATCACCGGTAATAATTCCCATAATAATACCTTTTGAAGCTTTGAGGTCTTCTTTTAATATGATGTCGGCATGGGCTATGGATTTAGGTTTTTTTATTTCCACAGGATAGTACTCGCTGAAAAACCCTGTTGCATTAATCTTTATAAAATATGATCCTAAGCCTAAATCACGAAGGACAAATTGGCCTATATCATTGGAAAATGACAGGCTTAGAAGCTTTGTAGCGGTTTCTTCAATCTTGTAGAGTTCTACCGACGCGGAATTAATTGGTAGACCGTTCGTGTTAAGAACTACTCCGGTTATGATAGAAAATGCATCGGTGTCGTCCGAAAAAAGTGTAAAATCAATTTCTATAGTCTGATTTAAACCAAGATTAAAAGGGATAGCTTCGGCTAATAAAAAGCCGGGAGATTGGGCATAGGCTTTATATCCCGAACCTGATGGAATATGGGAGAAACTGTAACTGCCGTCGATTCCCGTAATGGTGTTGGCAATGGCAGAATAGGTTCCATCCAAAACTATTACCACAGCATCTGAAACTGGGTTGCCGTTAGTATCCTTAACAATTCCCGTAATTGTCCCTGAGTTTATGTGCGGATTACGGCTTAATGATAAATCCAGGCGTACTGTTTCCGCAATCCCGTCAATTTTTTTTACGTTTGATTGTCCTAACATATACTCATCTTTAATAATGGACATAGCAATGCCTCCCCATTATCCATTGTTATATGATATGTTCAAAATGTCTTAATGGTGCAACTAAATTGCTTTTTTCACAACAAATAATTCATTGTCATATACTGTTACATAATGGATTATGAGGAGGAAATAAATTGAGTAAAACTGTTGTTCCAACTCCATCCCAGAAAGTGGTCTTAGCTGATGAAAATCATGAGATATTGGAAAAGATAGTACTAAGCGAAATGATCTGGGCTGAGAATACCATTATGGGAAACGTCAGTGACAAGCATACGGGTAAAACACTGGAAGGTGTTTGTATAAAGGTTTGTGATGAAAAATATAATCCTATTGCATATAATTTTTCCGATGTTGACGGCAATTTTAGTATAGAAGGCAGCTTTAGCCCTACAATCAGGGTAATAGCAGCCAAAAAAGGCTATGAGACCATTTCAAGCGACGCTCTGCTTTCTGAAAGCTTGAATAAGAAAGCCCTGAATCTGGAGCTGCTTCCTGCACCCGGCTATGGACTTATTATTTTCGGAAGTGTAAAAGACACTCAACAAAAGCCTATTTATGGAGCAAAGGTAACAGCATACAGAAATCAGAGCCTCAATCCGTACGATTTTACTTTTACAAATCAGGAAGGCCTTTATATTTTTGATAATATTGAGCCGGGGGCGTACCGGATTTCGATACAGTCACAAAGTTATAATGAAAGACTGCTTAATATAGAGATCAATAAAGAGATGCCTATAATAACATTAGAAACAGTGTATCTGAAGAAGAAGATCTTAAAAGGTACTATACATGGCATTATTACCGATAAAAACCAAGTGCCTTTAAGCAATGCGCTTGTAGTGCTCTGTAACGGCAACAATATGCCTATTCAGGCTACATACACAAATGAGGACGGCATATACCTGTTTTATAAGCTGGATCCGGGAACATATACCGTTATTGCAAAGTAACATGTATGAACTGCTATATTTAAGAAAGTTCAAGGATATTAACGAGTTCAGGGATGAACTTGAGAAATATATTTACTACTGCAATAATCATCGAATAAAGAGCAAACAAAAAGGTCTGAGCCCGGTTCATGCCGAGGTCAGACCAAAATAGTCGCTTAATTTCAAAAAAATATTATTAATTATCAGGTTCAGTTTTTTTATCGTGAACCTTTCCGAGCAGAATAACTATGATATAAAAGGCGACAAGGGCGCCGAATACTCCAAGCAAACCAAGACCTGTTACTTCAAGACCCTGCAATAACAATTCTGTTTTCATAATCTTCCCTTCCTTTCATTAATTAGGGTTCACCCGCAACGTTTTTAAGTATGATAATAAATCCGATCAATATAAACCTACTATTCTGCCAATCAAAACAAGGATCATACTGCCTGCTACAACAGATCCAAGCTGACCTGAAACATTAGCTGCTACCGATTGCATAAGTATAAAATTATGCGGATCCTCATCCTTAGCCATTTTTTGAATTACACGGGCAGACATGGGAAATGCGGATATACCGGCTGCGCCAACCATTGGGTTGATTTTTTCTTTTCTGAACAGATTAATAAACTTTGCGAACATAACTCCGCCTGCCGTATCAAATATAAACGCGATCAGTCCCATACCCATAATAAGAATGGTATTCTTTGTTAAAAAGGCCTCTGCTGTCATTGTTGTACCGATAATAATACCGAGTAAAATAGTAACCAGGTTTGCAAGGGTGGTCTGGGCAGTTTCTGAAAGCCTGGCAAGAACACCGCACTCACGAATTAGATTGCCGAACATCAAGGCTCCAATTAGCGCGACGCTTTCTGGAGCAATTATGCCTGCAATTACAGTAACTACAATGGGGAAGAGAATTCTTGTAAGTCTGCTGACTTCCCTTTGTTTGAAATCCATGCGGATTTGTCTTTCCTTCTTTGTAGTCAGTGCTTTAATTACAGGAGGCTGAATTATCGGAACAAGAGACATATATGAATAAGCTGCCACTGTCAGCGGACCCATTATTCCTTTATCCAGACCAAAAGCACTTCCAACATAAATCGTTGTGGGACCGTCAGCGGCTCCGATTACACCTATTGCGCCGGCCTCTTTAAGATTAAAACCAAACATTAACGCAACTAACATTGTAGCAAATATGCCAAACTGAGCAGCGGCTCCGAAGAATAGCATAAAGGGAGTCTGGAATAGCGGTCCAAAATCGATCATAGCTCCAACTGCAATAAAAATCAGAACAGGAAATAACTCGTTTGCGATGGTTGCATCATAGAGCATGCCAAATATACCGGGTGAACCGGTTTCCGGATGTGCAACTATACTTGTTAAGGGAATGTTTGTTAATATAGCGCCGAATCCTATTGGAAGCAATAATGCAGGCTCATAATCCTTCTTTATTGCAAGATAAATTAAGATACCGCCAATCATAAACATTATTATCATTTTAATAATGTATTCTAAAAATGTAGTACCGGCAGGCAAGGTTTCAATTAATTGTTTAAAATTAAATACCATTGTCTTTTGTCCTCCTGTAATGTAAATTGATTGTCAAAATCCAGTCTATTATATCACCTGTCGTTTTTTCGGGCAATAGAAAAAGCAATTGTCCATATGCCGAAAAATGTTATTCAGAATGTGATAATGTCTATTTTTGTTTAATCTTCAAATAATATATTCCGTCTATACTAACATTTTTACATTCGATCTCTTCGCTATCATGGGTGAATTTATTTCTATAAAGGCGTTCGGCTATTTTGCCGTATTCTGCGGCTTCTTTTGCATTAACACTGGTATCTACATAAGAATTCAAGTCTTTAAAAATAGAAACTATCTTACCTATGTTTCCCAGATTCATGTGCTGTTTTAAAAAAGCTTTGACAAATGCAACCTGGTTATTCTTTCTCTCAATATCTCCGATACTTTTATACTTGCCTTTTTCGTCGGTTCCTTGACGATAGCGGACAAATCCTTCGGCACCTTTTCCGTCCAAGACCTGTAGTCCCTTTTTGATATTAATATCCAGATTTTGAGTAGGATCTTTGTACTTCATAAGATATGGAACGTCAATTTCAACTCCCCCGAAGTAATCTACTATTTTCCTTAAGCTGGACGGTTTAATCAATACAAAATCATCGATATAGATATCAAATACTTCTTCAATAATATCGGAAGTAAAGTCGTATTCGGCTTTGCCGAAACGGCCTTTGCCATCCTTATACTTCACCTTTTCACCAAGCAGATGGGCAGCATTGATTTTGTAAATACCCTTTGATTTTGAGTAAGATGACCATACCTTTTTTAATTCCTTTTTAAATTTGTCACTATAGTCTATGTAAATATCTCTGGGCAAATTAATGAATTTTATGGAATTGCTCTCATCATCAAGACTTGCGATCATGAGAGTGTCATAGTTGTTGCTTGTTTCATCAGGGCCGATAATCAATATATTTATGTTATTTTTACCCACCAGTTCTTTGTAGTACCTCTGATTATTTGTTAAATCGAAAGGCTTGTCCGTTGGTTTTCTGCGAGTTCTTATGGAGTCTGCACCGCCTTCGGGATTGATAATGCGTCCGATAAACTGGAATACCGGATCGTCTTTTACTACATAAAAATATAAACCCATAACACCTGCAAGGATTATGGACAAAACTATTACCAATACTAATAAAACGTTACTATTATTTTTGTTGCTCATACTGCTAATCACCTTGTTGTATTTGTTCACTACACATTTTTTCACATCACGAGGATAGTGTCAATCTTGTTTATGTTACTTTCGTGTGATAATATAACTAAATTAAAGTGACAAAAATATGCGTCGCTTTGTTTAGCAAATACAATCACGGGAAACATTAATTGGAAATATATTAAACAGAAATATCTGCCTTGAATTGAAATGTAATAATTAAAAAATAAAAATGAAGGGGAAGGTATTATGAAAAAATTTATTGATGAGTTCAAAAGCTTCGCAATTAAAGGCAATGTTATTGATATGGCGATCGGTGTTGTTATAGGTGGCGCCTTCGGGAAAATCGTTACATCTTTAGTTAACGATATTATTACCCCTTTGATGGTCACAATAACCGGCAAGGCTAATATGGCTGATTTAAGCATTCCCTTATCAGGTGAAAAAGGCAAGGATGGCTATGTGGGCATAATGTACGGGACGTTTATTGGAAACATAATAGATTTCATAATCATCGCATTCAGTATTTTTGTTGTAATTAAAATAATCAGTAAGTTTAAAAGAAAAGAAGAGAAGAAAGCCGAAGAGGCTGCGGAAGAACAGAAGCTCTCAAAGGATCAGGAGCTCCTGACCGAAATAAGAGATTTATTAAAAGAAAACAAGGGTTAATGCCGGCTTATGGTTTAGTATTCTTAAAATGGCGAAAACCAGTTTAAATTCAGTAATTTTCGTTGACTTTTAATACTTGGGGTGCTAATTTAATATTGTTCACTTAACAAACGCCAAAGTGAGCCGGGGTAATATATAAGTACATTATTTTAGATTTTTTTGATATGCGCACTTTTTGTGATTTTTATCACATTAATATGGCGCTTAAAATGATAAGGTATTCATGATGAATAGAAAGGGATGACAACATGCAAAAGCAAATCATATATTTCGACCATGCTGCGACGACATATGTAAAGCCTGAGGTCTTCGAAGCTATGAAACCTTATTTTACAGAAGAATATGGTAATGCGTCATCGATATATTCAATAGGCCGTTCAACCAGAAAGGCTATTGAAGATGCCCGTATTATTACGGCAAAATCCGTTGGGGCTTCCGAACCATCGGAGATTTATTTTACAGGCTCGGGCACCGAGGCTGATAACTGGGCTATTAAGGGTGCTGCCATGGCTTTGAGAAAAAAAGGAAAGCACATAATAACATCAAGTATTGAGCATCCGGCGGTTATGGCAACATGTGAATTCCTGCAGAAACAGGGTTACGAAATTACCTATATACAGGTTGACAAAGAAGGATTGATTAATCCGGAAGATGTGGATAGAGCAATCCGGCCTGATACCATACTGGTAACTATTATGATGGCAAATAATGAGATCGGTACGATAGAACCTATAAAAGAAATAGCCGAGGTATGTAAAAAGCATGGAGTATTATTCCACACCGACGCCGTTCAGGCTGCGGGGAATATTCCTATAGATGTAAAGGATTTGGGAGTTGACCTTTTGACTATTTCCGGGCACAAATTTTATGGTCCCAAAGGAGTTGGTATGCTCTACATCAGAAAGGGCGTAAGAATTGAGAACTTTGTTCACGGCGGGCACCAGGAGAGAAATAAGCGTGCCGGGACCGAGAATGTTCCAGGCATTGTCGGATTTGCAAAGGCTTTAGAACTTGCAAATATTAATATGGAGGCTCATACCAGGAAGCTTATCAGTTTAAGAGACAGGGCATATAAGGGAATCACGGAGAGGATCCCGCATGTTAAAGTGAACGGAAGTATGGAAAAACGCCTGCCTGGGAATCTGAATGTTTCCTTAAGGTTTGTTGAGGGTGAGTCGGTTCTGCTGATGCTTGACATGAAAGGCATAAAGGTCTCCAGCGGCTCAGCCTGTACTTCAGGTTCCCTTGATCCGTCTCATGTGCTTCTAGCCATTGGCTTGCCCCACGAAATTGCTCATGGTTCTTTGAGGATTTCTTTCGGCGATATTAATACCGAGGAAGAAGTGGATTATTTTATAGATACCTTAGACGAAATAGTAACAAAACTTCGTAATATGTCACCTCTATATGAGGATTATATAAAAGGAGCGTGAGCTTAAATGTACAGTGAGAAAGTAATGGATCATTTTTTGAATCCTCGAAATGTAGGGGAGATAGAAAACGCAGATGGCGTGGGACAGGTTGGAAACGCCAAGTGCGGAGATATTATGAAAATGTATTTGAAAATTGAAGACGGTATTATCAAGGATGCAAAATTTAAGACCTTTGGCTGCGGAGCGGCCGTTGCTACCAGCAGTATGGCTACCGAACTGCTTATAGGCAAAACAGTAAAGGAAGCAGAGACAATAACCAATAAGGTAGTGATGGAGGCTCTTGACGGACTGCCGCCGGTGAAGGTTCATTGCTCCGTATTGGCTGAGGAAGCTATCGCTGCTGCTCTTCAGGATTATAGAAATAAAAACGGTCTTGCTGAAGACGATCGTTATGAGGGATGTTCCGGGTGTTGCGGAGGCTGTGGTTCCAAAGATATCCGTCGCGAGCACCTGCATAATGAGGAAGAATAAGCGCAGAATCAGCAACCTGGCAGAAAGCTTAACTTAAGTAAAATGCCAGGTTTTTTCATTCCCATGACTGCCGGCATCCATTTTCTTAGACATGTCATACATTAGTGCCGGTTTGCATCGTTGTGTTCCAGACAGTGTTGAAATCTTTAGCCTTTAATGTTTGTTAATAATAAAAAAGTAGGAACACCGACGGTAATTTATGTTTTATCAGTACGTATTATGATAAAATAAAACCGAAGCTGCAATAATATACAGAGGATGATATTGTAAATGAGATGCTTTATTGCCATAGAACTTGATAATGAAACACGCAAATTTCTTACAGATGTTCAAAACCATTTGGCTGAACAGGGTTTAAATGGAAAATTTACTCATATCAAGAATCTTCATCTTACATTAAAATTCCTGGGGGAAATAAATGAATTTATTTATTGTGATATTTGCAAAATGTTAAAAAAAGTTGCCGGAAGGCATAAATTATTTGTTTTAGAATTGGATAGGATTGGTAAATTCAATAAAGGGAATAAGAATATTGTATGGGCAGGGTTCTCAGAGAATAAAAATTTATTAAGTCTGTTTCGAGATTTGCAATCAGAGCTTGAAGTAATAATGCCGATAAAAAAAGAAAGCTATTATAAACCTCACATTACCCTGGCAAGAGAAGCCGTATTAACTCAAAGGGAAATTGTGAATATGGAAATGGACAAAAAGCTTGAGCATTCATTTAAAGTATTGGGAATATCTCTTATGGAAAGTACCAGAGTCAACGGGAGATTGACTTATGAAAGGCGATCATATGAAAGCTTGCCGTATAACACCGGTAATTATAAAAAAACAGCAACGGTATAAGGAGTGTATATGTCTGAAGGTATAAAAAGAACGCTGTTAGCTATTTTAAAAATTATCCTGGTAATAATTCTGATTTTTTTGTTCTCTCGTATATGGAAGTACATCTTGCCTTTTGTTATTGCGTATTTTTTTGCCTCTTTGATAGAGCCCATAGTTAAATTTGTTGAAAAAGAGATAAGAATCCCCAGAAAAATAGGAACGGTATTTTCAATTCTTTTAGTTCTTGGATTAATTTCTTCTCTATTGGCCTTCTTAATTTCAAGGCTTATAAAGGAGATCCGAAATGTCTACCTGAGCCTGGAAATAAATATGGACTCAGTTAAAGAGTTTTTTGACGGTGTGATTGATCAAATAAGCGGAATTTATATTCAACTTCCTGATCAGGTAACAGATATTATAAACCAAGGCATCAAAAACTTAACCAATAACCTGCAGGATATTTTAAGACCGATAGCCGATTTAGCACAGGTTCCGATTCAAATTGCGCTATACCTTCCTCAAATTTTGATTTTTTTATTGGTCACAGTATTGGCAACATATTTTATGTCCAGTGATAAAAATGCCATAATAAAATTTCTGGATTTACAAATTCCCACTTCCTGGCTTAATAAATCAAAAACGATAACCAAAAATGTTTTTTCTGCTTTTTTCGGTTGGCTGAGGGCCCAGCTTATTCTGACAAGCATAACTTTTTCTGAAATATTAATGGGGTTATTGATTCTTAATGTCAATAATGCTCTTTTATTGGCTTTATTAATTGCACTGGTGGATGTTCTCCCGGTATTGGGAGCAGGCACCGTATTGATTCCGTGGGCTATAATAAACCTGGTTTTGGGGAATACAAAACTTGGCCTGTCTCTGGCACTGTTATATGTAATTATTCTCTTCGTAAGGCAGCTTATTGAACCAAAAGTATTGGGAAAACAAATAGGAGTACATCCGCTTTTTACCCTGGCAGGCATGTATATTGGCCTGAGAATTTGGGGGGTTGCGGGGATGTTTATTGGACCCTTAAGTATTGTTGCCCTGAAATATTTATTTGAAGGGATCGCAAAGGCAGATACCTTTAAAAACTGGGTTGCTCATAATTTTTCATATAAGAGCAAGAGTACTGCCGATACAAGTGACTTAAGCAAGGATTCCGACTTGGTTTCTAAAGATACTCATGCAGATTCAAATCTATTTTAACCCTTCATGCAATTTATTAAGAGCCTTTTTTTCGATACGTGACACATATGAGCGGGATATGCCAAGACTCTCGGCAACTTCTCTCTGGGTCTTTCCGCATTTTCCGCATAGACCGTAACGTAAACGGATAATCACCTGTTCCCTGCCCTCGAGTGCGCATTTAATAAGGCAGTACATTTTTTTGATTCTTTGTTTTAAATCGACTTTTTCCTCAACATCTTCATCCTCACTACCCAATATATCGATAAGAGCAATTTCATTGCCTTCTTTGTCCGTTCCTAAAGGCTCGTTCAAAGATACTTCATTTTGAAATTTCTTTGAAGCTCTTAAATGCATAAGAATCTCATTTTCAATACACCGGGCGGCATAGGTAGCCAAGCGGATTCCTTTATTAGGGTCGTAGCTTGATACGGCTTTTATTAGCCCTATTGTGCCTATAGATATTAGGTCGTCCGACTCGGTGCTGTTGATGGAGTATTTTCTTGCAACATGGGCAACAAGCCGCAAATTGTGTTCAATTAGTATATTACGTGCAGTTTCATCTCCTTTTCTGCAAGCTTCAACGTAATATTGCTCATCTTGACTTGCAAGAGGCTGGGGAAAAGACTGAGGGCTTGTTATAAATCCTGCAAAAAAATATTGTGTTAAAAATCCGGCAACCAGTGTTTGCAAAGCAGCAAAAACCATATAATACCTCACATCCAAGATCAATAATAATATATGCAGGGAATAAACCGGTTGCTACAGTGAAAAAATGAATTGATGATACCGTTTGCATAAACTTGATTTTTATCTTGCAAAAATATATGCTATAAGTAATGCGATAATATGAAATAGAGGTGCTTTTATGGAAAACCTTATTGATATTTTGAAGGAAAAATACCCTACATTCAGCAAAAGTCAGAAATTAATAGCGCGTTTTATGATAGAACATTATGATAAGGCTGCTTTTCTGACAGCCGCAAAATTAGGCGAAGAGGTAGGAGTAAGTGAGTCGACGGTTGTTCGCTTTGCCAATGAAGTGGGTTATGACGGATATCCAAAGCTGCAAAAGGTATTGCGTGAGGTTATCAAGAGCAAACTGACATCGACTCAGAGGCTTGAAGTATCTTCATCGCGGTTAGATCCGGAAAGCGTCCTGAAAAGCGTTCTTCAATCTGATATGAATAAGATTCGTGCTACCATGGAAGAAGCAGATCCTGATAATTTTAATGCAATAGTTGAAGAAATCCTTAACGCAAAAAAAATATATATCCTGGGAGTAAGGAGTTCAGCGGCATTGGCCAGTTTTCTTGGCTTTTATTTCAACCTTATTTTTCAGAACGTACGCCTGGTACATACGACGAGCGTAAGCGAGATGTTTGAACAGATAGTAAATGCCGGAGAAGGGGATGTAGTTTTAGGGATCAGCTTTCCCCGCTATTCCAAACGGACATCCAAAGCTATGGAGTTTGCAAGAAACCAGGGGGCTACCGTTATAGCCATAACAGATAATGCGGCTTCTCCCCTTGCAAAGAGTTCAAGTTATTCTCTGTTTGCCAGAAGTGACATGGCCTCTTTTGTAGATTCGCTTGTGGCGCCGTTATCAATGATCAATGCACTCATTGTTGCTATCGGTTTAAAACGCAAAAATAGTATTTATAATACGCTTGAAAAGCTTGAAAAACTGTGGGATGAATATGAGGTTTATGACAAAGGCGACCACCATAGTAAACTGAGCCTTGAATAAGCACAGACCGGAGGATTAAACTGTCCATGTCAAATAGAATAGGTGTTATAGGAGCGGGAGCGGCGGGCCTTTTTGCTGCGGGCAGAGCTGCTTCTCTGGGCAATTCGGTAAAGGTCTTCGAAAAGAATAATAGAGCAGGTAAAAAGCTTTTAATAACCGGAAAAGGTAGATGTAATATTACAAATAATTGCACTTTGGATGAGCTTATGGCTAATATACCCGGAAATGGCCGTTTCCTTTATTCTTCATTCAATAAATACAACAATCACAATATTATGGAGTTTTTCGAGTCTTTAGATGTTCCCGTTAAAACAGAAAGAGGAAACAGAGTATTTCCTGTTTCAGACCGGTCTTTGGATGTGGTCAATGCCTTAATAGACTACGCACGTAGCCAGGGGACTGAATTTTTATATGAAACCTCCGTAAAGGAAATCATATGTGAAGATAACAAGGTTAAAGGAGTGCTTCTTCAGAATAAAGATTTTTATGAGCTTGATTCGGTTATCTTAGCTACAGGCGGAATTTCATACCCGATGACAGGCTCTGGGGGCGATGGCCATAAAATGGCTGAAAAATTAGGTCATACCGTAACAAAGCTAAGGCCGTCACTTGTACCGCTTGAGATTCAGGAAAATTGGGTCGCAAGGCTTAAAGGCCTTACTCTAAAAAATGTCGGGCTTACAGCATTTGATAATAAAGGGAATCGAGTATACTATGAGCAGGGCGAAATGTTGTTTAC
>JBMNTI010000078.1:0-12352 GCA_050945655.1 Acetivibrionales bacterium | reverse complement strand
AGGCTCATTGTCAAGGGGACCGTGGAATAAATGCGGAAACAAGGCTAAATATAGTCCGATTAGAACACTGGTATATTCTTACTATTGGAAAAATTAATAAATTGCCCACGTGTACTTGACACAAACGGCAGACTAAAGAAAATTGCTATAGACAAAAATATTGGCTATAATATCTTGTATGCTTATTATATATTGGAGGATCATTTGTGGATAAATGCGGAATTGACAGAATAAACGAATTAGCCCGCAAAGCTAAGTGTGAAGGGCTTTCGGAAGAAGAAAAACTGGAACAGCAGAATCTTAGAACGCAATATATCGCTGATTTCAGAAAAAGCCTGAAATCAACCCTTGATAATGTTGTTTTCATAGAATCCGATGGAACCAGAACCCCGCTCAAAAAAAAAGATAAGCCTGCAAAATAGCATAATAACCTTCATCACTTTACGGAACCTGCGAACAATACAAATATTATATCGAAAAAATAGACACTATGAAATACAGTCATCATAGTGTCTATTGCATCAATAGCTCGGTTAGCTATTTTACATTGTCATTCATTAACAATATTAACTCAGTTAAGCAGCGCAGTTTTAGTTTATTTCTTTTTAGGATACAAACGTTCTCTGCCGCCCATCCATTTTCTCAGAACCTCCGGAATAATGACACTTCCGTCCTCCTGCTGATATTGCTCAACTATTGCAGGGAGCAGTCTGCTTGTAGCAAGTCCTGATGCATTAAGCGTATGGACAAGTTCTATCTTTTTACTGTCCTTGCGGCGGAACCTTATACTTCCTCTTCTTGTCTGGTAATCATAAGCATTGGAGCAAGAGCTGACTTCTTTATAATCATTCATACTGGGAATCCACACTTCAATGTCAAATGTTTTCCCCATACTTGCGCTACAGTCCTGAGCCGCCAGTTTGCTGACCTGATGGTGCAGCCCTAAGCCTTGCACAAGACGCTCGGCTTTGTTTACCAATTCATCCAAAGCGGCTTCAGATAGTTCGGGCAAAGTATATTGGAACATTTCTACCTTATTAAACTGATGGCCTCTGATCATGCCTCTTTCATCAGCCCGGTAACTTCCGGCTTCCTTGCGGTAGCAGGGTGTATAAGCAAAATATTTCTTGGGCAATTCTTCTTCATTTAATATCTCATCCCGGTGGAAATTAATCAATGCGGTTTCTGCCGTTGGAAGAATAAACAGCATCCTGTCGTTTGCCACATCGGTTTCCACTTTAAACACATCATCAGCAAATTTCGGGAACTGTCCCGCCGTATAGCCGCATTGATAAGTCAAAATATGCGGCGGCAGCATAAATTGATATCCGTCTTTCATATGCTCTTCTATAAAATAGTTTATTAGCGCCCACTCTAAAAGCGCTCCGTCATCTGTATAGACCCAGAACCCGTTTCCGCCTATTTTAACTCCGCGCTCATAGTCTATTAACCCTAAAGATATGACCAAATCCACATGATTCTTTAGTTCAAACTTAAACTCGGGTTTTTTGCCATAGGTGCGAATAACCTTATTATTTTCCTTTCCGCCAGGAACTACATCATCGGCCGGAATATTTGGAAGAGCAGATAAAAAGTCATTTATTTTTGCTTCAATTATTCTAAGTTCTTCATCCATGGATTTAACCCGGTCGGAAATTTCCTTCATTTCTGATTTCAGCGAGGTTACATCCGTACCCTGTTTGATTAAAACAGGAATCTGTGCCGAAACTTTATTTCTTTTGGCTTTTAACTCTTCCGACTGGGAAATAATATTTCTTCTTTTTTGATCCCAGGACAAAAGCTCCGAAAAATCAACCTCATAAAGTCTTTTTTGAAGAGCTTCTTTTACCTCTCCCGGATTATTTCTTATTCTTTGAATATCTAACATAGAGTATCTCCTCTCCTTTATATAAACATGTTTATAACTTAATTTTTTAAAGCCTTATCCAATGCTTCCTTTTCTTCTACCGACAGCTCTTTACTGGCTTGTCCGTTTACTATTTCTTTAGAATACACATAGGAGCTTTCCCTTGTATATATTCCCGTAATTACAATTCCGTCTTTTTTATCGTTAAGCGCCACTACCGAAAAGCTCATATTATTTGAAACATTTTCAAAAGCATTGTAGGCAACTACTCCAAAATGACGCAAACAAGACGGCATTTGTTTTTCTAAGACTGAAATCCTACTTTTTATGTTGCCCTCTATATCATTTTTAACCTTATATATTTCGTCCGAATAGGAAATCATTAAGTCCTCGACATTTTTTTCTCCAAAACCCTTTATTAATAATTTATAATTTTTTGATAAACTCGATATCCTAAAAAGGCAAGTCATTATAAGAATGACACATAGGGCTGAAGAGCCTATGCAAATAAACGTAAGGCTGTCTTCCATAAAATCCTCCTAAATATATATGTTCTTTGCGCTTTGTGAGCCGTTCAGCTTTATTTTGCGTTTTAAACCGTTTTGCTGTTTTAATGGGATAACATATTACTTGCTATCAAATAATTAAATACGGAACAAATTAGGCCTATTAATTATTTCACATAATTTAACAGCATTTCTATAATCCTTTCATACTCCTCTTTTGAATAAACCTCAAAGATTATCTTACTTTTTCCCTTGCTTTTTACCAGATTTACTTTTGTACCATACACTGTTCTTAATTTTTCTTCCAAATCGTATTGTTCGATAGATTCTTTTGTTCGTATTCTTCTTTTCTCTTTCTTCTTTGATTTACCCTCCGAAGCAGCTAGTTTTTCACTCTCTCTTACACTTAGATTTTTTTCTATAATAATATTTGCCAATTCATTTTGTCGTTCAGCATCGTTTATTGTAATCAGAGACCTGGCATGACCGCTGGTTAACCGACCGTCTGAAATCATTTCTTTTATTTCATCCGGCAAAGTAAGTAATCTTACTGAATTTGCAATAGCGGCGCGGCTTTTGCCAACCACCTTCGCCACATCTTCCTGGGTAACTGAAAATTCGTCCATGAGCCTCTGAAAAGCTTCCGCCTCTTCAATCGGATTTAAATCTTCCCTTTGAAGATTTTCAATCAGGGCTATTTCCATAACTTCTTTGGATGTAATATCTTTTATTATAACCGGAATTGTTTTGAGCCCTGCAAGTTTTGCGGCACGCCATCTTCTCTCGCCAGCCACGATCCTGTAACGGGAACCTTCACTGTGGACGATAATTGGCTGAACGATGCCATGCTCTTTAATTGATTCGGCCAAAGCCTCCAGCTTTTCCTGATCAAATACTTTTCTGGGCTGCTTGCTATTAGGCTCAACCTCGTTGATCCTGACTTCCATTACACTGTTTTTTGCTTCTTCAAGAGCATTCGTTGAACTTATCAGCGCCTCTAAACCTTTTCCTAAACCCTTTTTCATCCCTTATATTTCCTCCGAGCTTAATATTACTTCATCTGCCAAATCCATATAGCATTCGGCGCCCTTAGATCTATTATCATATAGAATAATTGGTAGCCCATAGCTTGGAGCCTCACTTAGCCGAACATTTCGCGGTATTATTGTACGGTAAACCTTATTGCCAAAGTATTTCTTAACCTCTTCCACAACCTGGATCGAAAGGTTTGTTCTTGCATCAAACATTGTTAAAACAACTCCCTCAACCCTTAGCGATTTATTAAGATGCTTTTGTACAATCTTTACTGTATTCATCAATTGACTGAGCCCTTCGAGAGCATAATATTCACACTGTATTGGTACCAGAATCGTGTCGGCTGCAGTTAAAGAATTTACCGTCAATAATCCCAGAGATGGCGGGCAATCTATTACTATAAAATCGAAATCATTCTCTACTTCTTCCAGGGCAAGCTTTAACCTTGTTTCCCGCGATAATACTGAAACCAGCTCGACTTCCGCACCGGCCAGATTGATATTTGAAGGACAAAGAAATAACCCTTTTATCTGTGTTTCCAACCAGGTATCCTTAATTGGCAACTCATTAATTATCGTATCGTATATAGAGCTTTTTACCGAGTTTTTATCTACCCCGAGTCCGCTTGTTGTATTGCCTTGAGGGTCAATATCAATAGCAAGAACCTTTTTTCCCTTCACTGCCAGGCAGGCACTCAAATTTACTGCCGTCGTAGTTTTTCCCACTCCGCCTTTTTGATTGGCAATAGCAATTATTTTAGCCATATAGCACCTCGTTCATAAATAATATCCCGGTATCGGGGCTAATACAAAAATAAGAATTTATTTACGTTTAATTACTTTAATCGAACTCTACATATTATACCATAATCATTATGATATGTAGTATTGTTTCACGTGAAACAATACTAATTTTTATCCATTTTAATGCAGAAAACTTGTAAAAATCTATGTTTTATATTATCATAACTAGATTGAGATGTTGCCCCGGTCGTTTATTATTTATGATACCGCATATAGAAGAAAGAGGTAATATATGAATAATGAAAAAAACTTTAATTATGAAATCGTTCCTGATGTATCCGAATTAAACGAATATGGAATATTAAAGCCATATGCTTATCAAAATCTATTTGGAATTATTGCAGAGAAACATTTAAATAGAATAAAACTTAATGTGGATACAACAATGAAATATGGATTGGCCTGGGTTCTGATCTCTATTTCCCTTGAGATTATTAAGCCCGTTAACGGCTGCAATAAATTATATGCACAAACGTGGCATTCACAAAGAAAAGGCCCCTTCTTTCGCCGCGAGCTGCTCTTTAAAGACAAAACCGGAAAGCTGTTATTTCATGGCTCTACATTTTCAGTATTGCTGGATTTACAAACAAGATCGGTTTTCAGGAAAAAGAAAACTCCTTTTTATATAGGCGAACCTATTCCTGAGTTCACCATAGATGCAAGTCCATATTTTAAAACAAATTTTTCTTTTACAGAAGTAGATATTAGAAAAGTATACAACAGTTATATAGATTGTCTTGGCCATGTTAACAATTCACGATACGGTGAATTCGCATATGATGCTTTAAACGACAAGGAAAAGAAGAAGCTTCACAGGCTGAAACGTTATGATGTGTACTTTTCCTCCGAATTAAAGAGTAATGATATTTTTTCCGTACAGAAAGCAAATATAAATAGCAAAGTTTTTATAAGAGGTGTTAATAGATCAAACTCAGAAACATCCTTTGATGCATTAATGGATTTTGATATATAGAAATGTTTCACGTGAAACATTTCTATATCACCTTCTCATATGCAAATCTCTCGCTTCCGTCTTCCAAATAAATAATACCGCAGTATTTAAAGCCGTTGTAGCTTAGCATTTTCTGCATTGACTCGTTTTTTCTATGAGTATCTACTTTAATACTGCGTATTCCTTTACTTATACACATATCCTCTACCTTTGCAATAATTAGTGAAGAAACCCTTTTTCCTTTATATTTATTATCTACGGCAATTCTATGTATCACGGCATATTCATTATTTGTTATCCAGCTTCCGTTATATATTTTGTCATATGTTTTTTCATCATTGAACGAAACTGCAACAGTCGCAATAATATCATTATCTTTTTCCAAAATATAGCCGATATTTTTGTTTATATCTGCTCTGATAATATCCTCGTTGGGATAATTACCCTGCCATTGGTCTACACCTTTTTCACGCAAATATTGCTGTGCCTTTCTTATTATTACCATAATCTTATTAAGATCTTCTGTTGTTGCATTTCTGAATGTCATTTCTGCCACCTTTTAATCTAAACATCTAAATTGCTGACCGACTTAGCGTACTTTTGTATAAACTCTTTTCTTGGTTCAACTTTTTCTCCCATCAGCACCGTAAAAATTTCATCTGTTAAAATCGGATCTTCAACATCAACCTTCAGTATTTTTCTGGTTTCGGGATTCATAGTCGTCTCCCATAGCTGATCCGAATTCATTTCGCCAAGACCTTTAAAGCGCTGAATTGAAATATTGTTGTCGTTTCTTTCCCAATTCTTTTCTTTCATTAACTTAGCAAGTTCACGCTCATTATATACATAATGCTCTTCTTTTCCTCTTTTTACTTTAAACAGTGGTGGCTGCGCTATATATATGTGTCCATTGTCAACCAGAGGTTTCATATATCTGTAGAAGAAAGTCAAAAGCAGCGTTCTTATATGTGAACCGTCAACATCGGCATCTGCCATAATAATTACTTTATGGTATCTTAATTTCGAAAGATCCAATTCATCACCGAAACCGGCGCCAAGAGCTGTTATTACAGGGCTAAGCTTATCATTTCCATATACCTTATCTTCTCTTGCCTTCTCTACATTCAACATTTTTCCCCAAAGAGGAAGGATTGCCTGAAACCTTCTATCCCTACCCTGTTTTGCACTGCCTCCGGCAGAGTCGCCTTCTACAATAAAAATTTCACATTTGGATGCATCCTTTTCCGAGCAGTCGGCAAGCTTACCCGGCAAAGAAGTATTCTCAAGAGCCGACTTTCTTTTTGTTAACTCCCGGGCTTTTCTTGCGGCTTCTCTGGCTCTGAAAGAAAGTAATGTTTTTTCCAGAATAATCTTTGCAAGCTTTGGGTTTTCTTCAAATATATATGTGAGTTTTTCCGTGACGACACTTTCTGTAAAAGATCTTATATCGGCATTTCCGAGCTTTGTTTTTGTTTGGCCTTCAAATTGTGGTTCACGAAGTTTTACACAAACAATGGCCGTTAAACCTTCTCTTACATCTTCTCCCGATAGATTTTTGTCATTTTCTTTCAATTGGTTGGTTTTTCGTGCATAATCGTTAACAACCTTTGTAATTGCCGTCCTAAACCCTGTAATGTGAGTTCCGCCTTCTGTGGTGGCAATATTATTTGCATAGCCATACACATTTTCATTAAACGAATCTGTGTATTGCATGGCAACTTCCAGCTCCACATCATCCTTTTTTGATTCGAAATATATTACTTCCGGATGTATGACCTGTTTGTTTTTATTTATATATTCAACATAGGAGCTTATACCGCCTTCATAATGCAATACGATCTCATTTTTTTCTTCGTGTCTATCGTCAATAATAGTAATGGTAATCAATCTATTAAGGAAAGCCATTTCTCTGAATCGTTTAACAAGGATATCAAAATCATATATGACTTCATCAAAGATCTCTTCATCCGGCTTGAATATTGTTTTTGTTCCTGTGAAATTTTCGTCGCACTCTCCGATAACTTCTACTTCGGTAACAGGCAAGCCTCTTTCATATCTCTGCTTGTATATCTTTCCGTCTCTGGCAACCTCAACTTCCATCCATTCTGACAATGCATTAACAACAGATGCCCCTACTCCGTGAAGTCCGCCCGAAACCTTGTAACCATCGCCGCCAAATTTTCCTCCGGCATGAAGAACAGTATGAACCACCTGCATGGTCGGAATTTTTAATTTCGGATGTATACCGGTAGGTATACCGCGTCCGTTATCATATATTGTCACACTATTATCCTTGTTTAGAATAACATGTATCTGGTCACAGCATCCTGCCAATGATTCGTCAATACTATTGTCGACAATCTCATACACAAGATGGTGAAGCCCTCTTGATGCTGTGCTTCCAATATACATTCCGGGTCTTTTTCTTACCGCATCTAATCCTTCAAGAACTTGGATCTGTTCCTCATTGTAATCATTGTGATTCCTATTTTCTATCATGTACCGGATTCCTCCTAATATCTTCGGTTTCTTTTAAAACTCTTTTGTTAAGTGTCGATGACGAAATAGGGGATAAATAGACTTTCTGTTTTCCGTTTCGCATCGTCACAATAAATGATTTCGGGATATCTTTTCCTACGGTTTTAATCATACCTTTTTCTTCGCATGCTTTTAAATACTCTCTTGTATTATTTGATATTGTTGTCTTTTCAATATCAAAAATTGCAATAATGTCATTCATAAATACAACATTCTCTTCTCCTATATGCAATATCACAAATATCACCTTTCAATTCTAGACCAGTTTTTTAACTTTTTCAACTTTTGGTATTACTCTGCCGTTTTCAATAAAAAATCTGTCTACTTTATTCTCGTCAAGACTAATATAAGGGATCTCATCGGTTGTGGATATAATTGCCTGCATGTCCTTTAAACATCTTATCAAATATTTTTGTCTTTTTAAATCAAGTTCGGACATAACATCATCCAACAAAAGAACAGGCTTTTCACCCTTGATCTCTTCAACATAAAAAAGCTCGGCCAGTATGAGGGACAGGGCTAAAGTCCTCTGCTGCCCCTGTGAACAGTACTGCCTTGAATTCATGTTGTTTAACAGTATTTCAAAGTCGTCTCTGTGGGGCCCGTAAATACATTGCATGATATTTAATTCTTTTTGTATATTATTATTTAACAGTTTTTGCAATTCATTAATAAAATAATCCTCATTCTTTTCTTCATCAGTATTGCAAAATGTCTTATAAATAAGTTCCGAGGATTCCGCAAAATCGGTTATTTTATGTATTTCATTTTTCATATAAATATTTATTTTCTTGATGGCAATACTTCTTTGATATGCAATTTTGCCGCCATATTCGGAAATATGCTGGTTCCAGACAGGAATTACTTCTTCATATTTTTGCTCAAATTTGCCTTTTTTTAAAGCCGTGGCTTTATTCTTAATAAGATGATTATATCTTTTTAAAAAATGAAGGTACTGTCTGCTCGTCTGACATAATAATATGTCTAAAAACCTTCTTCTCATCGCAGGCGAGCCTTTAACTACCTCAAGGGTTTCGGGTGAAAAAAATATCATATTTAGCGTACCTAGTATGTCTGCGATCTTGTCTCTTCTAATCCCGTTTATTTCGGCACTTTTTCCCTTCTCTTTCGAATAGCGTATTATGACAGAATTATCCCGCCCGCCTACGGTTGCCGTAAGCTTTATTTCAAAACAGGTTTTTCCGTATTGAACTAAATCCTGATAATTATTTGTCCGGTGTGATTTTCCTGAAGAAGAGATATATAAAGCCTCTAATATATTTGTCTTTCCCTGGGCGTTTTGTCCGTACAAAAGATTTATTCCTTCCCCAAAAGACAGGCTTTGCTTCTCGTAGTTTCTGAATTGAAATATCTCTAAATCCCGTATGGTCACTTCATTTCCCCGTTTTGTACGATTTGATAATCTTTATTATTAACCGATATTATATCCCCACTTCGAAGTTTTTTACCTCGCCAGTTTTCCGGTACATTATTAACTAATATTCTGTTCTCACTGATAAAAGTTCGCGCTTCTCCTCCCGAACCGATAATATCGGACAGTTTTAAGAACTGATCCAGTTTTATATATTCAGTATTAATCGGAATATCTATCATATAATTACGCCTTTCAGTTGTTTCTTATTCTTACCGGCAATATAAGATATAGATACTTATCATGGTCTGTGGCAGTAATGATGCATGGCCCTATTGAAGAAGTAAATGAAATTTTTATGTTTTCTTCGGAAATAACCTTCAGCGCATCTATAAAATATCTGGGGTTAAATCCTATCTGCAGAGCTGCTCCATTGCTCTCTATTTTTATTTGCTCTTTTGAAAGCCCTATATCCGCCGTAGAAGAAATTAGCATATCTTCATCATTAATATTGAATTTTACAGGATATCTTTTATCTTCGCTGGTAATTAAAGACGCTCTTTCCAAGCTATCTATAAGATCTTTGGTTTTTACATTAATTTCCGTCTCAAATTTTGTCGGGATATAACTCTTGTAATTCATAAATTCACCGTCTAAAACATTTGAAGATATTTTGCATTCATTAAATACAAAAGAAATCACATTTCCCGATAAAGATACGGTAATATTTTCATCACTTGTTTCCAGTATGCGCAATATCTCATTCATATTTTTTCCGGGAACAACAACTTTAAAACTTACATCCTCTTTGATGATAGAATTACTGACTGCCATCCTGAAACCATCCAAAGCAACAACCTTAATTTCACCGTTTTCTACCTCAATAAGCGAACCTGTCATTATTTTCCGGTTTTCGTCGGTACCTACAGCAAATATTGTCTGCCTTATTAATTCCTTTAGTGAGGCCTGACTTATCGTAAAAGTTAAATCGTCTTTATAAACAGGTGGCAAAGGATATGAAGACGAATCCATCCCTTTTATCTCGAAATATGAATTCAAACATTCAATTTTTACTATATTATTTTCAAATACTTCTATTGAAACGGGAGCCTCAGGAAGCTTCCTTACAATATCCCCAAATATTCTTGCATTAATAACTATAGAACCTTTTTCCATTATGTCGGCTTCTATGCTGTATTCGATCGCCAGATCAAAATTATTACCTATAAACTTGAGCTTTTCGTCGGCTTCTATGAATATGCCCTCCAGAAAAGGAAGTGTTGCTTTTGCCATAATAGCCTTTTGAACAATATTTATAGCTTCTAAAAGATTCTGTTTAAGGATAATAACTTTCATGTTCCTTTTCTCCTTATATTATATATTTTTTTAGTCGTAATAGTAGTAAGTATTGTTAATTATGTTGAAAAGCCGGTCAACCATAATAAATAAGCAGCTTTCGCATGTTGATAACATTGTTGAAAATTGTAATGTTTTATTTGTATAACTTTTTTCTTTTTCAAACGTCAAAATTCTTCACAGTTTTTCAATCCACATATCCACTATTTTTTGAGGATAATTTTATATTATTGTTTTCCTGTTATGTTTCTTTTTAATTCTGTAATAGCACGTCTAAGGTCTGCGCTTGTGTCCATTTCTTCAGCTATTTTATCACATGCATGCATAACGGTTGTGTGGTCACGGCCTCCGAAAACCTGCCCTATTTTTGGAAGTGACATTCCCGTTAATTCCCGGCAAAGATACATGGCCACCTGCCTGGGATATGAAATATCACGGGATCTTTTTTTAGTTATCATTTGATCGGGAGATATGTCATAATATCTCGAGACTATTTTTATTATAGAATTATGATTTATATTAGAAACCGATATATTTGCCATAATCTGCTTAAGACAATCCTGGGCAAGTTCAAGTGTAATTGGGCTGCCGGTTAATGAGGCATAGGCAATTACTCTGTTTAAAGCTCCCTCAAGCTCTCTTATATTTGATTCGATATTATTTGCAATATATACTAATACCTCATTAGGAATATCATACTTTTCCAGCTGAGATTTTTTACGCAGTATGGCGATTCGTGTTTCCGTATCCGGCGCCTGTATATCGGCGATTAGTCCCCATTCGAATCTGGAACGAAGCCGTTCTTCCAAGGTAAGTATTTCTTTTGGCGGCTTATCGCTTGAAATAACAATTTGCTTATTTAGTTCATAAAGGGCGTTAAAAGTATGGAAAAACTCTTCCTGGGTTCTTTCTTTTCCGCCTATAAACTGAATATCATCAATGAGCAGAACATCAATATTTCTGTACTTGCTGCGAAATTCTTCATTTCTGTCGTCTTTTATAGCATTAATCAATTCGTTTGTGAATTTTTCCGAGGAAGTATATAATACCCTGGTATCTTTATTCTGCTCAATTACATAATGACCTATCGCATGCATAAGATGAGTCTTTCCCAGCCCAACTCCTCCGTAGATAAAAAGTGGATTATAGGCCGTAGCCGGAGCTTCTGCGACTGCAAGTGCCGCTGCGTGGGCCAGTTGATTGCCGTTTCCCTTTACAAAAGTATTAAATGTATATTTGGGGTTCAATATGGAAAGCGCAGGTGTGTTTTCCTCAGTTATTTCTTCTCTCCCTGCCTGTCCATCCAGATTTTTTATAAAAAACTGTATTTCCAGATCTCTGTTTGTAATTATTTTTACTGCGTTTCTTAAAAGGTCTTTATATCTTGACTTTATTATACCCAGGTTAAATTCCGAAGGAACCTCAAGAATAATGCTATTTTTATCTAAAGAAACAGGTACAATAGTTTCTATCCATGTTGAAAAACTTACACTTGTCATCTCCTCTTCGAGGAGTTTCGTTACTTTATACCATGTCTCATTTAAATCAGATGCCATAAAAAATTCCTCCATTTATTTTCCTGTCTATACGTACTTTTAAATATACCAAACTTCAATCTTCCTTTCAACAAAAACTCAAGGCGACGAATTGCAAAATAAAGTGTCGCATATAACAAAAAAATAGTCCACAGGAATTATTCGTATTTTCTAAAATTCATCCTTTTAAATTGAGTTTAAAGAAAGCTTCTTTCAAAATGGGGAAACTCAAATTCTTATTGACTTTGACATGTATTTGGTTATATCATGAGTTTGGCAGCAAAATGAGTGAAGAAAAGCCCTTAACCGCTTATGTTTAAACGATTTTGGGCTTTTCATTTTTGTCAAAAAGTTGTAGTGTAATAACTCATTTTTTCACATCTCCAAG
>JBMNTI010000077.1:0-12697 GCA_050945655.1 Acetivibrionales bacterium | reverse complement strand
ATCCTGAACGGAACGCAACGCCAAACCTGTCATCCTGAACGGAACGAAGTGGAGTGAAGGATCTTTTGGGTCAAACAATAAGATCCTTCGCTGACGCTCAGGATGACAAATGTCAGCTATAGCCGCTAAACTTGCATCAGTTTAATACTATTGATAGTTTTCAACAGTCCGGTGAAGGAAAAGGTTGCCGCAAGGAACTGCAAAAGGTTAAAAAAGTAAGCTTGACAATATTTAAGTGACGGTGATACAATAGTTGAGCGTGCGAACATAGCGGTTTGCATGTTTTTGTGTTGTGTAAATAATCAGGGGACACAAGGTCCGGAGGATTTACAGTGATTGAATTATTAAAAAAGAAAGCAAAAGTTGTAGGTGTTAAGCAAACAAAAAAAGCAGCAGAACAAGACCAGTTGGAGATGGTTTTTATTGCTTCCGATGCCGATCAAAGAGTTGTTGCACCAATTAAGCAGTTTTGTGAGAGTAAGGGCATAATTGTTCATGTCACAAGCACAATGAAGCAGTTGGGCAAAGCGGCAGGCATTGATGTGGGAGCCGCAGTTGCAGGAATATTACGATCAAGTAATTAACGTAAATACGTTAATATAAATAAATGAGGTTAAGGAGGTGAAAAATAGAATGCCAACATTTAATCAGTTGGTCAGAAAGAGCAGAGAAAAAGTTTTTTACAAATCAAATTCACCGGCTTTACTATTAGGTCTGAATACCTTGAAGAAGAAAACTACTACACTGAACTCTCCCCAAAAGAGAGGTGTTTGTACGGTAGTAAAAACTGTTACCCCGAAAAAACCGAACTCAGCTCTTCGTAAGGTTGCGAGAGTGCGCCTGACAAACGGTATTGAAGTTACCGCGTATATTCCCGGTATCGGACACAACCTGCAGGAACACAGTGTCGTTCTTATAAGAGGCGGCCGTGTAAAAGATCTGCCGGGCGTAAGATATCACATTGTACGCGGCACATTGGATACGGCAGGTGTTGCAAACCGTAAACAAGGCCGTTCAAAGTATGGCGCGAAACGCGCAAAGAAAAAGTAGCATCTTAATATGTAAGAGCTGCTTGACAGATTAAAATTTGCAGGGCTAATCAACGTGCCGGACGTTGTCAATATATATAAAGATTTTGATGCGTTTAGCACTGACGAACTTAAAGAAAATAGGTTCGAGTACCTGTGATACCGGGTAAAAACCCGCAGTTATCATGCAAAGGAGGGAAGAAAAGTGCCAAGAAGAGGACATATTCCAAAAAGAGATGTTCTGCCTGATCCAATATACAATGATAAGACAGTTTCAAAGCTTATCAACAGTATAATGCTTGACGGCAAAAAAGGTGTTGCTCAGAAGATTTGTTATGAAGCATTCGATATAATCAAGGAAAAAACAGGTAAAAATCCCCTTGAAGTTTTCGAAGAAGCTCTGAATAACATAATGCCCGTACTTGAAGTTAAAGCCAGAAGAGTCGGTGGTGCAACATACCAAGTGCCTGTGGAAGTTAGACCTGAAAGAAGGCAAGCTCTCGGTTTACGCTGGCTTACCAGTTTTGCCAGAAAAAGAAGTGAGCGAACCATGAAGGAAAGGCTTGCCGCAGAGATAATGGACGCAACGAATAATTTGGGTGGAGCGGCTAAGAAGAAGGACGACACCCATAAGATGGCAGAGGCCAATAAGGCATTTGCACATTACAGGTGGTAATTTATTAATGTAGCAAACATCGCACTACTAATCGGAAGGAGGGTATCGATGCCCAGAGAATTCAGCTTAGAAAATACACGCAACATCGGTATTATGGCACACATCGACGCAGGAAAAACCACCACAACCGAAAGAATTTTGTTTTATACCGGACGTACTCATAAACTTGGGGAGACTCACGAAGGTTCGGCAACAATGGACTGGATGGAGCAGGAGCAGGAAAGAGGTATTACAATAACCTCTGCTGCAACCACCGCTTACTGGGAAAATTGCCGAATAAATATTATAGATACGCCCGGACATGTTGACTTCACTGTAGAGGTTGAACGTTCGTTACGAGTACTTGACGGATCAGTAACGCTTTTCTGTGCGAAAGGCGGCGTTGAACCTCAATCAGAAACAGTATGGAGACAGGCCGATAAATATGGAGTACCCCGTATTGCCTATGTCAATAAAATGGACATAATGGGAGCGGATTATTTCCATTGCATTCAAATGATGAAGGACAGGCTGCATGCAAATGCGGTGCCAATTCAGCTTCCTATAGGCAAGGAAGATCATTTTGAAGGTATTATCGATCTTGTCAAAAACAAAGCTTATTACTACAGAGACAACCTGGGACAGCAGATTGAAGAGCTTGATATTCCCGAAGATATGAAGGAGCTCGTGGAAGAGTATCGGTTTAAAATGGTTGAAGCCATTGCCGAACTTGATGAGGAACTCCTGACAAAGTATCTGGAAGGAGAAGAGCTTACCGAGGAAGAGCTGAAAGCCGGTATCAGAAAGGCTACAATTGCCACAAAAATCATTCCCGTAACCTGTGGTTCATCTTACAGGAACAAAGGTGTCCAAAAGCTTTTGGACTGCGTGGTAGATTATTTGCCGTCGCCTGTTGATATTCCGGATATTGCCGGAGTGGTACCCGGCACCGAAAAGGAAGAAACAAGACCTTCCTCCGACGATGCCCCGTTTTCAGCATTGGCATTTAAGATAATGACAGACCCTTATGTAGGAAGATTATCATTCTTCCGTGTTTATTCCGGAATGTTGGCTTCAGGTTCCTATACTCTTAATTCGACAAAGAATAAGAGAGAGAGGATCGGTCGAATCCTCATGATGCATGCAAATGATCGCAAGGATGTTGATGCGGTTTACTCGGGCGATATTGCTGCTGCCGTAGGGCTTAAAAACACAACAACAGGTGACACCTTATGTGATGAAGGTCATCCGATAATATTAGAGTCTATGGAATTTCCCGAACCGGTTATTAATGTGGCCATCGAGCCAAAAACAAAAGCTGGCCAGGAAAAAATGAGCATTGCTCTACAGAAGCTTGCCGAAGAAGATCCGACTTTCAGAGTATCGACTAACCATGAGACAGGGCAAACTATTATAGCAGGCATGGGAGAACTTCATCTTGAGGTTATCGTTGATCGTCTTTTAAGAGAGTTCAAGATTGAAGCAACGGTAGGCAAGCCTCAGGTTTCATACAAGGAAACCATACGTAAAGCTGTTAAGGCGGAGGGCAAATTTGTACGCCAGTCAGGCGGTAAAGGCCAATATGGTCACTGTATTATTGAGGTTGAGCCCCTTGAAGCCGGCAAAGGCTACGAATTTGTCAACAAGATTGTTGGCGGTGTTGTTCCTAAAGAATACGTGCCTTCGATCGACAGCGGCATTCGTGATGCTATGAATAATGGTGTAATAGCAGGCTATCAGGTATTGGATGTCAAGGTAACTCTGGTGGATGGTTCATACCATGAGGTTGACTCATCGGAGTTGGCGTTTAAGGTTGCCGGCTCCATGGCTTTTAAGGAAGCTATGAAGAAAGCTGATCCGGTATTGCTTGAACCAATTATGAAGGTAGATGTAACCACACCTGATGACTATACGGGTGACGTTATTGGAGATTTAAACTCCCGCCGCGCCAAAATAGAGGGTATGGATGCAGTCTCGGGAGCCCAGAACATCCATGCTTTTGTTCCTCTTTCCGAGATGTTCGGATATGCTACCGATCTTCGTTCAGCTACACAAGGGCGTGCTGTATATTCTATGCAGCCATCCCATTATGATCAGGTACCAAAGAGTGTACAGGAACAATTGACCGAGGGAAGAAATCCCAAGGCATAATATTGGAACTATTGATTTTACTAATTAATAATTGTATAATTTTGAATCATCAGTGATTCAAATGAAGGAGGTTTATTCCAAATGGCAAAGGCTAAATTTGAACGTACAAAGCCACATGTAAACATTGGCACAATCGGTCACGTAGACCATGGTAAGACATCTCTTACCGCAGCTATTACTAAGGTTCTTGCTTTAGCAGACAAAAATATCCAGGTTAAAGATTACGCTGCTATTGACTCTGCCCCTGAGGAGAGAGAGAGAGGTATTACAATCAATACATCTCACGTTGAGTATGAGACAGTTAATCGTCACTATGCTCACGTTGACTGTCCCGGTCACGCTGACTATGTTAAAAACATGATCACTGGTGCTGCTCAGATGGATGGAGCTATTCTGGTTGTTTCTGCTGCCGATGGTCCTATGCCCCAGACCAGGGAGCATATTCTTCTTTCCCGTCAGGTTGGAGTTCCCAGTATCGTAGTATTCCTTAACAAATGCGATATGGTTGACGACGAAGAGCTTATAGAATTGGTTGAAATGGAACTTAGAGAACTCCTTAACGACTACGAGTTCCCTGGGGACGACACTCCTTTCATCAGGGGTTCTGCTCTGGAAGTTCTCGAGTGCGATTCTCAGGATCCTAACGACCCGAAATACGCTTGTATCCATGAGCTTATGAAGGCTGTCGACGAGTATATCCCGACTCCTGCACGTCCTACTGATCTTCCTTTCTTAATGCCTGTTGAGGACGTTTTCACCATTACAGGCCGTGGTACTGTTGCTACCGGTAGAGTTGAGAGAGGAACCGTCAAGGTTGGCGATGAAGTTGAAATCGTTGGCTTGATGGATGAAGCAAGAAAAACAGTTGTAACCGGCGTTGAGATGTTCCGTAAAATTCTTGACTCTGCTGTTGCAGGTGATAATATCGGCGCTCTTCTCCGTGGCGTTCAGAGAACTGAGATTGAAAGAGGACAGGTTCTTGCTAAGCCCGGTTCCATTACACCCCATACAAAGTTCACCGCTCAGGTATACGTTCTGACCGCTTCTGAAGGCGGACGTTCGAAGCCGTTCTTCTCCGGTTACAGACCGCAGTTCTATTTCAGAACCACCGACGTTACCGGAAACATTAAGCTCCCCGAGGGCGTTGAGATGTGTATGCCCGGCGACCATGTTACAATGGAAATTGAGCTTATTACCCCTATCGCTATGGAAAAGGGTCTTAGACTCGCTATCCGTGAAGGCGGCAGAACCGTTGGTTCAGGTGCTGTTGTAGATGTTTTAGGTTAATTTTGCATAAAAAAATAATTGTCTTAATAAAATTGAGGTGGAGAGATCTGCCTCTTTTTTATTTATTTATTGTCAATTTTCATGTAATGCGATTATGCCTGTAATGCAGTTCAGCTCATAGTATTGTACATTTCCCGGGTTAATGAATAGAAATGACACCAATAATTAGTGTCAAATATCAATAACTTTGACTTGTGACAAGCCTTTTAGGTGCATTATAATAAAAATGTAACAATAGCTCTTTAATCTTGTCACTTATTTGGAAGATGCAAAGAGAGGGAAATATGAACGATTTTATTCTGGACTCCAGACTGAAATTGATATTGCTTTATCTAGCCAATGCTTCATCTGTTGTTACTATCCAGCAGATAGCCGACGAAATCGGTGTGTCCAGAAGAACAGTTCTGAGAGATTTGCAGGAAGTAGAAAAATGGCTGAAGAGTAACGGATTTGAGCTTCATAGAAAGTCGGGAAAAGGAATAAAGCTCGGAAGCAATGAATCGGATCGAAGACGACTTATTAAACTTCTTAACGATAAGGTCCCTGAAGTTATCAACATTCCAAAAGACAGGCAGAAGATGCTGTTGGTAGAGCTTCTGCAAATGAAAGAGCCGGTAAAATTATATTATTTTTCTTCAAAATTCGGTGTGAGCATAAGCACATTGAGCAATGATCTGGTAAAAGTTGAAGAATGGCTGAAAAAATATAATCTCAGCATTGCAAGGAAAACCGGACTGGGCGTATATGTATCGGGAGACGAGAAAAATTTCCGAAGAGCAATGATAAGCCTTTTGTACGAGAACTTAAGCGAAGAAGAGCTTATGATGATTATCAAAAATACGGTAACAGGCATTCAGGCAAAAGAAAATACGTCTCAGATCAATGTGCGGAACAGGCTTTTAAATCTCATAGATAAGAATTCAATTGAAATAATAGAGTCCACAATAAGCAACGTGGAAAAGACTTTACCGTATAAGATGGTGGAAAGTGCAAGAATAGGGCTTATGGTTCATCTTGCACTGGCGATTCAAAGAATAAAAAATAAAGAAAAAATTAACATAGATCTAAACACGCTGGAACAACTGACTAAAGCTCCCGAGTATTCTGCTGCTAAAAAAATAGCAAAAGCAGTTTCAAAAGAATTTAATATTGATATCCCGGAAGGCGAGATCGGTTATATAACCATGCACTTAAACGGTGCGCGAATATATGACAAAACCACCAGGGATTTGAGTCCTTCAAAGAATAAAGACATCTTTGATATTGCTAATGAAATGGTCAGTATTGCAGAGAAAGAATTTAAAGTAAATTTTGCAGAAAAGGAAAAGCTCGTTTATGATTTGGTATGCCATTTAGACCCGGCAATTCGCAGACTTCAAATGAATATGGACATAAGAAATCCCTTGCTTAAAAAATTGCAGCAGTTATTTCCCGAGGCTTACAAAATAAGCGAAAGAGTCTCTGATGTTCTCAGAGAAAAAGTGGGAATTGAGATACCGGATTCTGAAGTTGGCTTTTTGGCTATGCATTTTGGGGCAGCTATTGAGAAGAATAAACTTGAAACAAAAAGGAATATACGAATTATTGTTGCGTGTCCAAGCGGCATTGGCTCATCGAGATTTTTGTCTGCAAGGCTGGAAAAAGAGTTTAATGATTTTGAGATAGTGGATGTAGTATCAACATCGGATATTAGCCCCGACTATATAGTAAATAATAAAATTGATTATGTTATATCAACTATACCCATTCAGAATTGTGCCGTAAAAAATATATGTGTCAATCCTTTACTTCTCGAAGACGACAAGATATTAATCAAGCAGCATATATACGGATTTGAGAAGAAGGAAAAGGATCGCAGAGAGATGGCTCTTAGCGTGACACAGGTAAAAGACAATATTTTAGAAATAGCAAATTACAGCAAATTTTTTATTGATATTCTAAAAAACAATTTTTATTTATTTAATGATACTGTCACCGATTATAAAAAAATTATTTCTGAAATAACAGACTTGATATCTGAGGATAATATTGTTAAGATTGGCATAGAAGAGAAATTAGTAAAAAAAGAAGATGTAGTTATTAATAACAATTGCATAGTTTATAATTGCTATATAAAGGAATTGGAAGAAAGCAATCTTATACTGTGCAAGCTAAACAAACAAATGATTAAGAAATATTTTGGCGCAAGTTTGGAGTTTTTGTTAATACTTGTTATGCCGGAAAAAATCAAATTAACTCATAAAAGCATTATTAAAGAGTTTAATACATATCTGTCCGCCAGCGGACTTTTTGTTAAGAATATAAGTACCGAGAGTACCAACGATTTGGCAAAGAGATTTGATCTACTAATCAGTTCACTATATTTGGACAAACTGGATGAATGGAGAACCGGGATGATGGAGCCAACAAGAGCATTGGCTATAAATAATTAATAAGCAGGAGGTATCATATGGGATTCTTTAAAAGAAATGATGATCAGAGTAGTGGGGCGGCTACAAGTCAGAGCGAAGCAGGATCTGACGTACTTTTGATGGAAAACATTATTTTGGGAGAAAGAAGTGTCGACAAGACTGCTGCCATAGAGAAGGTAGGGCAGCTATTGGTAAACGGTGGGTATGTTATGCCGGAATATATCAATGCGATGCAGGAAAGAGAAAAGGTTCTTACCACTTACATCGGAAACGGAATAGCCATCCCCCATGGAGTAGGAGCCGCAAGAAATCTAATTTTAAAAAGCGGAATTGCAATAGTTCAGTATCCGCAAGGTGTCCAGTTTGAAGAAGGAAAGGTTGCTTATCTTGTTGTGGGAATTGCCGGAAAAGGGAATGAACATATGCAGATACTGACAAATCTTGCTGAATTCATACAGGACGAAGACGTAGTTAAGGAGCTTTTCCAGACAAGAGACAAGAATCAAATTTATCAGGCATTCACAAGCAAAGTATAAAAATTTGTCACTAAGCAGTGTAATAAACTGTTTGGAAGGAGAAAACAATGAAAACTGCTGTACAATTTGGTGCGGGCAATATTGGCAGAGGTTTTATCGGAGGCTTGTTGTCACAATCCGGTTATAAGGTTGTTTTTGCAGATATAGTAAGTGATATCGTAAACAAATTGAATGGTGATAAACAGTATAAGATTTATGTTGTGGATGAAAAAACGGAAGTCCTTACTATTCAAAATGTAGCCGGGATCCATACGCAGGATAAGAGCCTGATAGACATTGTCGAAGAAGCTGATATCATCACTACAGCCGTTGGACCTGCAGTCCTGCCCAAAATTGCGCCCAACATTGCTCAGTGTATAAGCAGACGAAGAGAAAAAGGCATAAAAAGCTTTCTTAATGTTATTGCGTGCGAGAATATGGTTGAGGCATCCAAAGCGTTGCGCAAGTCCGTATTGGAGCATCTTGACGGTGAAGATGCCGATTACCTTTCCGAATATGTGGGATTTCCGGATTCGGTAGTGGACAGAATAGTTCCGCCAAAACGCCCTGAAGATAACGATGATATTCTGGCAGTTAGGGTAGAACCGTTTTTTGAATGGATCGTTGATAAATCTGGATTTAAAGGTGATATTCCAGACATTGACGGTATGACAGTTACCGATAATCTTGCCGCATATGTTGAAAGAAAGTTATTTACACTTAACACTGGTCATGCCATAACGGCATACCTGGGGAAAGTAACCGGCCATAGAACTATTAGAAACAGCATAAACGATGCACGCATATTTAAATGCGTCAAATCTGCCATGGAGGAAAGTGGTGAAACTCTTGTCAGGAAATACGGTTTTGACCCTGTTGCCCATAAAAACTATATTAATAAAATCTTAAACAGATTTAATAATCCATATCTGGATGATAGTGTGGACAGGGTAGGAAGAGATCCCGGTAGGAAGCTTGCTAAAACAGACCGGCTGATTAAACCCATGGTTATGGCGCAAGGCTATGGCATTGATCCGAAAAACCTTATTATTGGAGCGGCAGCTGCCTTTAACTTCCAAAATAGTGAGGATGCACAAGCTGTTGAGCTGCAAGCCATGATCAAAGAAAAAGGAATCAGGGATACCGTAATAGAGGTTACCGGGCTAAATGAGCATCCGAAATTGGTTAACAGAATCGTTGAAGTCTATTGTCGCATCAGAGACGAAGGAATATTCTAATAGGCTTGCTTTGGTATTAACGAGTAAAGGTGTGGTATTTATGATTAAAGGTATAGCAGCCTCAAAAGGAATTGGAATTGGAAAAGCTTTTGTTTTGAAAACAAAAGTTGATACTAGCCTTTATATAGGTAAAAAGGTGAATGCCGCTGATGTCGACAATGAGCTAAAAAGGTTCAGGGAAGCAGTCGAAGATGCCGACAAGCATTATGATAATGTGATCGAAAAAGCAAAAGGTGTTCTGGATGACTCGGAACAGCAGGTTTTTCATGCATATAAAATGATGCTGAAAGATCCCATATTTACAGATATGGTTGCCGGGTCGGTCAGGAATGATTTACTCGGCGCCGAAGGGGCAGTAATAGCGGCGACCGATCAATTAAAACAGATGTTCCTGCAATTAAATGATGATTATATGAAACAAAGAGCAGAGGATGTCGTGAACATCGGCAAGAGTATTTTACTGAACCTGGTAGGAGGTACTGCAGCAGATTTATCAGAAATTGACGAAGATACAATAATTATTGCGGAGGATCTTTCGCCTGCAGATACGGTATCCATGAATAAGCAGTATGTAAAGGGCTTTGCAGTAGAAAGAGGCGGAGAAACCTCACACACGGCAATAATGGCGAGGACAATGGAAATACCCGCGTTGGTAGGGTGTGATAAGCAAATCAACGGTATAAAAAACGGCGAACTGGTAATTATTGACGGCATGAACGGAGTTATCATCCCCAGCCCTACATTGGAAGTGTTGGGTGAATACACCTGCAAGCAACATGAGTATCTGGCTATGGTTGAGAAAATCAAGGCATTAAAAGATAAGCCTTCAGTTACATTAGATGGTAAGAACGTTCGCCTGGTTGGGAATATTGCCAGACCGGATGAAGCCATTGAAGTGCTTGCAAAGGGCGGGGACGGTATAGGACTGTTCAGAACGGAATTCTTATATCTCAATCGTGTCGACATGCCCACTGAAGAAGATCAGTTCATAGCATACAAAATGGTAGCCGATACAATGGGAAACAGACCATGTATTATCAGAACCCTTGATATTGGTGGGGATAAGCAATCCGCATTGTTGAATTTGCCCCATGAGGACAACCCGTTTCTTGGTTACCGTGCCATCAGGATATGCCTCAGAGAAAAGGATATTTTTAAAACACAGTTAAGAGCAATTCTAAGGGCAAGCGCGTTTGGGAATTTGAAGATTATGTTTCCGATGATATCATGCCTGGAAGAGTTGCGGGAAGCAAAGCTAATACTTCGAGAGGCAATGTCCGAATTAGATGAAAGAAAGCTCGAATACAATAAGGATATTCAGGTAGGTATCATGATCGAGGTTCCCTCGGCGGCAATTGCTGCGGATATCCTCGCGCAGGAATCGGATTTCTTCAGTATCGGTACTAATGACCTTTGTCAGTACACTCTTGCGGTCGATAGAATGAACGAAAATGTAAGTTCACTCTATAATCCGCTTAACATAGGAGTTATAAGGCTTATTCAAATGGTAATTGATGCGGCTCATTCGCAGGGGATACATGTAGGAATGTGCGGTGAAATGGCATCAAATCCGGAGTATACAAAGCTGCTTCTGGGGCTTGGCTTAGATGAATTCTCAATGGTGCCGGCTTCAATACCTTATGTAAAGCAAGTCGTACGCAATGTAGATTATGAAAATGCCGTCAATGTTGCAAAAACCGTACTAAAATTTAACGAAACTAAAAAAATCAAAAATCATCTTAAGGAGGAAGCTTAATGCTCACTAAAACATTTGTACTACAATGCCCAGTAGGGTTGCACGCAAGACCGGCTTCTATACTAATTAGTGAAGCAGAAAAGTTCAAATCGGACATTTCGATCAAGTATAAGACGAAGGAAGTCTCGCTGAAGAGCATAATAGGAGTAATGACATTAGGAATTAAGACGGATGATAGTTTTGAAGTTATTGTTTCAGGCGAGGACGAAAAGCAGGCGATGATAAGGATGGAAAAATTCTTTGATGAAGAGATTAAGCATCTTTAAATAGAAGTATAACGGAAAGAGCTAACGGTTTGATGTGATTAAAACAGGGTAAATAGTAAAATGAGAGTTTTCCAATCAAATAAAAGGAGCTGTATCTTTATGCCGTTACTGCGTAGAATTTTAACACTAATAAGGAGCAGACTTATATACCTGCCGATTATGCTTCTGTTAGGACTGCTGATTTTCTTTATTCTGTTAAAAACAGGTATCAATCCAATAATACTATTTATTATCATCACATTACCATTAGCCGGAGGAATTATTTTTCTGTATGAAAAGGATCTTACTACAGCAAGGAAATCCTTGATTGCGACATTAGGGAAAAAAGGTGCTACGACAAATGATATTAGTCAGTTAAGCAAAGAAATCACAACACATATCACCGATTTGAATGCAAAACTAAAAGGGTTCAGATCGAAAATCACGGCAGTCAATATGATCTCAATGCAACTGGTTGATACATCCGCAACAGTGGCTTATGAGTCCGGTGAAATGAATAAATCCCTTGTATTTATGTCTAAGGCAATCGATGAAATCTCATCTGGTGTAATATCATTGGTAAACGAGATAGACATGTGCTCAAAAATGATGGACAACTTGTCCGAACATATTAATTCGGTACATACCAGCTTTGTAGACACAAATAATAAAATCAACTACATAAAAACAGCAAATGAGGACGGACAAAAGGCTATCGATATCTTGGAGGAGAAGAATTACCAGAACAAGGACGCACTTAATGAAGCAATAAGGATAATAACCACCTTCGGAGACGAATTAAAAAATATCTGGCAATTTACTAAATTAATTAACAATATCGCAGAACAAACCAGGCTGCTATCTCTTAACGCATCAATTGAAGCGGCACATGCAGGAGACGCAGGAAGGGGATTCGCAGTTGTTGCCGATGAAGTAGGCAAGCTTGCGAATTCGAGCAAGGGTGCATCGGATGAGATACATGCACTGATGAAAGATATTGATAACCAGTTTGCAAATGCGATTACAACAATGGGAACAATAAAAGAAGTAATTGAGGGGCAGGACATTGCCGTGGGTACTGTTAAAAATACATTTAATGTTTTTGCCAACAGTGTCGAAGAAGTTTTGAACAGTATAGGCGGAATGAAGGAATTAATGGATTCCATGGAAGAAAACAAGAATCAGACTGTTACCGCAATTACCAGCATGTCATCAGCATCACAACAAATAGCCGCATCTACTCAGGAAATCAATTCAAATATCCATGACCAGAAAAATGCGGCTGAGTCTATGAACAATACGGCAACCGAATTAAGCAACATGGTGGTAGACTTAAGCCAAAGCCTTAGAGAAGGCTGATTCAGTTCTTAAATGATCAAGGCAGATCATTAAGATAAGTTGTTATTATTTT
>JBMNTI010000076.1:0-12701 GCA_050945655.1 Acetivibrionales bacterium | reverse complement strand
CGAATTTAATATTTGTACCCAAATAATTATAAATTGTGCTAAAATAAATAGCAGTAAAAAAATTTCTTTTAAAGGATGATTTACTTGTTTAAAATTACTGATGAAATAATGAGGATTGTAGAAACCCTTGAAAGCAGAATCGGCTACACATATAAAAACAAGCAATATGCCGTCAATGCTCTGGTTCACAGTTCTTATTCAAATGAACATCATTACTTTGCCACTAAAAACAATGAACGGCTTGAGTTTCTGGGGGATGCGATTTTATCTTTTGTCATGAGCCAGGTGCTTTATAATAACTCGAAAAACTTTAGTGAGGGCGAAATGAGCAAAATGCGTGCACTTATTGTTTGTGAGGCGTCCCTGGACGCATGTGCAAAGGATATAGGATTAGGCGACCTTATTATGCTTGGAAAAGGTGAGGAAGCCAATGGAGGAAGATCAAGGCCTTCGATTCTTTCCGATGCCATGGAAGCCATAATAGGAAGCATATTTTTGGACGGAGGCATGGATGAAGCTGAAGGATTCATAATGCACTTTTTGAGAGACATATATAATAAAGCTGTTGACGGAATGCTATTTATGGATTACAAAACAGCACTTCAGGAGGAGCTTCAGAAATCCGGAGATGTGCTGATCCAATATAAGCTGGTAGAATCTGTGGGACCTGACCATGCGAAGATCTTTAAAATATCTGTGCATGCCAATGGAAAAGCTATTGGAACCGGTGTGGGAAGAACTAAAAAGGATGCTGAGCAAATGGCCGCCAAGGCTGCTTTGGAGGATATGGGGGAGGCCCTGTAGAGAGGACGGCAATGAAAAAGACTCGCCATATTAACATCCCAATTTTCATACCCCACAGGGGTTGTCCCCATGCATGTGTTTTCTGCAATCAGAAAAAGATCAGCGGGGCTAAATCTTACCAATCACCTGTGCGGGTCAAAAAGATTCTGGAAGAAAGCTTTTCCACAATATCGGAGAATAACCATGTGGAGATAGCTTTTTTTGGGGGAAGCTTTACCGGGATAACGGAACAGGAGATGAAAGAATATCTCGAGCTTGCCCAGCCATACCTTAAAACCGGCAAGGCTGCAGGCATAAGGCTTTCTACAAGACCCGACACAATAACACCTTATATATTGAAAATTCTAAAAAGCTATGGGGTATCAGCCATTGAGTTGGGCGTTCAAAGCCTGGATCCGGAGGTTCTGTTTCAAAGCCAAAGAGGCCACAGCGTAGAAGATGTGGAGCGGGCCTGCTCATTGATTAGAGAGAGCGGTATAGCACTGGGGATCCAGACTATGCTGGGGCTTCCGGCAGACGACCGTAATAAAGCCATAAGAACGGCTCATGAAGTAATAATATTGAAACCGGATATGATCAGGATATACCCGACTCTGGTTATAAAAGAGACTTTGCTTGAAGAGTATTATTTAAACGGAAAGTATACCCCACTTGATCTTGAACAAGCAGTCGAGTGGTGTGCCGATATTTTACCGTTGTACAGGGATGCCGGAATAACTGTTTTAAGAATCGGGCTTCAGCATTCCGATATTTTGGAGGGTTCAATAGTGGCAGGTCCGTACCATCCCGCTTTCGGTGAATTGGTCGAATCAAGGATTTTATATAAAAAAATGACCGATAGGCTGGATTCTTTACAAATAAACAAGTCTGAAAAGATTATTATAAGAACACGCCCTGAGCTTGTTTCCAAGCTGGTCGGGCAGAAAAGGACAAATATTGAGGCGATTAAGGGAAAATACTCCCTAAGGGAAATTGAAGTCAGAGCAGATTTAAAGACCGGTGAGTTCAAAATTGAGATAGAATAATAATGCCTGGAGGGGTTGCTGTGAGAACCATACATGTATCAAAGATAACAGAAGCTGTTGAGAGCTTATGTATAAAATCAAATCAAGTTTTAAACCGGGATATAAGACAGGCTCTGGAAAACGGTATCCAGGCCGAGGAGTCCGATATCGGGTGTTCTATTCTGCAAAACTTAATCAAAAACGCCGATATAGCAGCTCAGGAGAGAATGGCAATTTGTCAGGACACCGGAATGGTTGTAATTTTTGTTGAATTAGGCCGGCAGGTACATATAACCGGGGGAAGCCTGGAAGAGGCTTTGAATCAAGGTGTCAGACAGGGGTATGAAAAGGGATTTCTGAGGAATTCTGTGGTTATAGATCCTCTTAAGAGGATTAACACAGGTGATAATACACCTGCGGTTATTTATTATGATATAGTGGAGGGCGAAAGCCTTACTTTGCATGTAGCCCCAAAAGGCTTTGGCAGTGAAAATATGAGTGCTTTAAGAATGTTAAAACCATCCGACGGGGTTGAAGGGGTTAAAAGGGTTGTTATAGATGCCGTAAGTCAAGCCGGGGCAAACCCTTGCCCCCCCATGATTGTGGGTGTGGGTTTAGGCGGTACTATGGAGAAGGCCGCGTTATTATCGAAAAAAGCTTTAATGCGGACTATAGATGAGAGAAACCCGGATCCTTACTACAAGGCATTGGAGGAAGAACTTTTGGAAAGCATCAACAAGCTTGGGATTGGCCCGGCAGGACTTGGAGGAAGGATTACGGCACTCGGAGTAAATATTGAAACATACCCGACCCACATTGCCGGTTTGCCTGTTGCTGTAAATATAGGGTGTCATGCGACAAGGCATAAGTCGATAGAGATTTAGGCTGCGAAATCCTGCTCCGCTTCACGCATGACATCGCCGGCGGTTCCTTCCAAAGTTTAACGTCAGACTGTGCGAAAACTGTTTTAACATGCAGGTTATAATATTAGATTATGCAATCGTAAATAAGCGGCGTGGTTGCTGCGATTTAAAGCGAAGCAAGGATTGCGTAGCGAGCGCGACTGGAAACCGGATGTTTAAGATGGAGCGCTAAATCGCAGAAGATCCTTCGCTGACGCTCAGGATGACATATGTCAGCTACAGCCGCTAAGCTTGCATAGATTTAATACTATTGATAGTCTTCGCACAGTCTGTAGCCAGTGATTCCTATTGATGTTAACGTAATGAGGCGGGTGCAAGGTTCTCGACAAGATAAGCCGACCGCTTCAAAGAACGACCACCGCAGGATAAACTATATTGGAAAAGATTGAGCTACCCGTGAGCAAAAGACCACATGTTGGGACATGGCGGAGCGAAGACGGAGCCATGTCGCTTACAGGGGAAATTGATCTGTTAGAGTAGCGTGCTTAGAGGCGTTCGCAGTGAGAATCTTGCACCTGCACAACTTGTTAACTTAAGAGGGTGTAAGGTTCTTGACAAGATAAGTTAGACAGCAGAACCGTCCCCCTGTCTATTTAGGAGAATGTTATGGCTGAAAAATATGGTACTCTGTATTTGGTGGGAACACCGATAGGCAATTTGGAAGATATTACTTATAGAGCTGTCAGAATACTGTCTGAGGTGGATCTGATAGCTGCCGAGGATACAAGACACTCGCTGAAGCTTCTGAATCATCTTAATATCAAGAAGCCTTTAATAAGCTATCACGATAATAACCGGATTACCAGAGCAAAAGAGCTGGTTGAGAAATTGAAGAGCGGCCGGAGCATTGCATTGATAAGTGATGCCGGAATGCCGGGAATATCAGATCCCGGTGAAGAGCTCGTTGTTTTAGCGATATCAGAAGGGATTATTGTAACTGCAGTTCCGGGTTGTTCAGCCTCTGTTACGGCATTGGTTTTATCCGGGCTTCCGACAGGCAGGTTTGCCTTTGAAGGTTTTTTACCGCAAAAACATAAAGATCGGATTAAATTCCTGGAATCCATAAAATACGAAGAAAGAACGATAATATTTTATGAGGGACCTCACAGAGTCAAAAAAACACTGGAGGATATTTTTTCAGTTTTCGGCGATAGGCGCTGCAGTGTACTGAGAGAGCTCACCAAGCTCCACGAAGAATCTATAAGAGGTACGCTAAGAGAGATCATTGATCATTTTGCTGCCAACGAACCCAGGGGAGAGTTTGCAATAGTTGTTGAAGGCTCACAAAAAAAGGCTTCGGATAATCCGAAACCAGATTTTTTCAGCTTAACTCCTGAGGAGCATGTTAATTATTATATGGAACAGGGATATGAGCGAATGGATGCCATGAAGCTTGCTGCGAAAGACAGGGGCTTATCCAAACGGGATATATACGGACTTATAAACGGTTAATTAGTAATAGCACAAACGTTTGGAATGGCTATAATCTCTGTTCCGGTATCACTTAAGAGAGTTTCCAACCTGTTCTTAAAAGCATTTTGAGCACCATCGGGGCTTTCGCCCAAAACAATAAGATCTATTCCGTAATGTTCGGCAAATTGGGCAATCGTCTCGGGTATTTTATCCGAGTTAAGTATTGTCAGGTCTGCACCATAAGACTTAGTCATTGAAAAAAGGTATTCCATTTCCTCGCCGTCTCTGGAGTTATCTACGAAATTCCAATTTTCCTTCGTTACATGAATAACGTAAAGCTTCCCGTCATTTTTCTTTAGTTTGGCAGCTGCCTTAATAAGCCTTTCACAAGCCTTTTGACGAGTGACGCAGACCAATATTGAGTTATAATCAACCAAGTTTACCATCTCCGGATAAATATTAATTATTATTTAATTATTCTATATCGTCATTTAATATTATAACAGATAATCATAAAAAAGTCTTAAAATCTGAACCATATATTTTGACATTTCAATTACAAAACTGTATTATCGGAAACAGACGATATAGTAAATGAAAGGTAGAAAAAAATGGGCTTTAAGCATATTGTTTGGGATTGGAACGGTACTATTTTAAATGATGCGGAAGTAAGCTGCATGGCTGTTGATGATTTGCTGGTAAAAAGAAATCTCGGTTCTATTTCGTTGGATATGTACAAAGCTAAAATCGTTTTCCCGGTTATCGATCTATACTGCGAAGCCGGCTTTGATTTTGAGAACGAAAGTTTTCAGGATGTATGCGATGAGTATATTGCCAACTATTTATACAGAGCGCATATGATTTCTCTTCATAAAGATGTGATAGAGGTATTAGAATATTTTAGAGACAGAGGATTGGAACAGCATATAGTATCGGCTTCGGACAAGGAAATACTGGCCCGGCAGATAAAAGAATATGGTATTGAATCATATTTTATTAATATTTTTGGGCAGGACAACAATCGGGCCGACAGTAAAATATTTCTTGCAAAGAATCTTGTGGATCTAGTTGATTGCTCACCAAAGGAAATGCTTTTTATTGGTGATACTATTCATGATTTTGAGGTAGCGCAGGAAGCGGGCATGCACTGTTGCTTAGTTTCAAACGGTCATTGCAATGAGGAACGGTTAAAGGCAACCGGCGCGCCGGTTTATAAGAATCTGACCGAATTGTACAAAAATTATGAGCATGATTTATTACCGGAATAAATACACACTTGTCATTAAACAGGATGAAACTGTATATAGTCAGTGAAAAACTATTTCACCAAATCTTAATATCCGTATTAATTTTTCGAACATATTTTCTTTTATTTATACTTATGTTAAAATAATAATAGAACATATGTTTGGAGGCTCTTATGCAACTGCTCGAAAAGCTTCAGATTCTTGCCGATTCGGCAAAATATGATGTTTCTTGCTCATCAAGCGGAAGTAATCGCAGTAATAAGAAGGGGCAGGTGGGGAATGCGGCAATGGCGGGGATATGTCATAGCTGGGCAGATGACGGGCGTTGCATTTCGCTTTTAAAGGTGCTTTTCAGCAACTGCTGCATTTACGATTGCAAATATTGTGTAAATCGCGCGACAAATGATATCAGGCGTGCAAGCTTCACACCCGATGAGCTTTGTCAGCTGACGATCGAATTTTACCGACGAAACTATATAGAGGGGCTTTTCGTAAGCTCGGCCGTAATAAAGAGTCCTGATTATACCATGGAATTAATTGTATCTGCCCTGAGAAAGCTTCGATATGAGTACGGTTTCAACGGATATATCCATGTTAAGTCTATTCCCGGCGCCGATATGAGCCTTATTTACCAGGCCGGGCTTCTGGCGGACAGAATGAGTATAAATATTGAGCTTCCTTCGGGACAAAGCTTAAAACTTCTTGCTCCGCAAAAGGATCATCAAACGATAATTGAACCAATGGCCTTTGTAAGTGAGCAAATCCAAGGTGCAAACGAACTTACAATATACCGTAAAAAGAAAATGTTTGTACCTGCAGGGCAGACAACACAGCTTATTGTAGGAGCAACCAGAGACAGTGACTTGACTATTCTCAGATTAACTCAGGATCTATATAAACGGTATGGCCTCAAAAGAGTGTATTATTCGGCATATATACCGGTAAACGCCGATACTGATCTGCCTGCGCTGAATACAAGCCCGCCGCTTCTGAGAGAACACAGGATTTATCAGGCAGACTGGTTGATAAGATTTTACGGGTTCGATGCAGGGGAATTGCTGGACGAAAGCCATTCCAGTTTTGATACCCGTATTGATCCCAAATGTGACTGGGCTCTCAGAAATATTGACCTGTTTCCCGTCGAAGTAAACAGTGCACCTGTCGAAATGCTTCTGAGGGTGCCGGGAATAGGCTATAAGATGGCTCAGCGCATTGTAATGGCAAGAAGGATAGCGCCTTTGTCCTTCGAGGATTTAAAAAGGATGCGTGTAGTCCTTAAGCGGGCCCGATATTTTATTACCTGTAAAGGTGTATATTACGGAGGGGTGGATATCGACTCAGGCAATCTTTACTCCATATTGTCGGAAAAAACAGATAACAAGTGCATATACGGACAGATATCCATGTTCGGCTGAAGGTGGTAATTTATGATTTACGTTACCGACGGTTCATTTGAAGGAATCTTGACCGCAGTTTTTGAGGCTTACGAAAACAAGGAAAAACCGGACAGAATCATTACGCAGAGTTCTTATCAGGTATCTTTTGATGTTGCTGTAAAAGAGATCGATACTGATGAGGAAAAATCGGACAGGGTTTATAATACCATTATTGAAAAAATGTCACATGAAGCCTTGCAGACTATGTATAAGGCATGGCTGAGCGAATACTGCGATATAGGTACGGCTTTGTATAAATATATAAAAATCGGTCTTAAGATGGGAAAGAAGGTATTATCATATCTGCAAAACCCTGATGTGCTTCTGGTTGCCGACCTGGCACACAAGACCGCATATGAGGCTCATAGGTTTTTGGGCATTCTGAGGTTTAAAAAACTAAAAAACGGATTATACTACTCAAGAATTGAGCCGGATAACAATATTACCATGCTTATCACGGAACATTTTGCAAAAAGGCTGTCCGATCAGCCCTGGATTATTCACGACGCAAAGCGAAATGTGTATGCTCTTTATGATACTAACCAGGTTGTATTTGTAAATGATTATGTTTCTATAGTTGGTGATTTTGAAGATGAAAAATTTGAGCAGCTATGGAAAAATTATTTTAAGGCTATTGCAATAGAAAGCAGAAAAAATCCGAAACTTCAGAGGCAATATATGCCAAAGCGATATTGGAAAAACTTATCTGAGCTGCAATAGGTGCAAATAATTTGATTATTCGGACATAATAGCATCATAGATGGAAAAAATCGCAGAAATTGATAATTAGTTCATATTGAGCGATTTTTAAAAATGTGCTATAATGAGGCCATGAAAAGTTTCCTGAAATGTGCGTGATGCCTTAATTTTGAACCTGCTATATGTGACACGGGAGCCCGACTTTTGTGTACGTAATATAGGCCACAAGATAATTCCGACAAACGGCTAAAGCTGTTTGCAACGGCGGTGGAAATATGAAATGCACAATAGGGCACCCACCTGGCGAGTGCCAGGTGTCAAGAATAGGCAAACGGCATTTTGGGTTGGGGCTGTTCGTAAGAACAGCTCCTTTAACTTTATGTGGCTGTTTTTTGTTCGGAGATTAATGCTTTTATTTCACTAATAATGATGTCGGGCTTGCCCAGGTGTATATGCTCACCTGCACCTTCTACCTCAAGAGATGTTGAGTGGGGAGAAATACTCATAATATCCTTTGAAAGCTCCTGATATCTTCTGCCCAGCTGACGGGCAGAGTATTCGTTAATTCCGCTTCTTATCCAATCCCGTATTAGTGCTTCACCGGCCGGATATAAAATTCTGAGGGGAATTTTGGGGAATTTGTCCCATGATTCCATTTCATCAAGTACGCTTTCAAGTTGTGATATTTCATTTTGCATAATATCATAATTCTCTGTTTTGGAATAATGCTCAATAATATGCCGCCTGTAACGCTTGTCCAACCTATAGCCTCTGAAAGGCGTCATTATCTGGAACAAGCCCTTAGAAGCCTTATACTGCATTTTTTTAGCAGACTCAATCATACCCGGGCATTCGTCAATACTTTGAATGGCTTGCGACCAAGCTTTATAGTTTAAAGGAAGCGGATTGATAAAAATTGCTCCCAGAACCTTGGAGGGATGCTTTATGCAGTAGTATCCGGCATAAATCACTCCCGTTCCTTTTGCGACAATGAAAACCGGTTTTTTTACCTTTTCGAATTTTAAAATTATATTCAATTCATCGACAAAGCTATATGCTGAGGTGTCATCGTTCTCAGCGGTACTCCACCCGTACCCGGGTCTATCCATGGTGATGATCCGGCATTTTTGTCCCAATTCGTTCTGGATATGCCACCATTCGGCCTGTGAACTTCCTATGTTGTTAATAACTACAACAATCGGTCCGCCTTTACCCTTAACACGGTAATATATCTTTTTCCCGTTGGAATCTGCGAACTTGCCCTCCGCAGAAGGCTCCTTAAACCATTTTACACTTCTTATATTACAGATGAATATATAAAGATAAGATGACAATAAAATAATTATTAAGAATGAAATAATATACAATAAGCCTCTCATATATTGTCCCCTTTATAAATCATTGTCACAAGACAAAAATCCTATTTATATGCTAACATACTGTTTAAAAGGCTTCAAGAACTATATGTAAGCTTATTGGATCTGCCTAGCCCCGCCATCCATGGTTCAGCTTTATTATTGATAGTTTTTACAAAATCCGACGGAATCAATCAAGGTCTGAGAATCTCACGTATAGTGTTTTCCAGGAATTCTATCCGTTCTTCCAGTTCATGAATGCGTTCATTAAGGGCTTTTTTATCATCCGCATCATTCTTGCTTTTTTGTGCGGCGAGAGTTTTTATATCGAAAGGGAAACGAAGACCGTTTCCAAATAGAATCGGAGTCAAATCGCATTGGAAAGCCTTGTCCTTTTTGTAATTGGATTGGTATTTGCATTTTAAAGGGATATCCCGTCCCACTAAATCAATTCTTGACTCATCGGCAACACTTTTCATATCACGGCTGATCCTTGACAATATAAAGGATGTTTTTAATGCACGAACCACATATGGGATATTGTTTACCAATATCAGGCTGTCACTACCCTGACCGGAAGAGTTATTATATACTTCAAGACCCTTGGAGAATTTATTAAGGACAGGATCATATTTGTATATGACACTAACATCCTGTCCGCCATCCGGAGAAGCCAAAATATAAATCAGCCCATCATCGGCAATAACCGACTGAAGCCTCAATGTAGCGCTGTATGGGAACGGTGTGGTAACTGGTTTCGAAGATTTTCCACCGCAAATTTTTCTATGCACCATAAGACTGATACCCTGGACATCGGTAAGAAAAAAGAGGTGAATGCTTACATCGTCGGTGCAGGCGGCATAGCTTTGACCCTCACGGATTATTATTCCCTGGACTTCGGGCATCATGTTTCCCTGGTCTCCAATTCTCTGGTATGTTAATAGCTGCTTACGATTGTGAGAAACTATATAAAATGCATGAATGAATCCGTCGGCCTCCAAAAGCCTCACATTATATGGGGAGTATCCGACTATACGGCTTTCCAATAGAACCTTAGGTTCTTTTTTTTCTTCGCATGAATTCATATAAAGAAGTCTGCCTGAATAGTCTACAAAACAGGTGCTGATGACATCCGTCGATTCAAGCAAGGCTGAAAAATCAGAAGTTGATATATCAGATAATAAAAATGGAGGCCCCCATCTGTTATCCTTGTCAAGCAGACTCATAAAGAGCCCATTCTTATACCAGATACAGGTAGTGATACCCATACTGTTTTTTAAAATATATCTTATATTTTCATTTGAGGGCACATTGCACAACCCCTTTAAATAGAATGGAACAATCCACTTCCCCTTCAAGGAATGTAAAATGACGACAAAACTCTTATTAATTCATATTTATGTCCTGGACTTAATATTACTCCCAGTAACCAATTCATCTAAAAGGCATATTATGACAATGTGAAGGCATTATTCTGAAATGGAGGACCGATAAAAATGGGCTGTAAAGAACAAGTGGTTCCAGGACTTATATGCGGCGAAGACATATGCAAACTGCGGGAAGCCGTATGTGTTCATGTAGAAAAAGTATATGACAATTGCCGTGAAAAAGATTGTATTGAAGATGCGGTCGTTGATTTTGTAGACAATGTACAGGATCTCATAAACAATGCAATCAAGGTAAAAACAAAAGATGCGGAAGTAGTGGCAGTAATGGCGGATCTTGAAGACGTTCCTTTTAAGAGGGGCTTTTTCACAGTTAATGTACGTTATAAAATTCGAGTAGTATGTGAATTCTGCTACAAAGACGTTACAGGAAATATTGTAAATTCAAGTCCTAAGGTAGGCTTTATATGGTTTTCAAAAACTGTAATACTCTTTGGATCCGAAGGAAAAATCAAGATTTTCAAGAGTGTTGATTTGAACCATCCTCTGCCTATGGTATGCGAAGGATGCAACGACGGTTGCGGCGGGTTGGTGGAGCAGGATAATCTTCCGATTATTAAAGTGGAGGTTGCAGAACCTCTGGTTCTAAATACCCGCATTAAGAGAGTACATGATAAACACCATTGCGGATGCGATGATGAAAGAAGCGAGGTAAATGCCATCCTCGGACCACAGAGAAGAGTCGTTATTACTCTTGGTATTTTCTCAATTATAAAGCTTGTACGCCTTGTTCAGCTTTTGATTCCCGCCTTCAATTTCTGTTATCCAAACAAGGAGTGCATTGCTTCTACCGATGAGAATCCTTGCGATATCTTTGACACCATCGAATTCCCTTTGGATCAGTTCTTCCCGCCTCAAAAATTTGATTTTCCCGGTGTGGAAGACCATAAATGTTGACAGGAAGGGCGAAAGTCCTTCCTTTGCAATTTGTAGAACAGTTTTCAAATAGTCTGGCGAATTTTTCCGAAGCACTTGCAAATATTGCATAAAACGCAAACAATATGTAGAATAGAAGTATATATATTAACCAATAAGGAAGGTACACAGGATAAATGCGAAAAGTGTTGGGAGTCTTAGCACCTATAGCGGTGATACTGGTTGCTTGGGCACTTGCTGCCAAGATGCCGTTTTCCAGTGACGCTACCCAATCGCTTATCAGGGTAATTCCATATGTGATAGCATTATTAGCCATCTTTATGAGTGTCTGGTATCAGAATAGCAATTCATTTTATTTAGTCTGTTTTATCCTTGTTTCGTACATATACATAAGTATTTCGCAGGAGCATCTTCCCATGCTGAAGGAAACCGTAACCATGCTTAGTATTCTTCTTCCCGTAAACACCGTGTGGCTTAGCTTTTCAAAAGAAAGAGGCGTTTTCAGCGCCTACGGGAGGAACAAAGCCATAATTATATTGATACAACTTATATGGGTTTTTATAAATATAATGGGGAAATCAAAAATTCCTTATACCCAAAACATGCCCCAGGTATATTTGGGCATAAATGCGGCTGCTGTAGTTATATATATATTGGCGGTAGGCATTCTTTTATCATGTTATATTCTAAAGAAACAATATATGAACTTTATACATGTATCCGTTCTTATAACTTCAATTATATCTTTCTACTTTTCAAACAGGATTTTACTGGTCGCAATCTTCACCACGGCGATCTTTGTTATTATGGTTATTGCTATGTTTGATGTATCATATTCTCTAGCTTTTTATGATACTCTTACGGGGGTATTGTCCCGAAGGGCACTTGAGCAGGAACTATTAAAACTCGGGAATAGAAAGTATGCCATAGCTATAGTGGACTTGGATTTTTTTAAGAAAATTAATGACCAATATGGGCATGATATTGGGGATGAAGTATTAAAGATGGTGGCATCCATTATCAGCAAGACATTAAAAAAGGTGAAAGTGTTCCGTTATGGGGGCGAGGAATTTGTTGCACTTTTCACCGGAAGAGGCTATAATGAGATTGCCTCAGACTTAGAGTACCTGCGGAAGACTATAGAACGCAGACCATTTGTTGTAAGATCAAAAAACAGGCCTACTGAAAGACCTGATAAAATAGTTAAGCATGTAACAGTCAGGGAAAAAATCAATATTACGGTAAGTATAGGTTCAGCTCAAAAAACGGATTTGATGAAAACAAGTTACGATGTTATAAAAAAAGCTGATGAGGCGCTATATAAATCAAAAAATAGTGGCAGAAATCGTGTCACAAGCATTTAAATATTTAGAATAGCCGATTGCGAAATGTGACTTTTTAACGATAACATAAATTGGTAATATAATTCCAGCTCGTTCACTAGCTATATAACGAGCGGTAAAATTAAAAAACATAAAGAAACGGGCATGAAAACAAGA
>JBMNTI010000075.1:0-12710 GCA_050945655.1 Acetivibrionales bacterium | reverse complement strand
CTCCATATTTGGTTTATTTTAGTTTATTGTTACTTCTATTATATTACGAAATATGGAGGAGTTCAATATAAATTGAGTGCGTAGACGCTTTTATTTAGAGCGTTTTGCCGTTTCGCAAACGGCTATTATATTACGAAATATGGAGGAGTTCAATATAAATTGAGTGCGTAGACGCTTTTATTTAGAGCATTTTGCCGTTTCGCAAACGGCAAATTATTTCATTTAAAGGACGCTGTATGTTTAGGGGAGAATTTTCTATGGGGAAAAAACCAAGGGTTTTGATTGTAGATGATGAGAAATATATAGTAAATGCACTCATACGGGCACTTATAGATGAAGAATTCGAAATATACTCTACAACAGATTCAAATAAAGCAATAAAATTGATAGATTCTATTAATTTCGATATCATTTTATGTGATCAAAAAATGGATGGCCAACAGGGTATTGATATCCTTGATTATTGCAGAAGGATTTCACCGGATACTATCAGGATATTAATTACGGGCTATGCGGATATTAATGTTATGGCGGATGCTATAAACAAATGCCATATACATTACTACATATCAAAGCCATGGAACAATAAAGAACTAGTCAATATTATCAATAAGAACCTTTCGAATAAAAAGATGATTAATAGAAAAGAAGAGCTGGTCTCTTATATCTTAAACCACAAGGAACACTTCGAAAAAATAGTCGATGGCATAAATTCTATTAAAGGGCAATACGACGACATATCATTGTATAATAGTGATGAAAACAAAGCGCAAAAAAGCATGAATAGAATAGCGGTAAAAAAAGATGAGAGTATTGTTCTCTTAAATCCCTCAGATATTTACTACCTGGCGGCAAGAAATGGAAAGGTCTTAATATTTACGAAAAATGATCTATATTATAGCTGGGATTCAATGAAATCATGGGTGCAAAAGTTGAGCAGCTTTAATTTTATTAAGTGTCACAGGAGCTATATTGTTAATGTTGATAAAATCGAGGAAATCATACCGTGGTTTAATGGAACATACAATTTAAAATTAAAGGATATACCGGAACCGATTTATGCAAGTAAGATCTTTATAAAGAATTTAAAGGAAAGGTTCAATATAGATTCTGATAATGCAAAATAACTGTTGCGGAAGAGAATAAAGCAAAGGGGATACTCTTTTTTTATTTAGTAAAACCATCTTTTTAATATATATTTACTGCTTTTTATAGAAATTTCAAAGTATATTTATAGAATTATCTTACAATTATCATAGTATCATAGTAAAATATTAGGCGGGAATTGTGAATGGAAAACTATTCCAGTAAGAATATTGGTTTTGAAAATACTGAAAATACTAATAAAATAATTGTAAATTACAAAAAAATAATAGATATAGTTTGCTTAATGGCAGATTTTGCTCACGAGATAAGTAATCCACTTGCTTTTGTCATCAGCAATTTAGATACTCTTACTAACTATATATCCAAGTACAAGGAAATCATCCGGGAGATCAATCATATTAGCAAGAATAGAAATAAAAAAGAAAAGAATCTTCTTGTTAATCTGTATTGCTTGGGAAAAATAGAAGATAATAAACTTGATTTTATATATAATGACATTGATAATCTTCTTACTGAAACCAAAGAAGGTATTGAACGCATCAAAAACACTGTAAATAGCATCAAGAATTTTGCTAGTCTTAATAACAAGGAAAACTTCCGGAAAATAGACTTGAACACGTGTATTAATAGAGCCCTGTTACTTTCAAAAAACGAAATAAAAAATGTGGCTTGTGTCGAAAAAGAATTTACTAGTTCTCTAGCCATTGAAGGAGACTTTGACCAGTTGATCCAAGCATTACTAAACCTGATATTGAACGCTGTCCAGGCAATAAAAGGCAAGCAATTGGATAAACCCGGGCTTATCAGGATTCGTACCTACTCTGATGGAGAATATGCATATTGTGAAATATCCGATAATGGGATAGGAATACCCAAGGAAACCCTTAAATCGATATTCGATGCTTTTTTCACTACCAAACCATTTGGTTCAGGAACAGGGCTTGGCTTGAGCATTGTCAAGGACATCATTTCAGAAAAGCATAACGGTGAGGTTTTTGTAGATAGCGTCCAGGGAGTTGGGAGCACATTTACCGTTAAAATACCTTTATGCCAGAAATTTCATTGATGACTAATAAAATATCTTATAGGATAAAAACCGCATTTCACCTGTCAAATTTATTATTTTGTCGGATAATCCATAATTAGTGCTAGGAAAACTTTATAATTTAAATATGTGCTTTATCTTTATTAAGATTGTTTTACAGCCAAGAATCATTGGAATTAAAGTGGCTGACGCGATAGACGAAGTATTTGCGCAAATGATAAAGGGGCTTATTAATATTGAAAATGTCAACATCATTGAAGCGCAATTACCGGTTTTCGAATAGGTCTGGATACTTCATTAATATTATTGCAGGCGCGTTTTAGGATTGCTTACTGCGCTGGGAATTGTCCTTCTGATAGGATTACGTGATGATGCTATGGAAACTGTGGGAGATATGGAAAACCAGGTTGATCTTCCTGTTTTAGGAACGATACTTTGGCATATTCCGTGATAAAGGAGGCTAAAAAGAATATATATATTTAAAAATAAAGAGGAAGAGCTATGATATTTTCATGAATATGCAAACGGCTAAAGAAGTTATTGATAAGGCAGTAAATGACGCACATAGGGTAGTGCAGATAAATATCGCGTTTTACGGATTAAAAGAAGGAAAAATAAAAAGTATAACAGTTACCAGTGCAAATACGAGAGAAGGAAAAACCACTGTTTCAATAAACTTGGCCATGTCTATGGCTGAAGCAGGAATGAAGGTTTTGTACATTGATGCAGATCTGAGGAAATCGTCGACACCGAAGAATTTGGGGCGTGGAATTAAATACGGGCTGTCGAACCTGTTGTCGGAATATGTGCCCCTGCGACAAGCGCTCATTCCGACACAAACAAAAAATCTTTTTTGCATAGCATCGGGATCTAAACCGCCTAATCCTTCTGAATTAATTAATTCCAGCGTATTTGAAAGGCTTCTGAATATAGTTTCAACAGGTTTTGATATTGTCATAATAGACACGCCTTCTCTTGGAGAAGTAATTGATGCAGCACTAATTGCCGGGAGAACGGATGTAACCATTGTCGTGGTCGGTTCGAAAGGAACTGGCGTCAGAAATGTGAAACGAATTATGAAGAAATTGGAGAAATCCAACGCAAGGTTACTCGGAATGATCATGAATAAGGTTGACCGGTGCGAGTACGAAAATAATTAAAACTGCTATGAATACTATTATTACGACAAGTACAAGCCGGAAACTACGATTAGCTTAGAAAACGGGGTTCTCAAAGAAAGGTAAAGGTAAGGTATGATTGATATACACACGCATTTAATATATGGGGTTGATGATGGGCCGACTTATATCGGAGAATCGATAGAGATGGCGTATGAAGCGAAAAAAGCCGGAATAAACGTTATCATAGCAACCCCTCATTTTCAGAAGCGCATTTATGAGTCTGACAAAGTTACTGAATACTTTCATAGGTTGAAGCTTAAAGTTGCACACATTGGGATAGATCTATATTTGGGATACGAGGTTTTCTTAAACCCGTTTTCTGTGGAAATGTTTGATGAGTATACAGACTATAAGTTAGTGAATTCAAGGTATATGCTGATTGAACTGCCATATAATGCATCGCCCGACTTGGGATACGAAATAATACTGGAGATGCGGAACAGGAATATTACTCCTGTGTTGGCTCATCCGGAAAGAAATAGAAATTTTATCAGACATTATACAGATTTTTTAAGGCTTATATCCCTTGGATGCAGGGTACAGGTCGATGCCGCCAGTATCCTCGGAATTTATGGGAGCCAATCGAAAAAATTCGTTAAAAAGCTTCTGGATATGGATTTAGTTGATTTTGTAGCTTCGAATGCGCATTTTCCTGTTGATTACAAGGAATGGTACCTTAATGCATATAAAGAATTCACAAGGCTGGCGGGGAAGGAAAGGACAAGTAGGGTTTTCGGTGAAAATGCTGCTAAAATACTGAAATGAGATGAAAAGTAAGTATTAACGCCTTGTTAACATCATCTCGAATGAAGGGAAATACATGAGAGACTTAGGCTTTGAAACGACAATATTTATAGAAAAGGGTTCAGTGGTATATAATGTTTCGGGAGTATACCTCGCGACTAAAAGGATTTTTGATATTATAGGAGCTTTATTTTTGAGTTTATTTTTACTTCCTCTTTTTGCCATAATATGTTTATACATTAGGCTTATATACGGTAAACCGGTTTTGATCGGTGAAGAACGGAGAGGATACCGGGGAAATGTATTTAGAATGCTTAGATTTCGTCCATTATCCAAGAATGGTAAAAGCTTAATAAAGGATGGGCTGGATATACTTCCGGCATTAATAAACGTTATTAAGGGTGATTTAAGCCTGGTAGGACCGTGGCCTCCTACTATTATTGAAACATTGAACTACAAGCCAAGGCACATTCTGAGGTTTTCTGCCAAGCCGGGAATTACCGGTTTATGGCGTATTTACAGGACGGATCGGGGAAATCTCGATGAAATGACAAGAGTGGATTTAAAATATATCAGGGAACGAAATTTGCGTTTTGACTTATATATATTTCTTAAGACAATATCCATGCTTATCAGGTCGCAAAAAAAACTTAAGGATGAGAATTTGCGGCTATATGTTCCATAAAAATATTATGTGGCGGGTGTTACTTCTATAAAATAGGGCATGTACTTGATTTGACTGTTTAGTCTTACCGGCAGAACCCGACGGCCTTGAGCTGAAATATGAAACAGGATAGAGGAAAAGCATGTTTATAGCGAGTAAAAAAAACGCGTATGTGTAGTTGGCGTTATTAGCGGGGGGTAATATATAGAAATCCTGCATAACATGGGAGTTTTGAAGGAAGTACGATATACCTATTTATATTCATGTAATCCGCATTCCGGGAAATTAATCGAACAGCGACACTTTGTTTTGACAAGCGTGTGATACGGCATCGTTCGTTCAGATAAAAGAATATACGGATGAATATGTTTCGGCAAAAGTTATTAAGATTATTCAAAGTTATATCGGAAAAGTAAACAGAATGGGCTAAAGATGCCTGAGCCGAATTTAAAGGATTTATTTAGAGGATGAACAACTTCCTACCTGTCTTATTATAACTCCACATCAGCGGAAAAGAATTAATACAATAGTATAAATAGCAAAAAAATAAAATACTTGGCTCTATATGCAATAAACCAAAACAAATAAAAAGGACAAGTATGGTGATTTTAGATGAAATGCCCTTACTGTGGCCATGATAAAGACAAGGTCGTGGATTCCAGACCCATAAATGAAGGCACGGCCGTTAGGAGAAGAAGGAAATGCTTAAGCTGCCTAAAGCGGTTTACAACTTATGAAAAGTCAAATTATTTCACTTATGATTGTAAAGAGAGACAAGGAAAGGAAACATTTTTAATGGGAGAAGCCGGTTAAGGGTATGATGGCATTTGAGAAAAGACCAGTATTGCCTGAAAAAATAGGCGATATATGTAGATGATATAGAAAACAGGAGCTACAACTGCTTAGACGTGAAGTTACTTTAAGTGAAATAGTAGAAATGGTAATGGAAAGGCTTAAGGACCTAAACGAAGTAGCCTACATTAGATTTGCTTCTGTTCCCAGGCAGTTTAATGATTTAAGTGCATATCAAAAAGAACTGAGATTATTGCAGCAAGAAAAGTAACGAAATGACATGCAAAAGGTTAAATAGGTTTCGTAAACGAAAAGTAACTTGTTGCAGCAATAAAGAAGTATAGCGCAGGTATGTTTATTACAGGTATGCTTTTATTGGATAAAACCATCTTATTATTGTAATTCTTTCCCCAATCATAGTGAGCTTAAACTGCAATGAGTAGCAGTGATTTTCCCAGCTAGGTACTAAACTATGGTGATATGGTAGTAGGTCTGAACATTCCACCCAGATCAGCAAGTATCTCCATGACTGGAATTCATGTACACAAAAAAGGTTCAATATGGATCTCGTCAATGAAGAGTGACTGTTGCGGCATGAAAAAAACTAAGCTGATATTTTTTTATTGGGTAAAACAATCTCTTTAATGTATATTTTCTGCCTTTTATAGTTTATACAAAGTATATTAGCAAAAATAATTTATAATTATACCACAAAATATAAGATATACGGCAGAGTATAATTAGTTTTATTTTATATTCAATACACTAATTAGGCAGATGGTCTAATTGGTTATAGTTATGCAAGCGTTAAGGATTGTTCTGTTAGTGTAGTAAATATAACGATAAAATATGATACATCTATAAATGACAATGGGGACAAAGCTGCGGTATTACAGGCTTTCAAGCAGAAGGTAACTTCTACTATGAGAATTGTCTAACAAGTATTGTCGAAATTGTTGCGTATGAGATGTGGGCGGATTAGTTGGAGCCAGCCAATATAAAGGTCGTTGTGATATTTAACTGTTTAAAAATGGTATTTAAATATTTTAAATAATAATAAAATTTAAACTCTTTAACAGCTTAAAGTAGGTAACACAAAGGAATAGAAATAAATGTAAGGGAAGTGCAAAAATGTCCAAGTATATATTAGAAGAGGATATTTATGCAAGGAATGGTACATTACTGTTGAGCAAAGGGAATATTGTTACAGAGGATACTATTGCAAAGCTAAAGAGACACGGAATATATTTATTTATATTAGAAAAGCCAAATAACTACGGTGCTGCTCATAATATAGTATCTGACAAAGTTATCCAGACATTCGGAGAAAGAAAGAATATCCGTAATAATTGTATTTTTGAACATCCTAATAAGATATTGAGCAGCATATTATTTGAATCGAAAGCAAAGCCATGGTGGATATGTGTAAACGCATTGACAAATTCTGTGGAGTGGATATACACACATTCAATTGATGTTGCTATTATTTCGTTGATGATAGCTATGGAGCTTGGATTTAATGATGATAGGCTTTGGAATATTGGATTGGGGGCTTTTCTGCATGATATTGGCAAACTATTAGTTCCTAAAAAAATTCTACAAAAACCTGGTCCTTTAACAGACATAGAAAAGTATTATATCCGACAGCACTGTGAATTAGGGATGAGTTCGATTGAACCACTTTGTCTTCCAAAGGAATGTACAGATATTATTTTACAGCATCATGAGAGACTTGACGGAAGCGGATATCCAAAAGGCCTAAAAGGAGATGAAATATGCCTCAACTCTAAAATTGTAATGGTTGCCGATTCCGTTGATGCGATCACCTCCGACCGACCTTATAGGCAAGGTCGTAAAATAGATGAAGCAATAAAGGCATTAAAGAGTGATGGAGAAAAATATTCAATAAAAATTATTTCTGTGTTGGAAAAAATACTGGAGTAGTGCTGACGGGGTCGGGAATGTGTTCGGGACAGTCTCTTTGGGGTGACGTTATAGTGATTTCATTCAAGTGTTTAAAATACTTGTAATTACAGAAATAAAAATAGCAATTAGCTCCGTGAGAAATAGACATTTAAGATAGCTCACGGAGCTTTATTAATCTATACTACATTAGTTAGGGTGGAACTTTTATATTTTTTATTGGGTAAAACAATCTTTTTAATGAATATTTTCTGCCTTTCGTAGTCTACACAAAATGTATCTGCAGAACAAGTTTATAATTATTGTAATGAAATAAACTGCTGAATTGTTCGCCAGCATTGTTTTGTATTTGGGTAGATGAAGATTTGTTTTGCTTTATTTTGTGACATTCTGTCTTGAATGTAACTGAAGATATCAGGAGGGTTCAAATGAAGCTGATAGGACTGGATGTAGGTTATGGCTTTGTAAAGATAACTGATGGTACTCTGGGGTATTCTTTTCCCAATGTGATTGGTGATGCAACCATAAGCACCCAGATACTCAGTTTTAAGAAAGATTTAAGCAAGATCAACAACCTAAGAATCATGTATGATAATAAAGCGTATCATATTGGCGATTCAGCGATAAGACATTCAAATTACTTATATAGGGATCTGTCAATATCACGTAGTTTTGGCAATGACTTTGAAATACTGTTTTTAACAGCCTTAAGTCTTTTTTCAGACGAATTTGAAAATCAATTCAAAGTTGTAACAGGTCTTCCCCCTCAAAGGATGCATCTGGCAAATGGAATTAAAGACCTCGTTAAAGGAGAGCATATGTTTTATATTTTTGAAAACGGGCAATATAAGAAAACCAGGCTTGAAGTGATTGATATTGACATAATACCACAGCCTATAGGCACATTTTGGTATGAATACGGGCAATACATTGAGGAGGGCAAAAATCTTGCCCTTAACAAAATCGGGGTGATAGATATAGGTTTCAGTACCAGTGATTTTGCTGTTATTGAAGATCAGGAATATATTCCGGAAAAGAGTGTTACAATTCCAATAGGTATGTCAAATGCCTATAAAGAAATAAGTAAGATACTTTTTACGGAATTCGGAATTGAAAAGGAAAGTCACTCACTTGATGAAGCAATTATTAAAGGAAAGATTAAAAAAGCAGGCGAAATCCATGATATAACAAATATTATAGATAACTGTTTGGAAAAGCTTTCTCGGAATATTTTGATAGAAATAAATTCAAATTGGACTATCGATGAATTTGATAGAATCATCTTTACCGGTGGTGGTGGCCAGGCTTTAGGTAAATTCCTGGTTCCCGAATTCGAACAAGGAATTGTTGTTGAAGATGCATTTGCAGCAAACAGTAAAGGCTATTTTAACTGGGCTGCTTATAAATGGTTCTAAGACAGTTTCTGTTATAGAAAGGATGTATATGATTGCGTTGGCAGGAATATATCGGAACGTTGGTTTTCAGTAAAAATTTGAGGGATTTTTTTAAATATCTAGCAGTATTATTGGTGCCACCAAGAGCAGTAGTTGGCGGCGAGATGTGCGGAAGTATTATGGGTAAAGGCAAAGTCCTCATTAAGGATAAGGCTGTCTTTTGTGGTTCAATCAGTGCTGAATCTTTAATTGTGCAGGGTGTAGTTGTAGGAAATATTAATACAAAAAAATTGATTATTAGAAAAGAAGGTCAGCTTTATTACAATAGAGTGAATCAGAGTTTTCTAAAAATAAGCCGTAACGGTACGTATGCATCCATTATGAACATAAAAGAAACTATTAATGAGAGAGATTGCATCCGGGCAGTTTTTATTAACAAGATTATGAAACAGGCAGAAAAGTTTATAAACAGCTGGGGAAAAGATGAACTTGAGTTTACAATAGAAGCCCCTCATATAATCTCAAAAGAAATTCCTGAATCCGATAATGAAGTATCAGGAAATTTTAATATAACAGCACCCATACAGGCGGATCCGAATTATATGCTTTCTAATACAGCAGTAACTCGACAGGGGTACGGTAATAATTGCGCTGTGCCTAAGAATTCGGATATATTATCTACCCAAGATAAGGACGAGTTACAAATACATACTGAAGTGGTTCGTAAGCTTCCACAGGGGATGGAAAAACCGGATGGGACAGGATTTTTGCATACTAACACATTTATGGATCGGAAAGAGCTTGCTACAACTCAACCACATTTAACTACAATACAGGAAGGAACAGAACTCGAGTCTCAGGATGTGTTACTGCTTCAAAAAGAAACGGTCCTTTTGAAACCGCACGCAGAAGAAAAACAGAAGAAAGAAATATTAAGTAGTACTCTAAGAAATAAAAGGCAGCCTATAAATTTTATTAACACATATTAAAGCCATTTGTTGAATGAGAAATCTATTATTTCACTGAAAATGAGTTTGCGTCATATTCATTCTATTTATAAAATATCCGAAGATTTCTCTCTCCTGGCAAAGTAACTGGGCCAATTTGAGCACGTATTTCAAGTTTCCACAGGAGATCCGTCGTCTGATTTATACAACGAATGCAATTGAAGGATTCAACCGACAGCTTCGGAAAGTAACTAAATCCAAGTCCGTATTTCCAACGGATGATAGCCTTTTCAAGATGCTTTATTTGGTTACCATGGACATAACAAAGAAGTGGACCGGAAGGCGACAGGACTGGAGTATTATACATTCCCAGCTTGAGATTTTCTACGCTGATCGGATGCCTGAATAACCGAAAATCCGGCCTTCTGCCAAGGGGAAATACACGGCTGCTCCCGTAGCCGCTCTTGACATGCAGCCGATATTTCAGTTATGTTGTAAACATGAGAGGCGGTCATTTGACCGCCCTCTACAATAATATTTTTGCTCTATTTTACTCCGTATTCGGAGTTTATACAAAATTCGGGATACTACCGGTACGTTTACAGGTAAGGGTCGAGCCGTCCCTCAAACATTATTATCAGTTGATTTAGAACCCTATCCCAGTTTTTATACCGCAGCGTCCACTTTTTCATTACGTTCATAGATGCCAGATAAAGCATTTTCTCTAAGGCCTGATCCGAAGGGAACATAGTCTTTGATTTTGTTACTTTTCTAAACTGCCGGTGCAAACTTTCTATTATATTTGTCGTATATACGGTTTTCCTTACTTCATCAGGAAACTTGAAGAACGGGCTTAAAACATCCCAATTGTTCTCCCAGCTACGAAGAGCAAAGGGATATTGCTTACCCCATTTTTCTTGAAGAGCATGAAGGGCTTCAAGAGCTGCATCCTCGTTAACAGCTGTATACACTTCTTTAAAATCCTTAGAAAAAGCTTTAATATCCTTGTATGATATATATTTGAAGGAATTACGCAGTTGGTGAATAATGCATCGTTGGATTTCTGCCTTGGGGAATGCGGCCTGGATAGCTTCCTTTATTCCGGTCAGTCCATCAACGCAGAACATCAGAACATCTTCTACGCCCTTGTTTTTAATTTCATTCAATACTCCCAGCCAAAACTTTGAGGATTCATTTTCTCCAATCCAGATTCCCAGTATATCCTTATTCCATCAACTCTTACGCCAAGAACCACATAGGCTGCACGATTAAGAATGTGTCCGTCTTCCCTTATTTTGTAATGTATTGCATCCAGAAACATAAACGGATATATGGGCTCTAAAGGCCGGTTTTGCCATTCTTTTATTTCCGGAATTACACGTTCAGTAATTTTACTTACCATCTCTGCAGATATTTCAATACCGTATAAATCCTTAATTTGCTCATGAATATCTCTTGTTGACATACCTCTTGCGTATAGAGCCATTACTTTTTCTTCAATGCCTGAAATATCCCTTTTGTATTTGGGAATTATCTTAGGCTCATGCTCACCATTCCTGTCTCGTGGTATCTTAAGGTCAATTGCTCCATACTGGCTTTTCACAGTCTTTTCAGAATGTCCGTTCCGGTAGTTGTCTGTCTGTTTGTTTTTTACATCGTTTTTGTCATATCCCATTGTTACATCCATTTCTGCTTCCAGCATCTCTTGAAGCAGATCTTTGAATGCATCCTTAAAGTACGAGTAAATCTCGCCAGGATTTTTAAAGTCATTCTCCTTGATTATTTCCCGTAGTACATTCTTTGGTATCGAACTCATAAAAAAACTCCTCCTCAGCTTTTTGTTTTTATTCTTGCCAAGAAGGAGTTATTTCCTTATTTCACCAGCAAAATTTATTACACTACCCTTTCCCTTTTTGAATTGTCCGATCTTGAGTGCTCAACTAATTGACTCAATTTTCATTTGTTCCCTGATAAATGCCTCTTCTTCAGGAGATAAATCCAATCGGGGCCTTCTCACTGTGCCCATTGGAATACCCCTGTATTCTTTCAGCACATGTTTTATTATAGCCTGAGGCTTGCCATAGTTCTCAAGATTGTTAAGTGAAGGCAGCAGCCGTCTGTAGATTTCCAATCCGCCTTTTAAGTCTTTCTTGTTTGCGATACTGTCAAATAAGGCAATACAGTCACGGGGGGCGAAATTTGCGGCTACCGCGATCCAGCCGTGACTTCCGCACGCAAAGCTTTCCAAAGCCAAATTATCGCAGCCGCATAAAACCGTCAGATGATCAGGCGCGTTTAAAAGCAGGCCAGTCTGGTTGCGGATGTCTGCAGTGGAGTCCTTTACGCTGACAACGTTTTTTAAAGCAAACAGTTCGGTAAAAGTGTCCTGTTGGATAATAACACCGGCTGAGCCTGGGTTGTTATATATCACCATCGGGAAATCACAAACATCATTGATCCTTTTATAGTGCTCGTAGATTTCCTTTTGTGTGGGATGACAGTAGAAAGGCGGCAGAATCATGGCGGCATCGACACCGCATTCCTTCATGTTATTGACCAAATCTATGACATCTTCGGTACGTTCACGGGTTGCTCCTGCAATTACCGATACCCGGTCCCTTATGTATGGGACAATTTCTTTAATATACTGCTTGTGCTCCGAGTTGGACACGCTCTGGTATTCTCCTGTGGCTCCAAGAAGGCATATGCCCCTGATACCGTTGTCAATCAGCCAGTCCAGATGTTTTTTTGCGGCTTCAAAATTAAAAGAACCATCCTCATTGAATGGGGTTACCACCACGGCATATACCCCGCAAAGTTTTTTGCTCATTAAGTTAACTCCTTTCTACCGTATTAATCATAAATGATTAGTGTATAATCTAAATCTATCATTTGAAGAATCAATTGTCAACT
>JBMNTI010000074.1:0-12764 GCA_050945655.1 Acetivibrionales bacterium | reverse complement strand
GACTCCTGGAGCAGAGTTTTAAAATGGACGTTTAAAATTTTGACAACAAAGCTGCGTTACTATAAAATCTATTTAGAAAATTAAAGGAGGCAACTGCATTGAAAATTGCATTAGGAAGCGACCATGGTGGCTTTGCTTTAAAAGAGAAAATAAAAGCTTATCTTATTGAAAAAGGTTATGAAATTGAGGACTTTGGAACATATAGCACCGAGTCGGTGGATTATCCGGCATTTGCGTTAAAAGCCGCTTTAGCAGTAAGCAAAGGAGAATGTGAAAAAGGTATAGTGATATGTTCCACCGGAATTGGTATTTCTATAGCTGCCAATAAGGTCAAGGGAGTAAGAGCGGCACTATGCGGGGATCTTCTCTCTGCTCGCCTAACAAGAGAACATAATGATACGAATATTTTAGCCCTAGGGGCTTTTATTGTTGCAGAAAAGCTTGCGTATGCCATTGTTGATACATGGTTAGGAACGGAGTTTTCTAAGGAAGAGAGACATCAAAGACGTATTGATAGAATTACCGAAATAGAAAACAAATATTTAAATAATTTTTAACCGGGAGGATATATATGCAAAATAAAGTTTTTATCTTTGACCACCCACTTATTCAACACAAAATATCGCTGCTCCGTGATAAGAACACCAGCGCTAAAGAGTTTCGTGAACTGGCATCAGAAATATCAACGCTGATGGGATACGAGGTTACCAGAGATATTCCCCTTAAAGAAGTGGAAATCGAAACCCCAATGGGTCTTGCAAGAACAAAAGTGATATCAGGGAAAAAACTGGCTTTTGTTCCTATTTTAAGAGCTGGGCTAGGCATGGTGGACGGAATGCTTAAGCTGGTGCCTATGGCCAGAGTCGGGCATATAGGCCTTTATCGTGACCATGATACATTGGAACCTGTTGAATATTACTGTAAGCTGCCTCAAGATATTAGTGAGCGTGATGTGGTTATACTTGATCCAATGCTTGCTACTGCTGGGTCGGCTTGCGATGCTGTGAAGTTTATAAAAGCCAGGGGAGGAAAAAGCATAAAATTTGTTTGTCTTATTGCATCCAAAGAAGGTGTTGAAAGACTAAGTAAAGAGCATCCTGACGTAGGTATTTACTGTGCGGCAGTAGATGAAAAGCTAAATGATATAGGATATATAGTTCCCGGTCTCGGTGATGCCGGTGACAGACTGTTTGGAACAAAATAAGCTTAAAAAGACTGAAAAAATGACAAGAGGGGGGTTATTATGCGTCCGACATGGGATGAATATTTCATGAGTATCGTTGATTTGGTAAAAACACGTTCAACATGCTTAAGAAGGCAAGTCGGAGCCCTTATTGTAAAAGATAAAAGAATTCTGGCATCGGGATACAATGGCGCTCCAGTTGGGTGTAAACATTGTGATGAGGTTGGTTGCATCCGAAATAAGTTAAATATACCTTCCGGCCAGCGTCATGAGATTTGCAGGGCTACCCATGCCGAGCAAAATGCTATAGCTCAAGCGGCATACTCGGGAACCAGCATTAAGGATGCTGTCATGTATGTAACAACACAGCCTTGCGTTCTATGCGCTAAGCTCTGTATTAACGCTGGCATTAGAAAGATTATTTTTAGGGGTGATTATCCTGATGAGCTTTCAATGGAGTTGCTGCAAGAGGCCGGAGTTCGTGTATTAAAATATGAAGAGCCTGAGTATTAAAATCTCCCCTCTTTTTTTGTAGTAACAGAGGTGTTAGCATGATAACAATAGAATTTCATCATTTGGTTGCCTTTGCTGTGGCTCTGATTGTAGCTTTTTTCGCCACCCCGATTGCGCGAAAAATTGCTGTAAATTCAGGTGCGGTAAATATTCCGAATGATAGTCGTCGTATCCATAAGAAACCTATGGCTTTAATGGGCGGCTTAGCAATTATTGCAGGCTTTGTTCTTGCCACGGTATATAGTTTCGCCACCAAGGACATAAAATCATTTGCTGAGTTCCTTATAAAGCCGAAAACTCTGGGGATTTTGGCTGGTGTGCTGATTATTATTATCCTCGGAATTGTTGATGATATAAAAGCTCTCAGAGCAAGGGTAAAGTTTCCGATTCAGCTTATTGCCGCAATAATAGTGGTAGCTACGGGAACGAGGATTACGACTATATCAAAACCGTTTCAGGAAACTGTTGCCTTGCATCCAAGCATGATGTATATGCTTGGAGACATATTAGCATTTATAATTTCCATTGTATGGATAGTGGGAATGACAAATGCCATAAACCTAATTGACGGGTTGGACGGTTTGGCTGCGGGAGTGTCAGGCATCGCAGCGATTACTCTTTATATAGTTGCTGTCATCCGAAAACAGGATGATATAGCAATAATTTCCGTTTCACTGGTTGGCGCAATTGCAGGTTTTTTGCCGTATAATTTTAATCCGGCTAAAATATTCATGGGTGATACCGGGGCTACTTTTTTGGGATTTATATTGGCGATAATATCCATAGAAGGAACCATGAAGTCGGTTACTGCGTTAGCCGTGGCAATACCCATACTGGTACTCGGGCTTCCGATTATTGATACTATGTTTGCTATATTTAGAAGACTTCTTCATGGTAAGCCGATAGGAGAGGCAGATAGGGGACACCTCCATCATAGACTGTTGGATATGGGGTTAAGCCATCGTATGGCTGTTATTAGTCTATACATTGTGAGCGGGGCATTGGGACTAGTTTCAATAGCTTTAGTCGATAAAGGGCTTTTACCTTCAATCATTCTTTTGATAATAATCGTTATGTTTGGAATAGGTGGCGCAAGAAATTTAAAAGAAATTTCTGTGATTCCTGAAGACAAAAACATGGAAGAAAAGGAGACCGCAAAAATTACAGAGCTTGCAGATGCTCAGCTTGAAGCGGCATCCGGTAAGAAACAAGAAGTTGGTTTTGAAGAAAATAAAACATCCGGTACAGAAGAAAGTAAAGATGAGCCGGAAGGAGTAAAAGATCTATGAGTAAACTAAAAGTCATGACTGTGTTCGGTACTCGGCCGGAAGCAATTAAAATGGCGCCTTTGGTTAAAGAATTGACAAAAAGCAATATTCTGGACTCTACAGTCTGTGTCACTGCCCAACATAGGCAGATGCTAGATCAAGTTCTGGATATTTTTAAGATAAAACCTGACTATGATTTAAATATAATGCAGGACAGACAAACTCTGATTGATATAACTACCCGTGCGGTTGAGGGGCTTCATGATGTATTCCAGGAGGCAAAGCCTGATATGGTTTTAGTTCATGGCGATACTACCACAACTTTTGCCGCCTCCCTTGCTGCTTTTTATGCCAAGGTTAAGGTAGGCCATGTTGAAGCGGGACTAAGAACTTATGACAAATACTCTCCCTATCCTGAAGAAATGAACAGAAAGCTTACAGGGGCAATAGCGGACCTTCATTTTGCACCTACAGTGGCAAATAAGGAGAACCTGCTTAAGGAAAACGTTGATGAGAAAAATATATATGTTACAGGCAACACTGTTATTGATGCATTATCATCAACCGTATCAACTGATTATAGATTTATCGATTCATTTTTGAGAACATATGATTTTGATAAAAAGAGGGTTATCCTGGTTACCGCCCATAGAAGGGAAAATATAGGACGGCCCCTGAACGATATATGCACAGCCCTTCGTAGGCTTTGCGATGATATGCCTGATGTTTCGATTATATATCCTGTGCATTTGAATCCTATTGTCAGAGAAACGGCGAACAGAATACTCGGAGGCCATGAACGGATTCATTTAATAGATCCTTTAAATGTTCAGGACATGCATAATCTCATGAATAAATCAACATTGATAATGACCGATTCAGGAGGACTGCAGGAAGAAGCTCCTTCATTGGGTAAGCCCGTTTTGGTATTAAGAAATGAAACCGAGAGACCGGAGGCTGTAAAAGCCGGAACTGTTAAACTCTTAGGCACAGATGCAGAGACGGTATATAATGAAGCACGTCGTCTTTTGGAAGATTCTAATGAGTATCTTAGAATGGCAAAGGCAATTAACCCATACGGAGACGGGCAAGCATCAAAAAGGATTATTGAAGCACTCAGTTACTATTTTAAATTATCAGACAAAAAACCGGATGATTTTTTATCACGGTAATTTGAGAGGAATAAAATGGCTGATTTTCTTACCCACATAATTTTAGCAGAAGCCGTGCTTAAGAGAATAGAGAGTCGCAGAATCTTTGAGGGCGTTTCAAAAAAGCGCTCTCTTTATCATTTGGGTGCGCAGGGGCCTGATCCTTTATTTTTCTATAAGTGTTTTCCATACTCAGGTAAGGGACCGCTTAAAGATCTGGGCAATACTATGCACGATAAACGAACTGGAGCCTTCTTATTAAGAGGTTTTGAGAAGCTGCAGAATGTTTCATACGATAAAAGCTGGATGAATATCGCGATATACATGTCTGGTCTTATTTGCCATTTTACGTTAGACAGAATGCTGCATCCATATGTATCTTGGGCTGAAAGTCAATGGATATGGGGAATGGACGGTACTCCGAGAACGGTAACACATCAGCAGCTGGAGATAGCTTTAGATGTAATAATGTGGAGAGATACAAAGGGGAAATCTGCATATAAGGAGAGAACAAGACAGCTGATTGATATAGGAAAGAGGTGGCCAAAGGGTGTAGACGATTTTTTGAAAGAAGCTTTTCGTGAAATCTATGAAATAGATGTTGAACAAAAAGAAATTAATCGAGTATTGAGAGATTTTTATCGTGGTCACGACTTGCTATATGATCCCAGTGGGTGGAAGAAGGCAATAATTAACTGGCTTGACAGCTTTACTGGGGGGGGAATAAAACCTCCGAAAGTTCCATACCCTGTTATTTGTGACGATACTATCGATTGGGCTAACAGAAAAAAAAGGACATGGATAAATCCTTTTGTCGAGGGTGAGACTCACCAATCCTCGGTTGATGATATACTTTCGAATGCAGCTGATACAGCTGCGATACATATAAACACTCTGTTTACAAGGATTTTTAAAGGGGAGAGTATTGACGATCTCTTCCCGGATTTAAGCTATAGCACAGGCATTGATTGTGAATATAACTAAAGTCAGCTGTTGCTGATTTGTCACTCTGAGTATAGCGAAGAGTCTTTCTGTGAGATAAATATAAAAAGGAGAAATTTCTATGAACGATTATATAGCAAAAGCAATGGCACATAACGGACAAATAGTAATTTATTCCGCTGTGACAACTAATACAGTTGAAGAGGCTCGGATACTGCATAATATGAATCCGACCCCCACAGTAGCTCTTGGAAGGGTTCTGACAGGAGCTGCTCTGATGAGTCAAACTCTTAAAGCTATTAATCAGACTATAACCATACAGATTAAAGGAGATGGCCCTATTGGAGGAATAGTAGCAGTCACCGATTATAAGGCCGGGGTAAGGGGATATGTGCATAATCCTTTCTTTGATGTACCCCTAAACCATGCCGGGAAATTTGATATAAAAAAAGCTGTAGGATCGGGTTATCTGAATGTTATCAAGGATTTAGGCTTGAAAGAGCCATATATAGGATATGTTGATTTGGTCTCCGGAGAGATTGCAGAGGACCTGACTTATTACTATGCTTTCTCCGAACAAACACCAACTGTTATGAATTTAGGTGTTTTAATAGGAGCTGATCAAAAGGTTATTACCTCCGGCGGCTTTTTCATCCAGCTTCTTCCCGGTGCCTCTGAGGATGCTATTGATGCTGTTGAAAAAGGGATTTCGGATATTTTGCCTATTACTACGCTACTTAACGAAGGAAATACTCCTGAAGATATAATTAGACTCATCTTTCCCGAGGATGATTTAGAAATGCTTGAAACATGTCCGGTAAGCTATAAATGCACTTGCTCTAGAGATCGAATGAAAAGAAATCTATTAAGTATTGGTAAGAAAGATCTTTCTGAAATCGCTGAGGATGAAAAAGGCGCAGAGCTTACATGCCATTTCTGCAACAAAAAATACCACTTCGCAAAAGATGAGATACAAAAGCTAATAACTAAATAAAAGAAATATTTTGTAAGGGGGCTGTCTCAGAATGACATGTTATGTATTTTGAGGTAGCCTCTTTTTTTACTGTCTATAAGTGTTGTTTTCTTAAAACATAAAAAGAAATTTATAAAAATAGAAGACTAACAGTGTTATTTTCAAATATAGTGGCAACAATAACTTTTGGAGCTGCTTCTTTATTGTAAATAAAAGAGCGATAATAATGATTTGCTCACAGTTGGTGCTCAAATTTTTGCAACCTGAAAGAAGTTTTTGGATGGAATAATACTGAATACAGCTAAAATAATTCCTGAAAAAAAGAGAATACTATGGTTGAAATCTTTAGTAGATAACGGAGGGAGAGTATGAAAAAAAGAATACTGGCTATGTCGATAATAATGATTATGACCATTGGCCTCATAGTATTTCCGGGCATCGGGCCTGTTAAGGCCGATGCAGTCCAAACCTTTGAAAAAGTTGACTTTATTAATGGTGTGGTAATAGCAGACAGGTTGAATTTGCGAAGTGGACCTTCTACCAAACATGAAGTCATCGGGAAGTTCACAAAACATAAATGGCTTAATGTTTTAGCCAAAATAGGAGACTGGTATGCCGTATTTGATCCTGAAACCGGTAAGGTCGGTTGTGTATTCGGAACCTACTTGAAAAACTCTGCTGAGGTTAATCAGGCATCTACCGGTAAGACAAATGTTCCTGCACCTGCCAAACCCTCAGCCTCTGCAACACCTACTCCTGCTGCTACACCTACTCCTTCGACAGAGCAACAAGGAGCTGAGCTTTCCCAAGATGAAAAGAAGCTTCTTGATTTGATTAATACAGAACGTGCTAAGAGCAATTTAAGCCCTCTTATTGCTGATCCTGAGCTGATGAAGGTAGCCAGAATTAAAGCGAATGACATGACTAAGAACAACTATTTTTCACATTATTCACCCACCTATGGTTCACCCTTTGATATGATGAGACAGTTTGGAATCACATTTAAAGCTGCGGCCGAAAATATTGCAGGTAATTCAACTGTGGAAGGTGCGGTAAGCTCGTGGATGAAGTCAGAAGGGCACCGTAACAACATTATGAACAGCAATTACAATTATACGGGTATTGGTATATCTAAAAGCAATAAATATGGTAACGTTTTTGCCCAAATGTTTATAAGAAAATGATTTTATAGTCCACAGCAGTAATAACGCACATCGCCGTTGGTCATGAAAAACCAGTAATGGCCTTTGCTACCCGAGTCAGAAATATATATCGAATACAAAAGGCATAGGATAATTAGCTATCCTGTGCCTTTTAGTCCCCTTTCGGGCTATATATGTATTATTAGAATTATATAAAAGTTATCCACATGTGTTTAAAATATGGGGATAACTTAGTGGATAAGTTAAATGATTTAAAGCGGGTTATTTTGGGTAATATTGAAATATATATTATTGATACTTGCATGAGAGGGGTTGTTCATATGAAGTACACCATTAGAGGAAAACAGACCGGTGTTACCAATGCAATGCAGGAGAAAGCTATTAAGAAAATTGGGAAGTTTGACAGATTTTTTAAGCCAGATTCTGAAGCCGTAATTACCTTTAAGATTGAGAAAGACAGGTACACATTCGAGACCGCAATATATTCAGGAGGTACAATAATTCGTGCAGAAGAATGTAGTAATGATATGTATGGTTCCATGGATATGGTAGTAGAAAAACTAGAAAGACAGATTAGAAAGCACAAAACAAAGCTGGGTAAAAAGATACACCAAGATGCAATGATTCCTGAGAACTTTGCTATTCACGAAAAAATAGAGGAAGATGAAAGCTACGATATTGTCAGAACTAAGCGGTTTCCATTAAAACCAATGGATGTGGAAGAAGCAATACTGCAGATGAATCTCCTTTCCCATAGCTTTTTTGTCTTTATTAATGCTGATACAGAAACCGTTAATGTAGTATACAGACGTAATGACGGAAGATACGGGCTTATTGAGCCAGAATTCTAGAAGAATATTTGATTTTGGGCACAACTGAGTATTCTTTTGTGCCCGAAGTTTACTTTTTTTATGACATAAATTATAAATATTTGTTTTGAGATAATAAAATTATGGGTATACATTTACTAGTAATAGATTAATGTAATCTTGTTCCTCCTTTTATATATATGTATTTATTCAGTTCATCTTGTTTGAACTGGGGGCACGAGTTTAGTAATTATTTGATAAGTAAATAGACGGTGCCTTTTTTTTGAAAAGATTCTAGTATCGGATAGATTGGAAGGGGTTTGGGATGCTTTTAAGGGATTGTGCCGGAGGCGTTATATTTTATAAGGACACTGTTTTTCTTATACTGAACGAGAAAAATGAGTGGGTTATGCCAAAGGGATTAATTAAGAACGGAGAAAGTCCTCAAGACGCAGCTATTAGAAGGGTATTTGAGGAAACTGCAATTAACGGCAACATAGTTGAACAAGCAGGCAGAACATATTATGAATTTTATTCTGTTACGAGGCAAAAGCCAGTGTGTAACCGCATCGCGTGGTATATTATGCAGACAGATAATGATAGTTTCCAGATTTCTGAGCCGGACAGATACTCAAAAGGCGGTTTTTTTGATATTCCCACAGCGCTTGATATGATTACCTACAGTCAGGATAAATCATTGGTAATGCAGTCCTATAAAAAGTTATGTGATAAGTTGCAAAAAAAACCCTTGTCTGAATAAGGGATGGTTATATAGCGGTCGAATCATATGATATGGAGAAACATAAACCATAGTTGAATCGTAATGAGGTATTCTGTTAAAATGAAGGGTGACTTAAGGTCATCCTTTTTTAAAGGAGAAAAGAATTGAAAAGTTATAAGACTATAAAAAAAGAGGGATATTACTTATTTGAAGAGAAACGGTCAAGGTTTATTGCCAGAGCAAAGCCAATAAATACCGAGCAGGAGGCATTGGATTATATTCAGCAAATCAAAACTGCCTGTTGGGATGCAACTCATAATTGTTACGCCTATTCGGTTGATTCAGATGCTCTGTATCAGCGCTACAGTGATGATGGTGAGCCTCAGGGAACGGCGGGACTGCCCATGTTGGATGTTATAAGAAAGAAAAATCTTCAAAATGTAGTTGTAGTGGTTACCCGTTATTTTGGAGGAATTTTACTGGGAGCAGGGGGCCTGGTACGTGCATACAGCAAAGCTTGTGCAGGCGGATTGGAGGATGCCAGGGAGGTTTTGGTAAAGCCTTGCTTAAAATTTAATATACCGATAGAATATCACCTGTCCGGTAAAATTCAAAATATGCTTTTAAGTGAAGGATTTGTAATAGCAGATACTGACTACACCCATGAAGTAAAGTATACTATTTATTCGCCGATAGAAAAAAAGGAACTGCTTGAGCAAAAAATTCGGGAAATAACCGGTGGGGTATTACGTATAGAAGAGGCCGGAACAGAAAATATTTATATAGATGATAAAGGAAATGTTTTAGAAGATAAATTTATGGAAAAAAAGGAGTAAGAGGGTATTATTATGGCGGGTCATTCAAAATGGTCAAACATTAAGCGCAAGAAGGAAAAAACTGATTCTCAGAAAGGGAAAATGTTTACAAAACTTGGGCGTGAAATAGCAATAGCAGTCAGGAGCGGGGGTGCTGATCCTGCAACAAACTCGAAGCTCAAAGATGCAATTGCAAAAGCAAAATCGAATAATATGCCCAATGATTCTATACAAAGAAGTATAAAAAAAGCCGCAGGAGAAGGGGATGGCTCCACTTATGAGTTAATAAACTATGAGGGCTATGGCCCGAATGGTGTGGCTGTCATTGTTGAGACATATACCGATAATAGAAACAGAACAGCCGGTGACGTACGACATCTTTTTGATAAATTTGGGGGGAACTTAGGAACTACAGGCTGTGTTTCATTTATGTTCGAAATGAAGGGGCAGATTATTATTGAAAAAAACTCCTCAACCGATGAAGATGAGATAATGATATTAGCCTTAGAAACCGGAGCTGAGGATTTTACCGCCGAGGATGAGTACTATGAAATACTCACTTCACCCGGTGATTTTTCGAAGGTTTGTGACGAGCTGGAAAAAGCCGGATTCGAATTTGCATCAGCAGAGGTAACAATGTTACCTGCTACATATACTGAGCTTACTGATTCGGAGGCTGTTGAAAAAATGGAGAAACTAATTGAACGCCTTGAGGATCATGATGATGTCCAAAATATTTGGCATAACTGGAGTCAGGATTAGCGGAGGAAATATGGAGGAAGAAAAAAGAGAGTTAAGTGCTAATGAAATACAAAAATTATTACCCCATAGATATCCTATGTTAATGTTGGATAAACTTATTCTGCTGCCCCGTAAAGGAGCGACTCAAATAGAGCCTGGAATGAGAGTGGCAGGGGTAAAGAATATTACTTTCAATGAGCCTTATTTTACGGGCCATTTTCCGGGAAACCCAATTATGCCTGGAGTTCTTATTGTTGAAGCATTGGCTCAATGTGCCTGCGCAGGAGGACTTATATTAGAAGAAAATAAGGGGAAGTTAGGCCTGTTTACCGGTATTGACAAAATGAAATTCAGACGACAAGTGGTACCGGGTGATGTTTTACTCCTTGAGATTGAATTTCTTGCTTATCGAAGGGGTATGGGCAAAGTTGAGGTAAGAGCCAGTGTGGACGGAGCGGTTGCAGCAGAAGGAATCATTAGGTTTGCATTGGTAGAAAATAACGGATAAGGAAATAGATAATGGATATATATGCAATCTCAGATTTGCATCTTTCCCTCGGTACAGATAAACCCATGGATATTTTCGGGTGGGGAAACCATGTGGAGCGTATTAGGAGAAATTGGGTTAACAGTGTTAAAAATGACGACTATATTTTGATTCCGGGGGACATATCCTGGGGAATCAATCTTAAAGAAGTCGATCCGGACTTTGCTTTTATTGAATCGCTACCCGGAAAAAAAATTATTTCCAAAGGAAATCATGATTTTTGGTGGAGTACACGCAAGAAGTTTGACAGTTATTGTGAAGAAAAAGGCTATAAATCCATAAGCATCCTTCACAATAATTCGTTTATTGTGGGTAATTATACCATATGCGGGTCGAGAGGATGGAAACCCTTAGATGACGATAGTTTTACCGAAGAAGATAAAAAAATATATTCTCGGGAACTACAAAGGCTGAAATTATCTCTCAAAGAAGGGCAAAAGACCGGAAATCAATTAATTGCAATGCTTCACTATCCTCCTTTTGATTCCAGACACAGACCAAATGATTTTGCCGAGCTGCTGGCAGAATATAATGTCAAAATATGTGTTTATGGCCATATACACAGCAGGGCTGAAGAACTCTGGAAGGATGAAAAAATTGATGGAGTAAGGTACCATTTGATTTCCGCTAATATTATTGGGTTTAATCCGATAAAACTCAGGTTGGAAACAAATGTTGACTGTGATATAATCAAATAGTTTATGATATGAAATGGAACATATTTTAGGAGGATATACAGATGAGCGTAAAAATCGAAAAGACTGAGAAAAACCAAGTGAAGTTAGAAATTGAAGTAGAAGCCAAAGTATTCGATGAATGTATGAATAAAGCTTTTAATAAGAATAAATCACGATTCAATATTCCCGGTTTCAGAAAGGGTAAAGCTCCGAGAAGCATGGTTGAGAGGTATTATGGTGAACAGGTGCTTTACGAAGATGCCATTAATTTCGCATGTGCTGAGGCTTATGATAAAGCCATAGATGAAAATGATCTGCACCCTGTTGATAAACCGGAGATTGATATAGTTCAGATTGAAAGTGGAAAGAATTTTATTTTTACCGCCTCGGTAACAGTTAAACCTGAGGTGGAGCTAGGTGAGTACAAAGGACTATCGGTTCAGAAGGATGCGGTTGTCGTTACTGATGAGGACATTGAAAACGAGCTAAAGAAAATTCAAGAAAGAAATTCTAAACTTATAACTGTTGAAGATCGTCCCATCGAGAACGGTGATACTGTAAACATCGATTTTGAAGGCAGTATTAACGGTGTGCCATTCAATGGTGGGGATGCTAAGGGATATACTCTGGTGATAGGTTCAGGCTCCTTTATTCCGGGCTTTGAAGACCAGCTTATAGGTACTAATATCAATGATGAAGTAGATGTAAATGTAACATTCCCTGAGGATTATCACAGCGAGGAACTAAAGGGGCAAGCTGCAGTATTTAAAGTTAAGATTAATGAGATAAAGCTAAAACAGCTACCGGAAATAAATGATGAATTTGCATCGGATGTTAGTGAATTTGAAACTCTCGATGAGTACAAAGCAGATATCAGGGTTAAACTGACCGAGCAGGCTCAGGCAAATGCCGACAGAAAATTTGAAGATGATATTATTAAGCTTGCAGTTGATAATGCTACCTGTGATATACCAGAGGTTATGGTAAACCGCCGCCTGGATGATATGATGGGTCAGCTTGATATGCAGCTTAGATATCAGGGAATGAATCTTGAAGGATACCTTCAAATGATGGGATCCGATATTAGCAAATTCAGGGCTGATTATCATGATAATGCCCTGGAAGATGTAAAGACCCAGCTGGTTCTTGAAAAAATTGGAGAGGTGGAAAATATTATAGCTTCACCTGAAGAATTTGATGCCGAATTAGATGAAATGGCTAAGCGATATAACCAACCGGTTGAGGAAATGAAGAAACATTT
>JBMNTI010000073.1:0-12866 GCA_050945655.1 Acetivibrionales bacterium | reverse complement strand
GACTTTGCCTTCAGCTTCCTTCAGATTCCTCGTCGCCAAGGACACCCTTGCTGTTCAGCTAATGGTTCCCACTACCAAGCCCATAGCGGACTTTCACCGCCAAGTTACTGCCCATGTCGGGCGAACAGGAAAAGGCCTGCAATACTACAGGCCTTTTCCAACTCATTCGGAAATATCTATCAAACCAGAATCGGTTCAATTTGTTTTCCCTCCAGGGCATGTTCAATAGCAGGTACAATAAGTCCGAAACTTGCGACCAGACTCGTGGGTTTATTCTCCGAATCATCCTGTCCAAAGGGAACGAAATACACATTTTTTGTATTAAGCAAAACTCCTAAATTTTTTGCGTTGGCAGCAAGACCATCATTAGTTGCAATTGCCAGAACAACAGGCTTTTGATTTCTCAAATGTGCTTTTACAGCCATTGTAACAGAAGTATCCGTTATGCCGTTTGCAATTTTCCCCATAGTATTTCCGGTGCATGGGGCAACCAGGAGCAAATCCAGCAGTTTCTTTGGCCCAAGTGGCTCAGCCTCGGCGATTGTTTCTATGCATTCCTTACCTGTGATCAGCTCTATACGTTTTCTTAAATCCTCTGCTCTTCCAAATCGTGAATTAGTTGTAGCAACACTGTTTGATAAAATTGGAATAACATCTGCCCCTAAAAACACTAATCGTTCAAATTCTATTATTGCATCCTGAATAGTACAAAAGGACCCCGTTATTGCAATTCCTATCTTTTTGTTGTTAACATTCATCTAATATACACCCCCCTCTTCCTCAATGATGTTATAAATTGTTCGGCGGATAATGTCACCTGCCGTTAAGGGTGCAATTTTCCCCGGTAGCCCCAGAGACCACACAACTTTAAAGCCAAATTGGGAAGCAGCCTTAATGTCTATACCTCCGGGACTAGAAGCCAAGTCCAGAAGAAAGCATCCGATTCTGGTCTTTTCAAGTATTTCTTTTGTCATCACCAAAGATGGAGCAGTGTTAACAATAGCATCCATATCTGAAACATATCGCACTAATTGATGTATAGGAACCGGTTTGAGACCCTGAGCCTCAATCCAGGCAATATCAGAATACTTTCTTGCCGCTACCCAGACCTCAGCCCCAAAACCCTGGAGCATCTTTGCCAAAATTTTGCCTATCCTGCCGTATCCTATTATCAAAACACGACTGTCCATCAATGTTATTGGAAGTTCCTCAATTAAAATATGAATGGCTCCCTCGGCGGTAGGAACAGCATTTAAAACCATCAGTTCTTCTCTTTCAACAATATCAACATACTTTATATTTTTTAACTCCAATTGCTCTTTGACATTATCGGTTATTTTGCCGGCAAAAAAAATTGAATTTTCTCTTGCCTTTTCAATTACTTCTTTAATTGTGATCCTATCTTTAGATAAGGGTGTAGAAAGAAAGCCGTTTTCTGAAATGAGTGGAATCCCTCCTACTATTACTTTTGCTCCGTCAAGAATAAAGTCCAGTGGCGCATTCTTACCGGCCCAAGGCTTTCCGCTTTTTTCAAAACCATATATTTCAACATATTGATAGTCCTTCTTCAATAACTCTGCCAGGTAGACATTGCGCATATCTCCCCCAATTATTGCATATTTTCTCCTGTGCATTTATTAAACCTCCCGCCATGCAACTTAACATTATATTTTATGAGTTGGTTAACCGTCTTGTGTATCAAGTAGATATGAGTTTTTCTTTAAAAATAAGCTGTCTCAAAATACGTGACATGTCACTCTGAGGCCGTATAATGGCCGAAGAATCTTTAAAATTGTACTATTATGCACAGTTTTGTTAAGATCCTACGCTTCGCTCAGGTAGACAGTCCTTTTTGAGACAGCTCATTGAAATGAGAAATTTTGTATCTTAAAATTTTAAATAGGTCAGGGCATCGGATGATACAGGTTCGTCACCCAGAATTACCACTCCCGTATCACCGGTTTTGAACATCCAATTTACCAGGTGCATAACATCATGCATTCTTATATTGTCAATTTTTTTCAATACTTCTTCGGGGTAGGTGACCATACCTGTTATTACTCTTGATTTGCCAATAGCAACCATGCGACCGGACGTACTATCCAGGCTTAAGCAATAATTACCTTTAAGCTGATTTTTACTGAGTGAAAGTTCACTTTCGGAAATACCGTGAGAAATCAAATCATAAATTTCTTTTCCTATGCATTCAATTACTTTATTTACTTTATCAGAATTTGCAGCGGCGTAAACAGTAAACATCCCACAGTCTCTAAAGGATGTGGGAAAGGAATATATAGAATATACCAGGCCAAGATCTTCACGAATATTCTGAAACAATCTTGAGCTCATTCCCCCGCCAATAATATTGTTCAGAACCATAAGCGCATATATTAGATCATCCCCCATAGGAAGACCGCGAAAACCTATGCACAAATGCGTCTGCTCAGTTTCTTTTTTTCTGAACAAAAAATGGGGTCTGAATAGCGGGCGCTCATTTGCAAGGCTGCAATAACCGAGGGATCTCCAATTGCCAAAATACTTATTTATAATCTCTATCAAATGATCCTCTATAAAATTTCCGACTACCGATATTACACAGTTATCAGGCACATAAAACGAAGCCATATAATCAAGCAAATCATCTCTTGTTATGCTTTCTAAAGATTCGGCCGTTCCCAATATCGGATAACCCAGAGGAACACCATTCCACATCTCCTCTGTTAACAGATCATGAACCAATTCTTCAGGGTCATCTTCATACATGCTGATTTCTTCAAGGACGACCTTTTTTTCTGTTTTTATGTGTTCAGGATTAAATACCGGATTAAGCAACATATCAGACAAAATATCCACTGCAGTTTCAAGATCGCTGTATAATGTTTTTGTATAAAAACAGGTACAATCCTTGCCGGTAAAAGCATTTATTTCTCCGCCGATTCTATCTATTTCGCAGGCTATATCCTTGGCAGTCCTTACTTTTGTCCCTTTAAACACCATATGCTCAATAAAATGTGAGATCCCGCTATTGCTACGGGTTTCATAGCGCGCTCCCGAGCCTATCCATACCCCAAAAGATACGGACTTCAGATGATTCAAGTTTTCATAGACAACAGTAAGATTATTTTTTAGTATGTATTCTTTATACAATATTTTACCACCTTAAAACAAAATAGCATAATCATAAATGCTTTCACCAGACCGGAGATTTGCCGCCGACTTCCTTCAGATTTTACCTTGCGACGGACACCCTTGTCTTAAGCTATACGCTTCCCACTACCAGGGCACATTAGGGGCTTTCCCCCGTTAGACTGCGCCCATGCTGGGCGTATAAACAATTAACGGCGGGAGACCCCGCCGTTCAATAAGGGCTGCGCCCGTCATTCAACGTTTTCAGCGGGAGATTCTTTTCCCACTGAGCAAATCAGTGGCACCCGCCACCTTTGGAAGCGGGGTCATCTAAAATATTTTTATATTTTATACAAACCCGAAATCTCCTCTGAATTGTAAAGCATCCACACTTTCTATCAGTCTTTCAGTAATGCTTTTCAGAATGTTTCGTTTCTCGATACATCCGGTATATTTCCCTTTATTAGGATCCACTTCTCTATATTGCTGCAGCACATATCTGTGAGCCCCTTTTATTGTCTCTGAAATGTCTAGCAAATCCTCCTCGCAAAGCTCAGGGGTATAGGTTGTACGAAATTCGTATTCCACCGGATCCTCTTTCAATATATTTATGCTTTCGTTTAATTTTCGGGTGTCTACAGGTGAACAACAAACTCTCCGGTATTTACAAAAAGGCGCCTTAATATCCATTGCCACATAATCCAGTAGTCTGTTATTAATAAGCATCCTTAAGCACTCCGGATTAGTTCCGTTTGTATCAAGCTTGGTTTTATAACCCATTTTCTTCGCCGTCTCTAAAAATTCAGGAAGATCCTTCTGCAGAGTCGGCTCTCCTCCTGAAACAACTACGCTGTCTAACAACCCACGGCGTTTTTCAAGAAAATCAATAACATCTTCTTGCCTAAGTATTTCATTTTCAGCAACAGGGCTTATCAGACACCGGTTATGGCAGTACCCACAGTTCATATTACACCCCTGGGTAAAAACTACCGCTGAAATGTATCCCGGATAATCAATCATTGAATTTTTCTGTAATCCAGCTATTCTCATATCATTCTCTTTTATCCGACTTGCTGTTCAAGTACGAACTTTCTCCTTGTAAAGTACTCTTCTTTCTTTCCTCGGTTGTAATTGGCTACCGGCCTTAAATATCCGACCACTCTGGACCAGACTTCTGTTTCGTCGCCACAGACAGGACATTTAAAGTGTTCGCCCTGAATATATCCATGTGTATTGCATATTGAGAAGGTTGGGGTTATGGAAATATAAGGCATTTTGTAACGTTTAAATATTCTTTTTATAAGGTTTTTGCATACCTGAATCTCTTTTATGCTCTCCCCGAGATATAAATGCTGTACCGTACCTCCGGTATAGAGCGATTGAAGTTCATCCTGAAGATCCATGCATTCAAAAATATCGTCTGTATATCCTACCGGAAGCTGTGTGGAGTTTGTATAATATGGTGCATCGTCACCCGCTGTAATTATATCAGGGTACCTTTGCATATCAAGTTTGGCAAGACGGTAGGATGTGCCTTCTGCAGGTGTTGCTTCAAGATTATAAAAATTCCCGGTTTCCTTCTGAAAATCGATCATAATATCCCGTAGATAATGCATGATTTCAATAGCGAATTTCTGCCCTTCATGGGTGGTTATATCCTTGCCCAAAAAGTTCAAGAGAGCCTCGTTCATGCCTACAATACCGATTGTGGAGAAATGATTGTACCAATATGAACCCGTTCTTTGCTTAACATGTCTGAGATAATGTGTAGTATAAGGATAAAGCCCCTTTTCCGATTGTTGTTCTATAATTTTTCTTTTGATTTCAAGGGAGGTCTTTCCAATCGTCGCAATTTCTAATAATCTTTGCTTGAATTCTTCTTTTGTGGAACTTAAATACCCGATTCTCGGCAGATTGATCGTGAATACTCCGATAGAGCCGGTAAGAGGATTGCTGCCGAATAATCCCCCACCTCTTTTCCTGAGTTCGCTCGTGTCAAGCCTTAGCCTGCAGCACATAGAGACAGCATCCTCAGGGGAAAGATCCGAATTTACATAGTTTGCAAAATAAGGAATACCATATTTGCATGTAATCTTCATGAAACCATCAACAGCAGAACTATCCCAATCAAAGTCCCTTGTGATATTAATTGTGGGAATAGGAAAGGTAAAAACTCTTCCCTTTGCATCCCCTTCCAGCATTACATCACAGAAGGCTTTGTTGAATAAATCCATTTCAGTCTGAAAGTCTCCGTATTTATCGTTAGTATATTGTCCTCCGCATATAACAGGTTCTTCCCTAAGAGTTGAAGGAACCTTAATATCAAAGGTAAGATTGGAAAAGGGGCACTGAAAGCCAACTCGTGTCGGTACATTGATGTTGAAAATAAATTCCTGAAGGCATTGCTTGATTTGATCATAATTCATATTGTCATAGCGAATAAATGGTGCACAATAGGTGTCAAAGCTGGACCAGGCCTGTGCGCCGGCTGTTTCTCCCTGTGTTGTAAATGTTGAATTGACAACCTGTCCCAAAAAGCTCCTCAAATGCTTTGCCGGCTTGCTTTCCACCTTACCCGGCACTCCACCGAAACCATCAAGCAAAAGTTGTCTCAAATCCCACCCGGCACAATATGCTCCAAAAAAGCCCATATCATGGATATGGCAATCACCGTTCTGGTGAGCTTCACGTACTTCGCCCGGATAGATCTCATGAAGCCAGTAGTATTGTGTGAAAATCTCTCTAATGTAGTTATTAAGACCATTTACACTCTTTTGAGTGTTTGCGTTCTCTTGTATCTTCCAATCCTTTTCACCCAAATAGTCGCCGAACATATTTATTGTCGCACCTATAAGAGCGTTAATTTCTCTGGCACTTTTACGTTTTTCACGGTATAGTATGTAAGACTTGGCTGTTTTAGCATGACCGTTTTCAATAAGTACATATTCCACAAGATCTTGAATTTGTTCAACCTCGGGTATTTTTCCTTTGTACTTTTTGTTTGCTAACTCAACTACCTTATCACAAAGTTGTTGGGCAAGTGCAAAATCATTTCCTCCGCATGCTACTGCTGCCTTGAATATAGCAGATGATATTTTCTCAGGCATAAATCTCTCAATACTACCGTTTCTCTTACGTATCTTATCAATCATACCTGACTGGCCTCCCACTTTTGTTGCACGAAATCAACATCTCGTCGTGAAATATATTATCATACACAATATATAGTGTCAATCAGTCGTATGTTAGTTTTTTTGTGCAAAATGACGGAACCTAGGAATATCAAGCTTTTGACTTCAATTATTATTTCGACAAAAAACAATATTTTGTTTAGTAGTAATGACATGAATACAACATGTTGTGGTTTTCCGGTTTTCGTTATATTGCCCAAAACATCGATGAACAAATCGTTTCAGCGTATGCCTGAATAACCATTATTTTTATAGAAAAAAATAAATAAAAAAATAATAGCTTGGCATATTTTTGACACAAAAAAATTTGGTGAAATTGACTAATAGGACTTTTGCCCGGGCATGAGCGGGTATTCTGTCCCGTATTTGATTATACATTTTATATATTCAGCTTAAGAGTGAAAATTATCAACAGTATATAATTAATCAAGTTTAGCGGCTATAACCCGCAACCATTCATCACTTTGTGAAAACATCCGGTTTTTTCGCCGTGCCCGCCGCTTAATTATGCAACCCGATAAACCATAGCAGGCGTGTGTTAATCGCGATTTGCTTAAACAAATATTAATATTAGCATAATAAAGGGGAATAATAATTATTTGTATTAAATAATCAGCGAATCTAAAAGTCCCTGTTCCGCGAAACTGAAATAGCGGTTTCCGGCTACTATAATATGATCGACTACATTTACGGATATTGCCTTCATAGCCTGACAAATTTTACTGGTTACATCAATATCGGCATTCGAGGGCTTCAGGCTGCCTCCCGGGTGATTATGAGCAAGTATTATGCTGTTTGCTTTATGACGAAGCGCAGTTTCTACAATAATTCTAGGGTATACGGGCGCCTCATTGATTGTCCCCTCATGTACCAGTGCAGCATGATTTACATGATTCTGTGAATCAAGACAAATAATAAAAAAGCATTCATATACTCGCCCGGCAAACAAGGATATTGCATAGTTTCCTGCCACTGAAGATGAATTTACGACCGGCCTGTTTCCCCACTTCTGCTTTAGATATCGACGGGATAACGGAGCCGCCAGTGAGATCAGTATAGCGGTATTAAGGCTGACCTTGCAGCGCCTGGCAATATCTCTGGGGTCAGCTTCCAGAAGGTCAGGAAGGGTTCCGAATTCTTTTACCATACGATGGGCAAGAGCATTGGTATCACGCTGTGGAATGCTATAGAATAAAAGCAGTTCGATGACTTCATGATCGGAAAAGTTATCCAGGCCTTCTTCCATATATCTTTCCCTGATTCTGCTTCTATGACCCGCATGAACATTAAGTTCGGACATCTTACCGCTCCTGATTACAATAATAATTCATTAATTACATATTTTACTTGTTTATTTTATCATATTATTACTATTTGTTGCAACTATTATTATTTTGATTTCAAGTTTTATATTCAGTATGGAAAAAAATTAGAAGGAAAAATTTATAAAAAGAAGGTCATCATCTCTTTAAAAGACTAAAAGACAATACCCTTCTTTTACTTACATGTATTATTTTCTCGGATTACTAACCTGAGCCCGGGCCATTGCTATAAAAACAGACCTCTCTTCATGTTTCACGTCAGTGAACACTTGAAACAGTATATAACTCCCACTTCATTTATAGGCTATGCGGCTTGGCATTTATCTGCTTTATTACACCGTTCCTTCTGGCCATATGACGCCAGCTGATATTTCCACCTAGCTTGTACAGGAATCGCGGCAACCTCGGTGTTATGAACACATCTTCGCTTTCTTTTGGGTTTTCAGCCATTATCGTGTCTCCCATACTATGCAGCGCATCGTATACGTTGTCAACAGGTCCTTTTCCCATTTGCGCAAGCGCTCCTCCGCAACCAATGCCGAGCCCGTATCCATAGCCTGCCCCTATTCTCTTTGCAAAGGTGCGAATCATTTTTAAAGCGAGGCTATTGTGTTCCGCCTCGTAAAAGCCACAGTTACATATGGTGTAAATCGTAGGAAGTGATAAGTCACAGGCTTTTACAACCTGCTCAATCTGTGTTAGCAGTTTCAGAAGCGGAGCAGGCAGTGAATCTACATAGAGCGGAAATACAATAAGCAAAACATCGGCTCTTAAGATATCGGATATGACCTTATGAGCGTCTTCTCGCCGCATAAGCTCAACGGCACGGAATGTTTCTATTAAGGTACCTATATATCCTTCCAGTACTTCTATTATCAAGCCGGATGTACTTTTTGCCGGTTTCGGGCTGCCGTTTATGGCTATTACACGCTTCATGCGCTCACCTCCTCTGTGAAGATTCTCTTAAGCATCTGCAAAACATCCTGACATTCATCAGCACTTCTCGCCATAAGGCAGAAATGTTTCTGTGGGCGCAAATTAAGAGCGTTTCGCTCGGACAACCCGCGAAAGATTTCAAGCTCGCCTTCGGAACTATCTCCGTATCCAACAGCTATCCACCAGGGGAATCTGCCATAGCGCATCTTATGGCGCATTTCGTCGCGATAAATTTCAAAATACGGCAATACATTCTGTATACTGCGGTCGAGGAAAGCCTTTGAATCGGGGGAAAAACCGCCGTAAGTAATTCGTGTTAGCAGTACAACTGCATCCGACCGCATTAGCTCGCGTGATATGTCGTTCGCACAGTCATTTGTGATGACACAAAGTCCCGGAGTTTTGACCCAGCAACCGAAACAGCCGATGCATGACTTTATTTCATCGCTGCTTAATACGATTCTCTGTACCTCACAGCCCACCTGCTTAAGAATTTCTTCAGAGCGCAGGCCTAGGTTGAAACCGCGATCTGTGACACTTTCTCTATCGCAGAGAATAAGTACCTTCATAATCATCGCTCCTTTTCAATTTGCTTAATACAGCGTTCCGCCCATTCGGCCATTGCCCTCGCAATGGTTATGCCGAAATCCAGAGTCATGAGCCAATATTTGCTCTTTTCCTCTCCGTCCGGCATAAAGCGCGCGTATTCTTCTATATTCCTGCGTATGTCGGAACAAGCATCTTCATGTTCGCTCAAGCATTGTTCCATGAATTTCCTGAGTATAGCAAGTGTCGCTTTAGTGTCGTCCGCGCCGAAGAATACGTGCATAAGCAAAGAATTATGCGGATTTTCCAGTACCGGCTCAGCCTTGCCCAGCCAGTCCGAAAAAGCTTTTCTTCCGGCTTCCGTTATGGTATAAACGCGCTTGTTCGGGCGATTGTCCTGGATAACACTTCGTGAAGCAACCAATCCGTCAGATTCTAAACGGCCAAGTTCCCGGTAGATTTGACTGCTCTGCGCGTGCCAGAAATTATTTAGTGAGTCTTCAAAAATTTTGGTTAGATCATAACCTGTGCTTTCTCTATAAGTCAGCAGTCCCAGAATTCCATAAGGTAAAGACATATTATCCTCCTCGTATAGTATTATACTAGTATAATACTATACGAGGCAATATGTTGTCAAGCACGACAGAGTGCGCGAAAACTGTTTTATCATACAGATCATAATATTCGATTATGCAATCGTAAATAAGTGGCGTGGTTGCTGCGATTTAAAGCGAAGCAAGGATTGCGTAGCGAGCGCGACTGGAAACCGGATGTTGGAGATGGAGTGCTAAATCGCAGCAACCTACAGCCGCTAAACTTTCATATATTTAATACTATTGATAGTTTTCGCATAGTCTGACGAAATGCAAAATAAAAAAGGGCATTGTCTATTAAAAAAGTTAAAGACAATGCCCTTTTTTACTTATGCGTATTATTTTCTCGGATTACTTACCTGGGCCTGTGCGGCTGCAAGGCGCGCAATCGGCACACGGAACGGTGAGCAGGATACATAGTTCAATCCTGTTCTATGACAGAAATCAACAGACGATGGTTCTCCGCCATGCTCTCCGCAGATACCCAGCTTAATTTCAGGTCGCGTCTTTTTGCCTAATTTTACTGCCATTTCAACAAGTCTTCCAACACCTATCTGGTCTAGCTTTGCAAATGGATCTGATTCATAGATCTTCTTTGCATAGTAATCTTCCAGGAAGTTACCGGCATCGTCTCGGGAGAAGCCGAAGGTCATCTGAGTTAGGTCATTGGTTCCGAATGAGAAGAATTCAGCTTCTTTTGCGATTTCATCGGCGGTCAAAGCAGCTCTTGGAATCTCAATCATTGTTCCAACCATATATTTAAGATCCACGCCTGCATTTTTAATAACCTCATCTGCAATTCTAACCACAACGTCTTTTACATACTTTAATTCCTTAACATCCCCGACAAGAGGAATCATAATTTCAGGAATGACATTCATGCCTTCCTTATTAACATTGATTGCTGCCTCAATAACGGCTCTGGTTTGCATTTCTGCAATTTCGGGATATGAAACAGCCAAACGGCATCCGCGGTGACCCATCATAGGATTGAATTCATGGAGCCCTGCAATAATCGATTTTAGTTCTTCATAGCTTATTCCAATCTCACCTGAAATAGTCTTGATATCTTCATCATTCTGAGGAAGGAATTCATGCAATGGTGGATCCAAGAAACGGATGGTTACAGGGAAGCCCTTCATTTCACGGAAGAGGCCTTCAAAGTCCGCTCTTTGCATGGGCAGCAATTTATCAAGTGCTTTCCTTCTCTGTTCCTCGGTACGCGAAACAATCATTTCACGCATAGCCTTAATTCTGTCACCTTCAAAGAACATGTGCTCGGTGCGGCACAGGCCGATTCCCTCAGCGCCAAACTTGAATGCCTGGGCGGCGTCGGCAGGAGTGTCGGCATTTGTCCTGACTTTAAGAACACGAAGCTCATCAACCCATTTCATAAATTTGCCGAAATAGCCTGTGAGCTCCGGAGCAACAGTAGGCAGCTTTCCGGAATATACATTACCGGCCGAACCGTCAAGAGATATCCAGTCACCTTCTTTGTAGACATTGCCATTCTTATCTTTTAACAACTTTTCTTCTTCATTTATTTTTATTTCGCTGCATCCTGCTACACAGCACCTTCCCATGCCACGGGCAACAACGGCTGCATGGGATGTCATTCCGCCGCGAGCGGTCAGGATACCCTGTGCTACATGCATACCCTCTATATCTTCAGGCGATGTTTCAAGACGCACCAAAATTATCATTTTTTCGCCCTCTGCAAATGCTTTAGTGGCATCCTCTGCAGTAAAATATATCTTACCGGTAGCTGCACCGGGAGAAGCCGGAAGACCTTTTGCTATTGGTCGAGCGGCTTTCAGCGATTTTGATTCAAAAGTGGGATGAAGAAGCGAATCCAGTTGTTTAGGCTCAACCTTCATTATTGCTTCTTCCTTAGTGATCATACCTTCGCTGACAAGATCCACTGCAATTTTTAAAGCAGCTTGAGCCGTACGTTTTCCGTTTCTTGTTTGAAGCATGAATAACTTGCCGCGTTCAATGGTAAATTCCATATCCTGCATATCGCGATAGTGTTTTTCAAGAGTATTTGCTATATTTATAAATTGTTCATAAGCCGCAGGATTGGTTTCCTTAAGCTGGTCAATGGACTGGGGGGTACGGATTCCGGCAACGACATCCTCGCCCTGAGCATTCATAAGGAATTCACCATAGAGCTTTTTCTCACCGGTTGAAGGATTCCGGGTAAAGGCAACACCCGTACCTGAATCATCACCCATATTGCCGTAGACCATTTCCTGTACATTGACAGCGGTGCCCCAATCACTAGGTATATCATTCAGACGTCTGTATACAATAGCTCTTGGATTATCCCATGAACGGAAAACTGCTTTTACAGCTTCCATGAGCTGTTCTCTGGGCTCCTGAGGGAAGCTCTTGCCCATTTCCTTCTTATATAGCTCATGATACTTCTTTACCAATTCCTTCAAATCATTGGCATCCAATTGGGTATCAAGCTGAACACCCTTTTTATTCTTCGTCTCTTCAAGGATATGTTCAAATTTGCTCTTCTCGATACCCATAACAACGTCGCTGAACATGTGGATAAACCTTCTGTAGCTGTCATAAGCAAATCTCGGATTGTTTGTAAGCTTTGCAAGGCCCTCAACAACATCATCATTTAAACCGAGGTTAAGAATTGTATCCATCATACCGGGCATGGATGCTCTTGAACCGGAACGAACTGATACCAGCAGCGGGTTCTCAGGATTTCCGAACTGCTTTTCCACCAACTGTTCCATTTTGGCCAGATACTGATAGATCTCGTCTTCAATATCTTTTCCGATTTTTTTACCATCCTGATAATATCTTGTGCAGGCTTCGGTTGTAATTGTAAACCCCCTTGGAACAGGAAGTCCAAGGCCGGTCATCTCAGCTAGATTTGCACCTTTACCACCGAGCAGATTCCTCATTGATGCATTTCCTTCACTGAAGAGATATACGTATTTTGCCATGATTTTTTACCTCCTAGTTTTATATTTAAATTGCCGTTTGCGAAACGGCAAAACGTTCTAAATAAAAGCGTCTACGCACTCAATTTATATTGAACTCCTCCATATTTCGTAATATAATAGAAGTAACAATAAACTAAAATAAACCAAATATGGAGGTAATTCACTAATGTTAAACCAAATTTC
>JBMNTI010000072.1:0-12901 GCA_050945655.1 Acetivibrionales bacterium | reverse complement strand
CGTAAATAAGCGGCGTGGTTGCTGCGATTTAAAGCGAAGCAAGGATTGCGTAGCGAGCGCGACTGGAAACTGGATGTTTAAGATGGAGCGCTAAATCGCAGAAGATGCCTCGTTGCGCTCAGGATGACAAATGTCAGCTACAGCCGCTAAACTTACATAGATTTAATACTATTGATAGTTTTCGCGCAGTCTGACGTGGTAATGCGGGTGCAAGGTTTATAAATCGGTTAAAAATTCAGTTTTGATAAAGCCTCTTCATCGCCGATTATAGTCACATCCCTATGCAATTGAAGGATAGAGGCAGGCAAGTTAGATGTTATTGGGCCGGTTATTGCTTTTGCTATAGCGTCGGCTTTGCTTTCACCGGATGCTACCAGAAGTATTTTTTTAGCATGCATGATAGTCTTAATGCCCATTGTGTATGCTTGTTTGGGTACATCTTCCTTCCGGTCAAAAAACCGCTTATTTGCTTCAATTGTGGCATCGGTGAGATCAGCACAGTGTACTTCCAATCCAAACGGGGTTCCCGGTTCATTGAAGCCTATATGTCCGTTATTTCCTATGCCAAGCAGCTGCAGATCAACTCCCCCGAGAGAATGGATGATTTTGATATAATCCGAGCTTCCCTTTTCCGTATCTTCCTCAAGACCGTTCGGAACATATGTATTTTCTTTGGATATATTAACAACGTCAAACAAATAGAAGTTCATAAAATATCTATAGCTTTGAGGATGATCCCCGCTAAGGCCTTTATATTCATCAAGGTTAACTGTTTTAATCCTGGAAAAATCCAAGTCACCTTTCTTATATCTTTCCTGTAATTCTTTATATATACCTATAGGGCTGGATCCTGTTGCGAAACCAAGAACACTGTCGGGTTTAAGAATAATTTGAGCAGAAATAATATTTGCGGCTTTTCTGCTCATATCCTGATAATCTTTTGCTCTGATTATTTTCATGAATTATAACCTCCGATACAGAATATTTGTTAATAAATTCTGAAACAATTATACATCAATTTTTTGAAAGATATATAATTTTTTTCGGAATATTTTAAGACTGTGTTTGCCAATGTAAGCCAAGGTATATATAATGTTAATATATTTTGAATAACATCGGACACTATAAAGGTGACAATATGGAAATGAAGAAAATATCTGATTCAATGGTAGAAATGCGTGAACTGGTGCTTCCGAATGATGCGAATATTTTGGGAAATTTGTTGGGAGGAAGGCTTCTGCATTGGGTCGACGTGGTGGGAGCCATGGCCGCATCACGCCATGCCCAGTCAATTGTTGCGACGGTTTCTATTGACAGTGTGGAGTTTAATGTACCGGTTAAAGTCGGGGAAATGATAATATTAAAAGCAAAGCTTACCTGGGTGGGCAGAACCTCTATGGAGGTCTTAGTGGAAGCCTGCTCGGAAAACTATTTAACCGGGAAAATCGAATTCACCAACAGAGCATATATCACCTTTGTTGCAGTTGATGAAAACAATAAACCCCGTCCGGTTCCCGGATTGATTCTGGAGACCGAGGATGATATAAGAGAGAATAAGGAAGCCATAAAACGTCGTGAACAAAGGCTATTGAGACGCAACGCGTCAAAGAGGCCAGGATGCGATTAAGACAGGCCTTTATTGACAATATGTAACCCAATGGATACAATTACATCTATGGAAAAAAAGGCTGTAATTAAGTGGCGCGCACGCTGTGTTTTAAGAAGGAGATATGCAAGCATTTGAAGCGGCGCAAGAAGTAATTAAGAGGCGCGCATGCCGCGTTTTGAAAAGCCACGGGAATGTGCGGCGAAGCCTTCGCTCAGGATGAACCGGCTGCTGCCGGGTGACGGGCAAAGCCTGTTATATAGAATTGGAGAACCGATAGGAGTGACGTTATATGCCTATTCAAGCACCAAAAGGAACCCGGGATATATTGCCGGAAGATATAAACCAATGGAATTATGTTGAAAGAGAATTTGCCCTTGTATGCCGGAAATTCGGATACAAGGAGATTCGTCTTCCTGTATTCGAGTATACCGAGCTTTTTCAGCGGGGTGTCGGGGACACTACAGATGTAGTTCAGAAAGAGATGTATACTTTTGATGATAAGGGTGGCCGCAGCATTACACTAAGGCCGGAAGGAACGGCGGGAGTGGTCAGAAGCTATATAGAGCACGGGATGTCTTCATTGCCCCAGCCTGTTAAACTTTTTTATAATATTACGGCATATAGATATGAAAATGTCCAGAAAGGCCGTTATCGGGAATTCCACCAATTCGGAGCGGAGCTTTTAGGCGCTGCTGACCCGGCTGCTGATGTGGAAGTGATTTCCATCCTATCGTTATTTTTCAACAGACTTGGAATCAAGAATTTGAAACTGAATATTAACAGTATAGGCTGCCCCGGGTGTAGAAGCGCATATAACGTTCTGTTAAAGGACTACCTTGCCGACAAAATCGGGGATATGTGTGATACATGCAAAACACGTTACGAAAGAAATCCCATGCGTATAATCGACTGCAAGGAGGAATCCTGCAAGAAGCATCTTATAGATGCGCCTGCTCTATTAGACCATATCTGCGATGATTGCCGTGGCCATTTTGAATCGGTGACCAAAAAGCTGGATGCCATAGATATTCATTATGATATAGACAAAAACATTGTCCGTGGGCTGGATTATTACACCAGAACCGTGTTTGAGTTTGTTTCCGAGAACATTGGCACCCAAGGCACGGTCTGCGGCGGAGGACGTTACGACGGCCTGGTGGAAGCCTGCGGCGGAGCGCCCACTCCGGGTATAGGATTCGCCCTTGGAGTTGAGAGGCTTCTTCTTGAAATGAACAGCCAGGGTATTGAATTTCCAATGCCTGAAGTTCCCGATATCTATATAGGCTCAATCGGTGAGAAGGCCGAATATGCAAGCGAAAGATTAGTCTGGCAGCTTAGGAACAACAATATTTATTGCATTAAGGATATTATGGGCAGGAGCGTAAAAGCACAGATGAAATATGCAGATAGACTTGGAGTCCGTTATTCGCTTATCCTTGGTGATAATGAGATTGAAAGCAATAAAGCCCAGCTTAGGGATATGAAAACCGGAGAAGTTAAGGATATCAGCCTTGACACCCTGATAGACAGACTGGTAAAAAACAAAGGCTGACATACAATGGAGGATTTTTATGGAAAATATACAGGGAATGAAAAGGAGCCATAGATGTGCCGAACTTTCGGTTGCCGATGTAGGCAAGGAAGTTGTTTTAATGGGATGGGCTCAAAGAAGGAGAGACCTGGGAGCCCTGGTTTTTATTACTTTACGGGATAGAAGCGGTATTATACAGGTGGTTTTCAATAGTGATACAAATCCCGGGCTTCACGAAAAAGCTCTTCAGGTCAGAAGTGAATACGTTCTGGCTGTAAGAGGCACCCTTAGCCTCAGAAGTCCTGAAGCCATTAATAAAAGCATGCCTACAGGAGAGCTGGAGGTTATTGCCACAGAGCTTCGGATTCTCAGCAGGAGCGAAACTCCTCCTTTTCATATTGAGGAGAATTCGGACGCTAATGAGGTATTAAGACTGAAATACAGATATCTGGATCTTAGAAGACCTGATCTTCAAAGGAAACTGATGCTGCGGCACAGAACGGCAAAAATTGCCCGGGACTATTATGATGAAAACGGTTTTTACGAGATTGAAACACCGGTTCTTGGCAGAAGCACTCCTGAGGGGGCACGTGATTATCTGGTTCCCAGCCGTGTCCATTCCGGCAAATTTTATGCACTGCCCCAGTCTCCCCAAATATTTAAGCAACTTTTGATGGTAGCGGGCTATGACCGTTATATGCAGATTACAAAATGCTTCAGGGATGAGGATTTAAGAGCCGACCGCCAGCCTGAGTTTACCCAGATCGACCTCGAAATGAGCTTTGTAGATGTGGAAGATGTTATAACTGTGAATGAGGGTTTTATACACAGGTTGTTTAAAGAACTTCTGAACATTGATTTACCCGTACCTTTTAAACGGCTTTCATTCTATGAGGCCATGACCCGCTATGGATCCGACAAGCCCGATACCCGCTTCGATATGGAGCTTATTGATTTATCCGATTTAGCCGGGAATTCGGGATTCAAGGTGTTCGGCGATGCAATTGCCAATGGGGGAAGTGTGCGTGCTCTGAATGCAAAAGGCGGGGGAGTATTTTCAAGGAAAGAAATAGATGCTTTGGCTGAAGTAGTAAAAACATATAAAGCAAAAGGCCTGGCCTGGATTGTAGTGGAAGAGAACAGCCTTAAGTCACCCATCGCAAAATTCCTGTCAGAGGAAGAAACGGCGAAAATATTAGAGCGTACAAAAGCTGAAAAAGGCGATTTGCTACTATTTGTGGCCGATAAGGATGAGATTGTATGTGACGCTCTTGGCCATCTGCGTCTTGCTCTGGGAGAAAAACTCAATATAATAGATCATGACCGCTATGATGTTCTCTGGATAACAGATTTTCCGCTTCTTGAACGGGATGAGGAAGAAAACCGCTGGGTTGCGAAGCACCATCCCTTTACTTCGCCTATGGATGAGGATATTGAGTATCTTGACTCCGACCCTGCCAGAGTAAGAGCCAAGGCATATGATATTGTCATCAACGGTTATGAAGTAGGCGGAGGCAGTATCCGTATCCACAACCAGGATCTTCAGAAGAAAATGTTTAATCTAATAGGTTTTACCGATGAACAGGCCAAAGAGAGATTTGGATTTTTACTGGAAGCTTTCAAATATGGGACTCCGCCTCACGGAGGATTGGCTTTCGGCCTTGACAGACTTGTTATGCTTCTGGCTAAGACAGATAACATCAGGGATGTTATTGCCTTTCCAAAAGTCCAGACTGCGGCGGATCTTATGACAAACGCTCCTGATATAGTTGACGAAAAGCAGCTTGAAGAGCTATATATTAAGACGGTGGGAAAAAGTGAATAGTAAGTTTTTTAAAGAAATATCAGGCTGGTTTGTGAATATTGCTGCGGCCGCTGCTTTGGGTTTAGCAGTTGTTATATTTCTTGGACGTCTTACGGTTGTAAATGGAAATTCCATGTATCCTACCCTCAAAAATCAGGATGTTTTGATTATTGAAAATATTACCCCCCGTTTCGGGACAATCGAGCCGGGAGATATAGTAGTATTAAGGGTACCCGAGCTATTGGAAGGGAATCAGAAGTATGCGGTAAAGAGGGTAATAGCAAAAGAAAACCAGCACGTAAAAATATATGACGGCAATGTATATATTGATGGCAAACAACTCTCCGAGAACTATGTAAATAATGAGAAAACCTATGCGGACAACTCGTTATATGCCGATTTTGTTGTGCCTGAAGGCTGTATATACGTTCTTGGGGATAACAGAATTCCTGAAAAAAGCAGAGACAGCAGAGTATTTGGTCCTGTTAAGGAAGACAGGATAGTGGGAAAATGCTGGATAAGAATTTTTCCCTTCACACAAGCGGGACCGATTTCGCTTTTCCCTGTTTTCTGACATACAGATATGTTAAAATATATATATGCTTGAATGAAATCTTACGAGATCACTTATAAAGTCGCTTGCTATTTGTTATTCTGAGCGTGGCGAAGGAGCTGACAAGCAGGTTATACCACTTGTTGGCAAGGCGTTAAATCGCTCTTATTATGAGCGCGGCGAAGAATCTGGCATGCAGGAACAACCATTAGTTGTCCGTAAACCAATGCATATTGAACATGCCTGTATATCATCCTGAGATTCTTCATTTCGCTTTGTTCCATTCAGAATGACAAGTTACACACTTTTCAGTGGTTTCAAAGCTTACTTATGAACCTGAAAGGAAGTACATAATGGATAAAGACGTTCTCAATAAAGCCCTGCTTTTAGAGGCGTTTAAAGGCATATCAATAAATGAAAAGCTCGAAAAAGTGTTTGCACGGGCTTGTATCACCAACCTTTGCTATCATAAATCCGATAAAAAAATGGAACTTAATATAGAATGCTATGACAGTGCCCGGCCTGATCAGATAAAAGGCCTGGAAAAAGCCATATCCGACAGTTTAAATGTTAGAGTGAAGGTTCGTCCCGGATTTAGCTCTGATATTACAAATGAGTTTGAGGATTGGCAGAAGGAGATTGTTCTGGCCAGAGCCAGGGCGGCTAAGAAACCTTTTTTTCATTTCCTTGAAGATGCCGAATTCAGCTTGTCCGGACGGCACCTGAATGTTAACCTGAAAAACCAGTCGGCTTCGATTCTTGCTGCCGCCGGCGTGGGCAGCTGTATGGAAAAGGCCATGCTGGATTTTTTCAGAAAAGTGGTTACCGTTAAGTTTATTGATTCTGAAAATCGCGAAAAAAGCGTAGATTATATTGCCATAAAGCAAGAAATGGAAGCCAGGGCGGTCTCAGAAATGATGTCGTCGATCTCAGAAGCTTCTTCTAAGCGAGCTAATGAACCATCCCGGAATATTCCGGAAGCTCCGGGAGAAAAGACATGGGTCAAATACCGGTCCAAGAAGTCAAATTCAGCGGAAAAAGATCCAAATCTCGTATACGGAAGAGAGATTAAGGGATCTGTTATAAAGATGAATCAGGTGGACATCGATTCGGGTATGGTCATAGTTCAGGGACAGATTTTCAGAACCGAACAAAGACCTCTGAAGAACGGAAAGATTTTATACACATTTGATGTAACGGATTTCACATCCTCCCTGACCTGTAAGCTTTTTACCGGCGAGGAAGAGCTTAAGCTGATTTCAGAAAAGCTGATCAAAGACCAGCATGTACGTTTACGCGGCGAAGCCCAATATGATATGTACGCAAAGGAACTAGTGGTATTGGTGCGGGATGTCCTGCTGGTGGAGAGTGAAAACGTCACCCGCATGGATAATGCGGCTGTTAAAAGGGTGGAGCTTCATTTACATACTCAGATGAGCCAGCTTGATGCAATAAGCCCGGCCAAGGATCTAATTAAAAGAGCTGCAAAATGGGGTCATACGGCAATAGCCATTACCGATCACGGCGTGGTGCAGGCATACCCGGAGGCACAGGACACGGTTGATGAGCTTAAAAAGAAACAAAAAAAGGAGATTAAAATATTATACGGCGTAGAAGCGTATTTTATCTCCGATGAGATATATAATAGAAAAGGTGAAATAGACTACAGAAACTGTGATACATATCATGCGGTAATATTGGTAAAAAACCAGGTCGGTCTAAAAAACCTATACAAAATAATTTCAGAAAGTCATCTGAAATATTTTTACAAGAGGCCTCGCATTCCCAGATCACTTTTTAAACGCTACAGAGAAGGCCTTATTATCGGGAGCGCCTGTGAAGCGGGTGAACTGCTTCGGGCGGTTCTAAAGGGAGCCCCGCAGGAAGAACTTGACCGGATCGGTTCTTTTTATGACTACTTTGAGATTCAGCCAATAGGCAACAACAGGTTTCTGGTGCGTCAGGGAGACGTATCCGATGATGAAGGCTTAAAAGAACTGAACCGCAAGATAGTGGAGTTGGGGGATAGGCTTAATAGGCCTGTTGTAGCAACCTGCGACGTTCACTACCTTGATCCTGACGACGCCATATACCGTGAAATAATCCAGGCGGGTCAGGGGTACAAGGATGCCTCATTCCAGGCACCTATGTATTTAAGAACAACTGAAGAAATGCTGGAGGAGTTTGCCTACCTCGGTGAGGAGAGGGCTTATGAGGTGGTTGTGACTAATACAAACAGCATTGCCGATAGCATAGATATTGTTCAACCCATACCCAGTGGTACTTTCCCGCCGGCTATGGAAGGAGCCGAGGAAGAGATAATAAACCTTAGCGAGAAAAGAGTGGCGGATCTTTATGGGAATCCGTTGCCCGAGCTGGTTCGGGCAAGGGTAGACAGAGAATTGAACTCCATTATTAAAAATGGTTTCTCTGTTATGTACATGATAGCGCAGAAGCTTGTCATGAAGTCCCTGGAAGACGGCTATTTAGTAGGATCCCGCGGATCGGTAGGGTCCAGCTTTGTAGCTTATCTGATAGGAATAACCGAGGTGAATTCCCTGCCTTCACATTACCGCTGCGGGAAATGCAAATATTCGGAGTTTTTTGATAAGGATGCAAGTATCGGTTGCGGGTTTGATTTGCCCGATAAGGCTTGCCCCGTCTGCGGTGAGCCGCTTATAAAAGACGGATATGATATTCCTTTTGAAACTTTTTTGGGCTTCGACGGCGACAAGGAACCTGATATTGATTTGAATTTCTCCGGTGAGTATCAAGCCAGGGCCCATAAATACACCGAAGAGCTGTTTGGAGAGGGGCATACTTTCAGAGCCGGTACGATAGCAACGATTGCAGATAAAACAGCTTACGGCTTTGTAAAAAGCTATCTGGACGAAAGACAGATGATACGGCCACGTGCTGAAATTGAGAGACTTGCCATCGGATGCACCGGTATAAAAAGGACTACAGGCCAGCATCCGGGCGGGGTCATGATAGTGCCTCATTACAAGGATATCTATGATTTCACACCTATACAGAGACCTGCCGACCAAACCGCCTCGAATGTGATAACGACTCATTTCGATTACCATTCCATAAGCGGCCGTATTCTAAAACTTGATATTCTGGGGCATGACGATCCGACAGTCATAAGAATGCTGGAAGATTTAACAGGTGTGGATGCGACGACCATACCCATAGGAGAGAAGAAAACCATGGGGATATTCTCAGGAACAAAGCCACTTGGTGTGAGTCCGGAAGAAATCAATAGCCCTGTGGGAACCTTTGGAGTTCCGGAATTCGGGACAAAATTTGTTCGTCAGATGCTGGTTGATACAAAACCTACTACTTTTGCCGAGCTTATACGCATATCGGGGCTATCTCACGGTACCGACGTCTGGCTGAACAATGCCCAGGATCTGGTGAGATCAAATGTTACAACATTGTCAAATGTAATATGTACTCGTGACGATATTATGATTTATCTGATCCAAAACAATCTGCCGCCGCTGACAGCTTTTAAAATCATGGAAAGCGTCAGAAAGGGCAGAGGTTTGATACCGGAATATGAGAAAATAATGATTGAAAAAGGTATCCCTCAATGGTATATTGACTCCTGCAAGAAGATAAAATACATGTTCCCGAAAGCCCACGCCGCCGCCTATGTGATGATGGCGTTCCGTATCGCATGGTTTAAGGTTTACTATCCGAAAGAATTCTACGCTACTTATTTTTCGGTCAGGGCCGACAGCTTTGATGCCAATATAATATCAAGGGGTCTGGATAGTGTTGTAAAAGCTATCGAGGAAATCGAGCAAAAGGGTAAAGCGGCAACAAATAAGGAAAAGGATTTGTTGATAGTATTGGAAGTAGCCAGAGAAATGTACGCCCGCGGGATAAAATGTCTGCCGGTTGATTTGTATAAATCCGATACGACACGCTTTTTAATAACCGATCAGGGTATACTTCCTCCGTTTACAGCATTGCAGGGTCTGGGAGCTGCAGCAGCCAACAATATTGTTGAGGCAAGGAAAAACAACGGAGAGTTTATCTCGGTTGAGGATCTCAAAATGAAATCGGGTATTTCCAAGGCTGTGATTGAAATTCTGGATGCCCACGGATGCCTGGAAGGTCTTGCTGAAAGCAGCCAATTAACTCTGTTTTAGCCGTATAGAGTATGATATATTATATTAAACTAAGTCATTGAGTTATTCTGAGCAAAGTTCAGAATTTTCCGAAGACCGGGATAAAAAACAATGATTTAGTTGACCATTAATAGTAAAAGAGTGGTATATAATTTTAAAGGAGGTTCGGCTTATGGGCGATACAATTGATAGACTTGATAAAACTGCACATTATTTAAAAAATAAAATTGGTTTTGTACCCGAGCTTGCAATTGTTTTAGGATCAGGGCTTGGGAAACTGGCAGATCTTATTGAGGGAAGAATTGAAATTCCCTACGAGGAAATCCCTGATTTCCCGAGAACCACTGTTGTGGGGCATGAGGGTAAATTAATTTTCGGTACTGTGAAAGATCGTAAGATTGTTGCAATGAAAGGCCGCTTCCATTATTACGAAGGAAATGATATGGATGCCGTAGTCTATCCGGTGCGTGTATTTAAGAGACTGGGTATAGAAAAAATAATTGTGACTAATGCCGCCGGAGGCATAAATACCAATTTTATACCCGGACATCTCATGCTTATTACCGATCACTTATCATTCTTCTGCGAGAACCCTTTAAGAGGCGAAAATTTAGATGATTTAGGTCCTCGTTTTCCCGACATGTCGGTTGTGTATGACAGGAGCATGAGAAAGATAGCGGCTGACTCCGCCAGGAAACTGGGAATAGACTTAAAAGAAGGAATTTATGCTTACTGCAAAGGTCCATCTTATGAAACTCCCGCTGAAATCAAAGCCCTGAGGCTTATGGGAGCAGATGCCGTGGGTATGTCCACGGTGCCTGAAACTATAACGGCGAGACATATGGGAATGAAGGTATTGGGAATATCGTGCATAACCAATATGGCAGCCGGAATTCTGGAGAAGCCTCTGGATCATGAAGAGGTTATGGAAACAGGAAAACAAGTAGAAAAGAAGTTTTCAGCTCTGGTAAGTGATATTGTGGAAAACTTGAGATAGCAGTCAATCGGAGGTTAATTCATGAATAATTCAATCAGAGATATATCCCTTGCTGAATCGGGAAGACAGAAAATTGCATGGGTAAAAAGCTATATGCCCATCTTATCAGGGCTTGAAGAGGAGTTTAAAAGAACCAGGCCTTTTGAAGGGGTGAAAATATCGCTTTCTGTGCATCTGGAGGCAAAAACAGCATATCTTTCCAAGGTGTTTGCCGCAGGTGGAGCAAAAATGTCGGTTACCGGAAGCAACCCTCTGTCCACTCAGGACGATGTTGCTGCAGGACTTGCAGCCGACGGTATAAATGTATTCGCATGGTACGATTCAACACAGGAAGAATATGAGAAACATATAGAAATGACTTTAGCCCATGGTCCCAACATAATCATTGATGACGGCGGTGACCTGATATCCGTGCTTCATACCAAGCTTCCGCATCTATTGCCCCAGGTATGGGGAGGATGCGAGGAAACCACTACGGGTGTGATCCGGTTAAAAGCAATGGAGAAAGACGGATCCCTGAAAATCCCTATGATGGCGGTGAATGATGCCATGTGCAAGCATTTATTTGATAACCGGTATGGTACGGGACAGTCGGTATGGGATGGTATCAACAGAACAACTAATCTGATAATAGCAGGGAAAACTGTGGTGGTGGCCGGTTACGGCTGGTGTGGAAAAGGCGTAGCAATGAGAGCTAAAGGTCTGGGAGCTAATGTAATTGTTACCGAGATAGATGCAATTAAAGCCATAGAAGCAGTCATGGACGGTTTTAGTGTTATGACCATGGATGAAGCTGCTCCATTGGGAGATGTTTTTATTACGGTTACAGGCTGCGAAAATGTCATAACAAAAAGTCATTTCAATGTTATGAAAAACGGTGCCATACTCTGTAATGCAGGGCATTTTAACGTGGAAATCAGTATTCCTGATTTAGAGAGCCTTTCAACCGAGATTCGGGAATATCGCAAGAATATTAAGGGTTACACTATGAAAGATGGGCGCAAGCTTTATCTTCTCGGAGAGGGACGGCTGGTTAATCTGGCCTGCGGCGACGGACATCCGGCCGAGATTATGGATATGAGCTTTGCGGTACAGGCTATGAGTGCATTATACATTCTTGAAAACAAAGGAAAGCTCGAACCGAAGGTATTCAATGTTCCGGCCGGAATTGATGAAAAAATAGCAAAAAGAAAACTTGAAAGTTTGCACATCAAAATAGATACATTGACCGAGGAACAAAAAAAATATTTAGGAAGCTGGCAGTTGTAAAGCATAGTAAGCGGGTGCAGGAATCTTTTATCGAGAACCTAAGCGAATGCAAGGTTTTCATAAGAAAGTAGAACTGTTCCATATCATCTCCTTTGCCCGAATATCCGTAGGGAGGAAGACTGTCGTTGTTACCAGCAAAGGAAGTGCAAGGTAATATTGAAACTAATACTAAGAATACTATTACTAGTACGAGTGCTTTTAAAAATATTTTCATATCTTCCCTCCGCTCTTATCTCGGGCCCGTCCACTGCCACTTGCCATACATATATAATAACCAATGACCGTATGTGGTTCCTTCTTCCGGGTGACCAAGTTCTCTCAAAGCATCTTCTCTTAATCTACCGGATATGGCATGCCATTCCCTGATGTAATGCCCTTCTCCTGTCAGTTCATCTACAAGGTATGGCTGGCCTAAAAACTGCTCATGGGAACATAAATCACCGGCTTCAAGGAGTTTTCCATTGGGATGTGCTCGCCCCAGCTCGGTTGCGCAGCCCTGCTCTTCACCCAATACTCCGGAAGGGCCTATCTTTAATACCACCGATGTTCCGTCGGGCTTAATAAAGGTATCTCCCTCTATTGCCACAGGCCGATAAGGATCGTCATGTCTTAATACCATTGGCTCCCTTGTGGCTTCTGACGGGATCACTACCTTCGCCCGTTCCTTTTATCCAGGTATCTTATGATAAAGGCAGATGCCTGAGCTCTGTTTGCCTTGTCCTCGGCGGCAAAGCGTCCGTCGGTATAGCCGGAGATGATTCCCGAACCGTATACTACAAGCGCATACGGCCTATATTTGGCCTCCATTGTGTCGTAATCCTTTATTACCTTTGCAAGAGGTTGACATTCTTCAAGACTTAACGAGTTTCTTTCAAATTTACTGTAGGCGCGGAATATTATCTTTGCCATCTCGCCTCTTGTGATAGGGTCTGAAAGATTGGCAAGAGTGTATTCTCCCAGGGCCAGTATCCCGATTTGTTCGGCTTTCTTGACATC
>JBMNTI010000071.1:0-13023 GCA_050945655.1 Acetivibrionales bacterium | reverse complement strand
TCTCACCTCTTGTGATAGGGTCTGAAAGATTGGCAAGAGTGTATTCTCCCAGGGCCAGTATCCCGATTTGTTCGGCTTTCTTGACATCCTTTGCTGCCCAGTGGATAAAGTCCGGGGTTACATCATCCAGGCCGTCCAACCCATACATAGCCCGGATGAACATTTTGATGAACATTGCTTTGGTGACTGTTCCTGTGGGATCCATCCTATTATCAAGGGAGCCGTCCAGCGCGCTCAAACCCACAAGCTTGACCATAACGCTCATATACCATGCATCTTTTGTAACGTCTTTGTACTTCTTTAGAACGGCTGCTTCCAGCTTGTTATACATATTTGCATCAATATCATATACGGATTTAATGCTGTTTCTGAGAGCAGTTATCTCATCGGCAGTATTTGCTGCGGCTGAAAAAGTGGGTAACAAGGCCACTAGAAGAATTGCTAAGGTTAAAAATAAAGAAATACTCTTTTTCATAAGATTAATTCTCCTGACAATATTATTTACCGGAACAGTATTATGCTAATATTATCAGGTAATTATTATTTATGTCAATAAATAACAAGTAAAAAAATTGAAGACGTTGATATCTTACTAACCTATACTGTTTTCCAAGAAATCTTTCTGGTAAAGAAAGTGAGGTCGCATCAATTACAAACAGATCCCTCGTTTATATCTCTATTTATTATGTCACAAAGCGAGCGGTAACAGGGTTCTCACTCCGAACGCCTCCAGGCACCATGGTCAAACAAATCTATTACCCCGGTAAGCGACATGGCTCCAACTTACGCTCCTCCATGTCACAGCGTGAGGTCTTTGGCTTACAGGTCGCTCAGACTTTTCTAATATAGTTATTCCGTTGAGGTCTTTCCTTCGCAGTGTTCCGGCTTATCTCCGTGAGAATCCCTATCCCTGCTTTATTACGTCACTATATTTGAAAGTACAGGTTATCAATTCGGAAGAGGGACAAGTTCATTGCCCCCATGTCCTGTTTAGAATAAATTAGTTGATTTCAATATTAACTCAACTATATAAACAGCCAAACAGGATGATATCGCAACAGTTAACAGGCTTTTTTCTTTAAAGGCAAGAAGTATCGCAACTATTGTACCGGCGACTGCAGAATATAAAGATGAGGTTGACGAAAAAATAGCAGGAAAGGTCATAGATCCAAGAACCGCATAGGGAACATAGTATAGAAAGGACTTTATAAAGATACTTTCTATTTTTTTCTTAAATAATATTATTGGCAGCATCCGTACCAAATATGTGACTCCCGCCATAATTAGAATATGTATGTATATCACTTTGCATCCTCCTTAACAGGGAAGAATAATGCACCGAAGCCTGAGGTGGCAATTGCACATATTATTATCACAAAGCCTTCCGATAATTTATTCAGATAAGGAGTGTAGTGAAGGAGAAAGCTGATTGCTACTGATAAAATAATTACGCATAGCACGGAACGAGATCTTTTTGCAGGCGGAATTATGATTGCTAAAAACATACCGTATATTGCAATATTCATTGCAGAGGAAACCGAATCAGGCAGAACCGAACCGGCAGCAGCCCCGATCAGCGTGCCTGCCGCCCAGCCGAAATATGGAACAGTAATAAGACCATACATATATTTTGCGTTTATATCATGCGTTTTTCCACTTGCTACGGCAAAAACCTCATCGGTTATTCCAAACGAAATAAGCAAACGGTGAAATAAATTGAAGGATTCATCTGTTTTTTGAGTAAGTGATAAAGACATCAGAGAGTACCGCAAGTTTATTACCAATTGGGCAAGAGCCATCTCTATGTAAGGTGCGCCTGCGCCTATAAGGGCTATTCCGGCAAACTGGCCGGCTGAGGTTAGATTAGTCATGGATATCAACACGGTGATCCAAACCGAAAGCCCTGAGTTTACAGCCATAATCCCGAAGGTAAAAGATACTGAAAGATAGCCTAAACCTATGGGAATACCATCTTTTATCCCAGTAATAAAGCGGTTTGATGGTTTGACATCCTCCATTTGAACTTACACCCCTTCTTCGCGGTAACTTTACCATTTTAAAGTAAAAGCCCCACCGATTACTCGGTGGAGCCATTTTGGTGCGGTCGACCGGACTTGAACCGGTACGCTCGCGCATACGCCCCTCAAACGTACGTGTCTGCCAATTCCACCACGACCGCATATGTGGACAGATGAACAGCAAGATTTATTATACATACTGAATCTGGCTCTGTCAATACAAAAACCCCAAAAAGATCGTAAGGGAAAGATCGACGACATTATCGAAGATCTTATACCAATAAGAAGTAGAAATTTGAATCAGTGCTGTTTTTCGTTGTGGATACAATGGTCGATAGCAATAGTAAGAGCACAGAAAAGAGGAATATCATCATCATTGTTTATTATTAATTCGTAGCTGTCACCCCAGGAAAGCCATGCTTTATGCAATTCCCCTACTACAATGTCATTCCGGAGAATACTAAAATCCCTACCGAAGAGATTACCAACCAATGTATAGTCACCGTATTCGCTCTGGATATTAAGCTTCGGGATAAAAAATGAAAACTCTTTTTTTATAATAGCACTTAGTGTGTCGCCGCTATATATATGATATTCGGGAAGAAACCTGAACAGTTTTTGTTCAATGAAAATAACTTCTGTTCCGGCAGCATCATAAATATGAATTTTGGCTCCAAATGTAAAAACCTCGCCCTGAACTGAGAATACAGGCTGCCCTTCCTCGTTAAAAATATTATACTTGTCCCCAAATGAAAACACTTTCTGTTTAATATAAAGTCTGGTCATAATCGCTCCTTGTTACATCAACCATATTATTGACTAAAGTTTAATATCTAAGTTCGATACTTATGGTACACTTTTGTAATAATACTATCTTAAGGACGCTTTTTGTGCAATATATTCTGAAATCAGCTATTCCTAAATCATTTTCAAACTGTCCCACCTAGGCAGAAACTATGCTTAATAACTCCTCGGGCTCGTCAATCATATAATCTGCACCTTCTTTGACTAAGACCTCTCTGTCTCTGAATCCCCAGGTTACGCCCACACACTTTAATCCGGAATTCTTTGCAGTTTTTACATCCACTTCCGAATCGCCTACGTAAACAGTCCTTTCGGGAGATGATCCTAATTCTTCAAGAGCTTTTATTACAGTATCCGGAGCAGGCTTCCTCGAAATATACTCTGATTCACCGATGGCTACTTGTATATACTCTCCGAAGAACTCCTTAACCAATCCCTTTACTGCACCGTCAAATTTATTGGAAACAACCGCAAGCTTATATTTTTTTCTCTTAAGTTGCTCCAGAAGCTCAATAATGCCCCTATATGGCTTTGTTTTATTTCGCATATTTTCCGAATAATATTTTTTGAAGCTATCCAAACATTTTTTGTACAGAGGGTTTGTTAGCCCATCAGGAACACAAAGCTCTATTAACCGGCCGACACCGTTACCTAGAAATCTTCTGATTTCATCTGTACTTCTTTTCTGAAAGCCGCATAATTCCAGTGCATAATTTACGCTATCCTTCAAATCTTCAAGAGTGTCCATTAATGTTCCGTCCAAATCGAATATAATCGTATCGTACTTTTTGATGATATTCCCTCCCAGCATTAATTCTCTCAAGCATTCACCGGCATGGGGACAACTGTGAAAGCTATTTTACCGTATAGACATTAATATTTTTTTATGCAAACAGTTTATTAGGCGGCATATCTGCTGAAATTTAAATTGACGCAGGTTTGCATAATTTTATACGGTCTTAAGATATGGTCTTAAGAATAACCATGCCATAACAATTTAAGCATATTTTATTTATGATATAACTTTTTTGACTGGTACTGGGGCTCGCACGTAGTATTGATACCCAGCTTATGGAATATGTTTTCGTCAACCCGCGATAGAATTACGGTAGAGTGAGCCTCGCAGCCGCGAAGTTTGGATAATTGCTGCAATGCCAGTGCGGCAGTAGGATTGGTGGCCGCACATATTGACAGGGCAATCAATATTTCATCGGTATGGAGGCGTGGGTTACGATTCCCCATATGCTTTACTTTCAAGACCTGAATTGGCTCAATTACTATTGGAGAAATAAGGTGAATATCATGATGAATATTCCCTAATTCTTTTAAGGCATTTAACAATAGTGCAGCTGATGCGCCAAGGAGGGAGGTCGTTTTCCCGGTGATAATCCGGCCGTCATTTAGCTGGATAGCCACCGCTGGTGCCCCTGTTGCTTCGGCACGATCCAAAGCGGCACCAACCACAGGCCTATCCTTAGCTGATATGTTAAGTTGTTTCATTAGCAGCTCTAGCCTATACACTTCAGATTTTTCCGCAAGCCCCTGCCTTTGAGCGCAATAGGTGCTATAGTATCTTCGGATCACTTCCTGTTTGGATGCTCTGCACACAATATCATCATCAGTTATGCAGAAACCCGCCATGTTTACTCCCATATCGGTAGGACTCTTATAAGGTGACTTCCCCTCAATTTTTGCAAATATTGCGTTTAAAACAGGGAATATTTCAATATCCCTGTTGTAGTTTACCGAAGTAACCCCATAAGATTCAAGATGGAACGGATCTATCATGTTAACGTCATTCAAATCCGTTGTAGCCGCTTCATAAGCAATGTTAACCGGGTGTTTCAGCGGAAGATTCCAAATCGGGAAAGTTTCAAATTTTGCATAACCGGCTCGTATCCCGCGCTTACTGTCATGGTATAGCTGGGAAATGCAAACAGCCATTTTCCCGCTTCCGGGGCCCGGGGCAGTAACAATAACAAGAGAGCGTGTTGTTTCTATATATTCATTTTTACCGCATCCATCATCGCTTACTATGAGTGAAATATTTGAAGGGTAGTCAGGAATGGGATAATGAACATAAACCTTAATCCCCAGATTAAGAAGTCTTTGTTTAAAAATATCGGCTGTGTGTTGTGAGCGATATTGAGTAATAACAACGCTTCCCACATACAAACCTATTTCACGGAAAGCATCAATCAACCGTAATACATCAAGGTCATAGGTTATTCCAAGATCACCTCTGCGCTTGCTCTTTTCAATGTCATCTGCATTTATGGTAATGACTATTTCAGCCTTATCTTTTAGTTGCATGAGCATTTTGACTTTACTATCCGGTTTAAATCCGGGAAGAACTCTTGATGCATGGTAATCGTCAAATAACTTTCCTCCAAATTCCAGATACAGCTTCCCACCAAATTGGGATATCCTGTCCAGTATTTTTTCAGATTGCATTTTAATGTATTTATCGTTGTCAAACCCAATTCCTGTCATATTTACTCCTATAATAGCAACATCAAAACCGTGTTGATTCTTTTTTCTTTATCACAATAACACAACGTTTGAATCAGGTCAATTGTTCAACAACGAATAATAGGCAATATTTTCACTCTGTCCATTACTTCCCGCCTATTCGAAAGTATATGCAATATCTTTCTCCATTTGTGCATATCTTCCCAGCATACCGACAAACTTGCCGACCACGTGGGAATCGAATTGGGTGCCCGAGCCAATTAATAATTGGTTAATTGCCGCATTTAGATTTAGTTTTGAGCGATAATGGCGGTCAGACATCATTGCATCAAACGCATCTGCAACCGATACAATCCTTGCCAGGAAAGGAATCTGTTCACCTTTTAGACCATCAGGATAACCTTGTCCATCTATACGTTCATGGTGACACTTTACTATTGGAACAACATTTTTAAACATGGAAATAACAGAGAGAATACGAGCTCCTTTTGTCGGATGCTTTTTTATCTCATCGTATTCTCTTAAGCTTAATTTTTCTCTTTTGAATAGAATATCATCAGCAATACTCATTTTGCCCACATCATGGAACAGTCCTGCTACCCGAAGCGTTTCAAGTTCCTGTTCTGATAAATTAAATGCTTCTCCGATTTTTACACAGTAATAAGAGACCCGATCCGAGTGTCCGCAAGTATATTCATCTTTTGCGTCGACCACCTGTCTTAATGCCTCAATTGTATCCAAATAGCGTATCCTTAATTGTTCGTAAGTCATAAATAATTCTTCGTTTTTTATATTAACAAGCGAATGAAGAAAGGCATTGTTAATTGAGGAGGCTGCCTGGGCGGCATATATCTCCAGCAATTCATATCCTTCCGATATATCTGTCTCTGTTTTTTTAGTGCTTTCCACATAAATAACGCCAATGGATTCTCCAAATTCATTTAGTAATGGCAATATTATTTCCGTAGGCGTTTTAATAACTTGTTTTGTAATCTTTGCCTTACCTATGCTTTCAAGCAATCTTGAATTAAGCATCGACATAAAATCATATATCTCAGCTTTATACTTGCCTATTCCCCTGAAAATACTTTTTTGTGTTTTATCTTTATCAATAATATTATCGACTAGAATAAACGCATTTTTACTGCTTAACATCGGCAGCAATTCTGCTAATATCTCTTCAAGAATATTTCCGATAGGCTGCAACTGATAAATCTTTGGGACTGACCCCAGAATTCTGTTAAGTCCGTCCCGGAATTTTTTTATTGTTTTCATCATTGTAATTGATTTTATTCCGGATTCTACCAGCAGTTGCAATTGGTCAAAACGATCACTTTTTTCGCAATAGCCTTGTATATCTAATGCTTTGATTGTTTCCAAGGGAGGAGCTAAATCCTTGTGTCCTGTCAAAAGCAATATATATAGTTCCGAATTAAACTGCCGAATTCTTTTTACTACCTCGTCTCCATGAATTGGTGCCATTAAATAGTCGAGAATCATCAAGTCGAAGTGCTCTGTCCTGACTTTTTCAACAGCCTCAAGGGGATCTGTTATACCTTCATATAAGTAACCGCTCCTTTTTAGCATAATTGACAGTGAATCTATTATCCCCGGTTCATCATCAACAATAAGTATTCTATAGTCGCTGCTTGTCTCCACCAATTTTTTTCTCATATGTAACAGTACTCCCTACGCAAGATTGTTTCTGAGTTTCTCATGAGGCAGTTGTATAAAAAAAGCTGTTCCTTTCCCTGATTCCGACTCGAACCACATTTTTCCGCCAAATCTACCTCTTATTGTTGAATAGGACATGAACATTCCAAGACCTGTTCCGTCTTTTCCCTTTGTTGTTATCATTTCTTTAAAAAGCTTGCTCTTAATACTTTCCGGGATTCCCTTCGCATAGTCCTTAATAACAAATAAAATACCATCTTCTTTTGCATCATCGACCGATAATTCTATGGTTCCGCTTTTCCCTTCATACGCCTGTATTGAATTTATAATTATATTATCGAATATTTGCACCAAACTATTAACATCTCCGTACAATTCCGTGTCTTTATTTACATTAATGAATGTCTTTAACTCACAATTATATCTTATTAATTCATACTTCATCAGTAATTCAATTCTTTTTATTAATTCATCTACTGTGAAAGTCAATGCTATTGATTGATTAAAGTGTCTTGCCTGTCCTTTTACGGCGTTAATAATATCAGACATATAAGCACAATATGGTTTTATCTTATCAAGCCAAACACGCATTTCAGCCGCAATTTCATAATGATCTTCAACACTTACCTCATCATCATTAATGGATTCTTCATATTCATCCACCAAATCCCTCAGACCTTCAACAGCACCGGAAATTGACATGATCGGGGTATTTAAGTTATGCGCTATACCACCGATCAACTGCCCCAATGAAGCCAATCGCTCCTGTTCCATCATAATGGCATGCTTTTCTTCAATCGCCTCTATGTGCTTGATGTTCTCTGTAACATCCTTAAAAAGAATAATCGTGCCTAAATAATTTTTGTTTGATATGATAGGTGTTATCTCAATTTTAAAGTGCTTATCAAAGTTATTCTCCTTAATATGTTTTTCAACCGATATAGAGACCTCCGCTTCTTTTGCGTTTTCTATTATTTGGATCAGACTTTGATATTCTTTAAAAAGACTTGTTCCTTCCATGATGCCAAACAAACTCTCATTTCTGCGTATTGTGACAATATCTTTAAAAGTTGCAGCAATGGTTTTGTTAAAATCAATAATTTGATATTCTTCATTGATTACCAGAAAACTGTCGGAAATTCTGTCAACAACGGTTTGTAAGGCTATAGGGGCAACCTTTAAAAAATCGAATCTAAATATTGCCAAAGCAATAAATAGCATTGCTATAGAAAAAGATATTGCTGTTGTATGTAATGGTACTTCTATTAGTTTAGTAACAACTACAATATTAGTTATCAAAGGTATAGCCGAACCGATAAACACGAAAATTGATTGTTTTGAAAAAAAACCAGAGTTCTTTATAGAATAATAAATAAATTGCGCTAACCCTAATAATATGCATGTATAGGAATATATGCTATGTAATGTAAAATACTTTCCGTAGACAAGGTCTATATTATTTGTTGAAAAATTAATAAAAAACAAATGATGTTGTTCATTAGTAATAAGAAACAAAAAAGAAATAATCGGAGGTAAAAATAGTGAATAATATCTCATTGACATGGTAATCTTTGTTCTTGAAAAAATTATACCTGTAAGCAATAAAAACACGGGAGTAAAAAATAATCCCACAAACCAGATATAAACAAAAACCATTAAAGTTCGGCCATAGATATGCCTAGTATACTCCTCCAGAAGATAACCCAAGCTCCATATAAGTAAAAAAATCAAAGTACCCATAAAAGCATAGTGTATTTGCTTTTTGTTTTTTATCATGATGAGATAAACGCAGATAGCTAGTACCATTATCACCGATAAATGCAATAAAGCGAATAATATATTATTCATATACTTTTCTTACATCCTCACTTAAATTAATAATGCCATTTATTATATCTCCTAATTCTTCCACACACGGACTTTGAAACATGGAAAAATGATTAGCTTCCAGATCAGAATGTACCAAATTTAATCTACAATACTTATTCCATTCTTTTATGTTATTTTTCTTATCTTCAATAATTGTATCTTTAAGAGCATTAAAGAAATGAACCTTTGCGCTAATCCTCCTTTCAGGAAAATATAGTGCTCGTGCCGCATGTAGCGTTCGTATACAATTAATATATCGCATTATTTCTACAATCTGTAATTCACTAAATTTTGGAATAGCTAAACGTATATCCATAGGGATTTTGCTCTTGATTTCATCTACTTGATTGCAGTTTAAATTATTTAGTATTTTTATGCAATTCTCCCAAACACAGTCGATTGTAAAATTTCGACTTTCATCAATCATAAACTCATCTAATCCCAAAGTTTCCTTGATAAACTTTATCTCCCCGTCCGTAGTAAACAGTTCGATATTATCCCATTTACGTGGAGCTATTGAGTTAAATAACCCCAGAAAGCCTATACTCCCATTTCGCTTTTCAAGGATATTTGCCATCTCAAAAGCAATTGTTCCTCCAATACACCAACCGGCCAGATAATACGGGCCTTTTGGCTGGATATCTGTTATATAATTTACATATTTTTGTGCTAATTCATGTAATGATATATTATACGGCGAATATTTATTGAATCCCATCCGAATTCCCCAGCATGAATACTCTTCATCGATGCTTTTGGATAGACTGATATAATTACTTATTTCCCCACTGCCGGCATGAACGAAAAATATATTCTTTATCCCTTTCTTTAATAAGCACAAATTGCCGCTTTTTTTGGGTAGTGATAGACTTTCTTTTTCGATGAAATCTGCCATTTTACTTATAGTATTGATCTCTCTTATATCTGACACCGGCAAAGTAATATTATACTTTTTATATATGGCTGTAGAAATTGCGATTACGTCCAAAGAATCCCCACCAAGTTCGAATAAGTTGTCATTTATACTAATCCTCTTTATACTAAGTACTTTTTTCCATATACTCTGCACCTCCCTCTGAGTATTGTTTTTTGGTGCCATATAAGGAGTTTCTTGCTTGGTAATTATGGGGTCAGGCAGTTTCTTTATATCAACTTTACCGTTACTGTTTAACGGAATTTCAACAATTTGTGAAATATATGAGGGAACCATATAATCCGGGAGAATTCTAGATAGGTGTTCCCTGATATAAGTAACAGATAATTGCTTGTCTGACTTGATATATGCGCATAGAGACTGCTTATTATTTATTATTTGATTAATAACAATGGTGTCTTGTACATCTGGAATCTGTAAAATATTCTTTTTGATTTCCTCTAATTCTACTCTACATCCATTTATCTTAACTTGCGAATCAGTTCGGCCTAATAAATCAACTTCTCCCTTTGGATACCATTTTGCCACATCACCGGTTTTGTAAAGTCTCTCATTGGTACTAAGAGGATTTTGAATAAAGGATTTTGCCGTTAATTCTTCCCGGTTAAGATAACCCCTTGCTAAGCCATCTCCGCCTATGTATAATTCACCGGGTATACCTATTGGCAATAGATTCAAATTTTTATCAAAAATATAATATTGAATATTACTAATTGGTTTCCCTACAGTTATCTTGTTATCATTACTTAGTTCCTTAATTGACACACATACAGTCGCTTCAGTCGGGCCATACCCGTTATAAATCTTTGCCTTAAAATGGGCTTTCATTTCTTTTAGTAAATCTGCCGGAAAAACTTCACCAGCCAGCAGAATTTCTTCTAAACCCGTAAGTTTTGTGAAATTGCTTTCTTCAGAAAGTATTAATTTCATTTTTCCAGGAGTCGTTATTAATTTGTTCACTTTGTGTTTATAGATTAACTCTCCGGTTAGAATGGGTACTCTCTGTTCTGTTTCATTAGCTAATATAATTTTTGCTCCCCTTGAAAGAGAAGTGAAGACTTCAAAAACAAAAACATCAAAACAAAACGTTGTAGTTGAAAGAACAACAGCATTTGATGAAAAATCCATAAAGCGGGTTACTGCGCAAATAAAGTTAATAACTGAAACATGCTCTATCATGACACCTTTGGGTTGTCCTGTAGAACCTGATGTATAGATAACATACGCAAGGTCTTTTGGTGTATTCACATTTATTGGATTTTCTATACTGTATTTATAGTTTAACCTATTCTCTATATTTAACGAATTAATACCCGTAACCCTATTAATATTGTTATTATCGGTTAATATAATATTCATCCCGGAATCTTGCAACAAGAATTTTATTCTTTCCTCCGGATATTCAGGCTCGATTGGCAAATATGCTCCTCCTGCCTTTAGAATCGCTAAAATCCCTATTATCATTTCAAGTGATCTGTTCACCATGATCCCTACTATTTCATCCCGTTTTACCCCTTTACTTCTCAATACATATGCCAAAGAGTTCGCTTTTTGATTTAACTCCTTATATGTAAGACGTTGATCTTCAAATACAAGAGCAATATTGTCGGGTGTTCTTTCTACCTGCTCTTCAAATAATTGATGGATAGTTTTTTCCCTTGGATAATCTGCATAGGTATCATTAAAATCAAATAGTATCTTCTTTTTTTCATTCTCGGTCAGCATTTCTATTTTGTTGATCATCTTATTTGGGTTGTCTAGTGCGTGCCACAAAAGGCTCAATAGATGCTGATGAATAAATTCAATCTCTTTATCGTAATATAGATCGGATTGGTAGTCATAGTCCAGGATCAATACACCCTCATTGTCTCTATCATTAATATGTATAGTAAGCGAATTGGTTTGATAGCCGCTGAAATGCCATCTGGAAGAGCATTTTGTGTCGCTGTCCTTATTTATTTTTGCATTTTGGTATGACAATACAATATCGTATAGGTTATCGCTTACACCATGTTTCTCGCGTACATTCTTAAGAATATGCTCGTACGGGAATCTCTGATGTCTGAATGCTGACAAACATTTTTCCATAATGTTTTGGGAAAAAGTCGAAAAAGAATCCTCACTGGAAATTTCTATGTTTATTGGTATAGTGCTTATAAACATTCCCACCGTGTTCTTTTCTATTTGATTCAGCCTATTTAATATCGGAGTTCCTATAATAAGATTTCTTTTTTCAGATGTTCTATTAATATACATAGCCAAAGCAGAAAGAAATAATGGATACGGCGTAATTCTATTATCTTCGCAGTAAGCCCGTAGCTTATTTATGAACTTTTTCGGTGCAATAAATGTTTTTCTTTTGGATTTTACTGATACTTGTTTACTTTTTCTGGTTTTAAGTACTGTTGCTTCCGGACAATTTATAAACTGTTGCTCCCAAAACAACTTATCTTTTTGGTATCTATTAGATAATTTATAGATTTGATCACTCTTGACAAAATCCGTGTATGACGGCAGAATCCTGTGACCGATATCATCATAGTTTAAATAATTTTTTAAACTGTTGTACATGTCCATAATATAATTCTTTATAACACCAAGTGACCATGCATCGGTAATTATATGATGAAAACAAAAATAAAACCCTGCATCTTCATCGCTGATCTTAATCATAATAAAACGGAACAATTCGTTATCTATAAGATCGAATGGTTTTAATGTTTCCTGACTGTCAAATTCCTGCATAGCTTTTATTGGATCATCAAGATTTGAAAAATCCTTTATCTCAATATTTTTATATTCATATTCTGAAACATATTGTTGAGGGTTGCCTTCATCATTAAGGCATATTCTCAGGCGTATACCATCATTGTTTTTAATGAACAAATTGATTGCTTTCTCTAAGCACCCGATATCGACCGTATCCTTGATTCTTAAAGTACCGGCAACATTTGAAATGCTGGTATTGGGATACATTTTTTCGGTATACCAAATAGATAATTGAGGTGACGTTAACGGGTAATAAATAGTATCTTTCATACTATCCTCCACTATTTTATCTTTAGTAATTATTTTATTGATATTTTATCATATTATGGGTTTGTAAACCATTAAATTTCAAAATAAGTTTGTGTCAAGCAATCGTGGGCAATTTATTTATTTTTCCAATAGTAAGAATATACCAGTGTTCTAATGGACTATATTTAACCTTGTTTACCGCATTTATTCCACGGTCCCCTTGATAATGAGCCT
>JBMNTI010000070.1:0-13023 GCA_050945655.1 Acetivibrionales bacterium | reverse complement strand
GGCGTCTGATAAACGGGTTTGGGTTGGTAATCAGGTTGAGGAGAGGCTACTGGTTGAGGAGTAGGTATGGGTTGAGGAGCAGGTGCAGGTTGAGGGGCAGGCGCAGGTTGAGGGGCAGGCGCAGGTTCGGGCGTTACCGGCTGGAAAGCTTCAGTGCTATTTTCTTTTTCAAGCTTTCCTCCACAGGTATCGCAAAAGCTGTAATCATCTGAAAAGGACTTGTTGCAATTAGAACAATACATAAAATCCCTCCGTTTTGACCCTTAAGGTCCTAATAATTATTGGATATTTCATCATGCCAATAGAATATCCATTATCAGGATAGAAGTCAAGAATAAAGTTGGTTAATTAGCTTATGGAGCATTGATTCCATTTTTTATTGATTGATAATTGTTATAACCCTATGTTACCTTATAATGAGAAGAAAAACCCGTTCGAAATCTTTGATTTCGGTAACGGGTGAGGTTATTAATACGAAGTATCAATGCTCTCGGGCACCCGTTCGAAATCTTTGATTTCGGTAACGGGTGAGGTTATTAATACGAAGTATCAATGCTCTCGGGCACCCGTTCGAAATCTTTGATTTCGGTAACGGGTGAGGTTATTAATACGAAGTATCAATGCTCTCGGGCACCCGTTCGAAATCTTTGATTTCGGTAACGGGTGAGGTTATTATAATTATTATATTTTTGACATAATTTAAGTGGGGGGCAATTTATATGAACGAAAAAAACACTGAAAGACGGCTTCGCGCACTGGTCAACTTTGCCATTAATAAATTTATAGAACTGAATAAAGCAAGCAAGATTCTGTTAAAAATAGGCGCTGTAGTATTTTTGACTTTCCTGTTTTTGGCTCTTTTTATATCCGTTTCTTATATTAATGGCTCCTCTTTTTTTGGCGGACAAACCAAAATAATTGAGTGGATTGTAATATATTCCTTCAGATTTTGGGTTATGCTGATCTTTGGTTCATTTATTTTAGATATATTAATTAAGCGTTAATAAATGGAGCTATCCCAAAATAGGCAGTCATCATGAGCAAAGTGAAGAATCTTAATCATATCTGTGCCTGGCATCTTGATTTATTAAAGATTTTTCGGCTATTTATGACCTCAGAATTCCCACGCGTTAACCGCACCACGATTAATGAATTCAAGTAGGGCGGAACGTGGAGGAACCGCTGCCGATGCGCTGCCGATGTCATGTGTGAAGCGGAGCATGGATTGTGTAGCGGCACGAATAATTCCCGGATGAGATTCCTGATCGGCACGCATGACATTGGCTAAAGGTTCCGCATAATGTATTCATAGCAATGACAAGTCACGTATTTTGTGACAGCACTTTTTTATTCTGAAAAATTATCGAAATATCCTTGTATATAGACTATCGGGGTTCCCTTGTCTCCGCTTCCGGATGTTAAGTCACATAATGAACCGATTAAATCTGTCAATCTTCTTGGGGTTGTACCCTGGGATTCCATTTCGCCCACCAGCTTGTCTTTTTTTTCATGAATATATCCGGATATGGCTTTTTTTAACTCCTCACCTTTAAGGTCAGCAAAGTCATTATCAGCCAGATATTTAAGTTTTATCTCGTTTGGAGTACCTTCAAGTCCCTTTGTATATCCGGGAGAAACGACAGGATCAGCCAATTCCCATATATGCCCTACAGGGTCTTTAAATGCCCCGTCGCCGTAAACCATAACCTCTATGGTCTTCCCCGTTTTTTCTTTCATTATATCCTGAATCTTATCAACAAGCATCTGACAGTCTCTGGGAAACAGCTTGACAGAAGTCTCAGTAGCTTTATTAGACCCTAAAAGTCCATATTCCTCATTATAGCCACTTCCGTCAACAGGATTCACCAGTATATCATCCAGTCCAAAAACCTTTTTGGCTCCGTTTTCTTTCAGAATTCTTTTTGTCCTGTGTCTGGTATGAATATCACAACAAAGAATGTTTGTCGTATAATTCAATATGGTTTTAGGGTTATTAGAAAAAATTACTTCGCAGGCACAGCCTTTTTCCTGAACAAGTGATTTATAATAATCTATATAATCTACTCCGGTAAAGGTATGTTTATGGTATCCGAATAACTCGCGAAATTCTTTTTCAGTCAAAACATCGGTCCAGGGATTCACTCTTTTTTCAAACACAAGGTCTGCATCTATAAGATGATTTCCTACTTCATCGGAAGGATAACTAAGCATTAATACTATTTTTTTTACTCCTTTTGCAATACCGCTTAGACATACGGCAAAACGATTTCTGCTGAGAATAGGGAAAATAACTCCCAGAGTAGTATCATCCCTAAATTTATTTTGTATATCTTTGGCTATTTCGTCAATATGGGCGTAATTTCCCTGAGCACGGGCAACTACCGATTCGGTTATTGCTAAAACATCTCTGTCCCGAATAGCAAAGCCTTCCTGTTCTGAAGCCTTTAATACCGTTTCAGAGGCAACCTGTGCAATATCATCCCCATGCCTGATTATCGGAGTGCGAAGACCTCTTGAAATAGTACCTACAATTCTTTCCATATAGTATTATCCCTCCATGCAAATGAGCTACAGTTGTATTATACAGATTAATATGATATAAGTAAAATCAATACAACTAATATTAGATATAAGGAATAATTATAGTATGATCAAGTTGGATGCATATCGCATTTTTTGCCTGGTAGCCGAACATCAGAGCTTTTCGAAAGCCGCAAAGACTATTTATGCGACCCAGCCGGCTATCAGCCAGACAATTATGAATATGGAAAGTGAACTTGGCACCCGCCTTTTCACCAGAACCTCCAAGGGAGTAAAATTAACAACGGACGGGCAGGTACTTTACGAATACATTGGCTCAGCAATGAAACTTATAGCGGTAGGCGAAAAAAAACTTGCCGAATCACGGGATTTGCTCGCAGGGGAAATGAAAATAGGTGTCGGCGACACAATCTCCCGCTATTTTCTTCTGCCATATTTAGAGGAATTCCATAATAACTCACCCAATATTAAATTGAAGATTATTAACAGAACAACTTTGGAATTATTAAATTTATTAAAATCAGGCGAAATTGACATAGCCTTTTGCAATCTTCCGGTAAAGGATTCAGCTCTGGAGATTCAAAAGTGTATTGATGTTCATGATGTCTTTGTATGCGGAGAAAAGTATAAAGGTCTTTGCCGGAGTAATATAACATTAGAAGAGCTTAGCCGGTATCCGATGATTTTTCTCGAAAGTAAATCAAACTCAAGACAGTATGTTGAAAAATATTTTTTATCTAACGGCATAAAGATACAACCCGAAATCGAATTAGGTTCCCATGAATTGCTGCTTGAATTCGCGAAATATAATTTTGGTATTTCCTGTGTAATTGAAGAGTTTTCAAAGTATTATCTTGATAAAGGCGACCTTTTTAAATTGAAACTAACTAATGAAATCCCTAAAAGATCTATTGGTTTTTGCTTTTTAAAGAGTGTCTCGATGTCAGCGGCAGCACGTAAATTAGTTAGTATAATAATTTAATCCGCTTAAAGAAGACAAAAATAATTTCTCAACCTTTAAAAATATTTTTTTATTCACAAATTTAATGCAAAAAAAGGGTATAAATTTCAAGTATAAGCAAATAAAATTGCATAAGTTAAGTCAAAAAGAAGACTGCCTCGAAATAATTACTTATTTTAAAGCAGTTTCTTTACTTAGTGTGCTAAATTATTATAGATATTTAAAGGCAAAGGTCCTTATTGTACTTTTTTACTCTATTGTAACGTATTCAAGCTTTTGTACTATCTCAATCCATGTTTGTCCGCGATTAAGAACGAGAGGCTTTCCGTCTTCGGTGGTATACTTTGTTTGTTCAGCCCTTGCTGTTTTTTCCCATTTTATTGGGATTGCCTTACCGCCTGTAATATAATAGCCATCGCCACTTCCTATATTGTTAAGATTCCTTCTGCCGTATGTATCACCTTTTATTAACGGAGAGGATATCTGTATCACAATTATATTTGTAGTCTTGACCTGTTCATTGGTATTCCGCTCCATATGGGGCTTACCCATTCTAAATCTATCATAGAGCCTGGTTCCCGGATTGTATACAAATCCGCAGTTACTACTGCCCTTTGATGTGTCAAATTTTATTGATATATCCTCGGCCTGTGTCCCGTTTTCGGGTACCATAAACTGGTCATGGTAAGTAAACGGAAAGGCTTTTTGGGACTCTGTCCGGTATTTTTTATCGGCTATAAACTTTTCAATTCTCTCCCGGGAAGTATAGGAATCCTGCCAATTGCTTTTATCGGTTGTAAGGTCCCAGAAAGCGGAACCATGAACCTGATAGTCAATATTCTGGATCTTTAGCTTGGGGATATCCTTATATGCGTATGTACTGCCTCCGGCATGGTTATAAATTGCGTCATGCTCCAGTACATAATCCAGAAAATAGTGACGGGAGCTTCTTATAGGGCCCACCATATCGGGCAGTGTTCCCCAAAAAACTGCCATATAACGGGTAATATTATATTCTACAAGTATTTCATAAATAATTTGAGCCTGGCTGATTCCGCCCTGAGGCAGAACCCTGTCACCCTGATTATCTATCATTGCCGCCACTGGCCGCATCGATGAATCAGGCAAAATGAAATCCGGATTAAAAACCGGGTCTTCAACAGGTAATTCAGGTTCCGGTGTTATTTCAGGAGTTGCCGACGGTGTTTCTGCAGGGCTGGCAACCGGAGAATCGGTTGCCCCACCACAAGCAGACACAAATACAAGCACCCCTGATAAAAGAAGCAATAAAATCGTCCTTTTGATCATAGCCTGGCGCCCACCTCAATCATTTGTAAAAATTAGCATTTTAATTATAGATCTTCGTCTTCGCCCTCTTCGTCGATTTGATCCTGAAAAGCTTCAAATGCTCTTTCCAGCTCATCATCGTCTTCCACGGGGACCAGATATTCTTCTTCGCCATTCTTTTCGATTTTCATGATGATAACTTCCGCCCCGCACTCATCATCAGAACCACAAGAATCGCAGCTACAGCCATCTTCGTCCAATGGCAGCAAAACGACATACTCGCTGTCATCAACTAATACTGTGTCGAGGTATTCACATTTGATGGAATCACCGTTTTCGCCGGTTAATTCAATGATTTCATTTTCGTATTCCATAGTTTTCTCCTTTCAAATCTACACAAGGGTATCTATTATAATGAATCCAGATACCCTTGTAAAATAAAAGCAGCCGCCATTTGGTCAATTCTGCTCTTTTGATTTTTTGCAACAATACCCATGTCATGCATGGCCCGCTGAGCCATAACCGTAGTCAGGCGTTCATCCCATGGTATTATCCTGGCACCGGGCAATTCGTCTTCCAGACGCTTAATAAAGTCTCTGGTCTTTATTTCTCGTGGTCCGGCGGTACCGTCCATATTACGGGGAATGCCCACTACAATTGTTTCGCAGTTATAGTCGCCAAAAATTTGCCTGATTCGTTGAATAGGCTTTTTGATATCATTCTTCCACTTTATTGTTTCCAACATCTGTGCCGTTAATCCTAAAGGATCGCTAACTGCAACACCTATTCTGGCATCTCCGTAGTCTAAACATAATATGCGCATATAATGCTCCATTTAAAATGACTTTGCCCGTTACCAAAAGGTTCTAAGCCATTTATACTAATTCACCCCCACCAAAGAGGAAGAGAACTTTCATAGCTTCCGGTAAAAAAGCAGGGGACTTATCGCCCCTGCATCAATAATAACCTATGCATTTTTAAAAAGCAATAAAATACTACTTAAATTCAATCATCGAGCTTTCCCAAATATCCGGAGCCTCGTAACCAAGCATATTCACAACAGTTGAAGCAATGTTGGCAAGACCAAATCCTCCGTCTTTAAGTTGATATTTCCCGGAATTCTGTGTGTCATAAATAATAAATGGAACCTTACTTAAGGTATGGCTTGTCTTTGCCTTTATTCTCCCATTGCTGTCGGTTATGGGTTTTCCTGTCTTTTTGTTAACCTCATACATTTCATCAGCATTTCCGTGGTCAGCCGTGATAATCAAAACGCCGTTCAGCTTCTTTATTGCTGAAATCAATCTCCCCAGGCATAGATCGACTGTCTCAACAGCTATTTTTGCAGCCTGATAAATGCCGGTGTGGCCTACCATATCACCATTAGCCAGATTTATCCTTGCAAATCTGTAATTCCCGGTATTTATTAGCTCAATTACCTTATCGGTAACCTCTGCTGCCTTCATCCAGGGCCTTTGCTCAAACGGGACTATGTCGGAAGGCACTTCAATAAAAGTTTCCAAAATATCATCGAATTTGCCTGAATTATTACCGTTCCAAAAATAAGTAACATGACCAAATTTCTGAGTTTCCGAAATAGCCAGCTGGCTTATACCTGTCTTAACCAGATATTCGCTCATGGTATGCTTTATGCTGGGAGGATCAACCAAGTAACGCTTAGGAATATGAAGGTCTCCGTCATACTCCAGCATGCCTGCGTAAGTAACCTGAGGCCATTTCTTTCTGTCGAAACAATTGAAATCGGGGTATTCAAATGCTTTTGATATCTCAATTGCACGGTCTCCACGGAAATTAAAGAAAATTACACTGTCTCCGTTTTCAACCGTTCCGACCGGTTTGCCGTCTTTAGCTATAACAAAAGCCGGCAAATCCTGATCTATCGCTTTTGTTTCTTTTCTAAGGGTTTCAATTGCCTGCGTTGCTGAATCAAATAATCTGCCTTCCCCCAATACATGGGTGTGCCAGCCCCGTTCAACCATGCTCCAGTTAGCCTCATAACGGTCCATAGTAATGAACATACGCCCGCCTCCGCTGGCAATTACGGCATCGAATTCGGAGTCATTCAGTTCGCTTAAAAAAGCTTCAAAAGGAGCAATATACTCAAGGGCCGAGGTTTCTCCCACATCACGTCCATCCAGCAAAATATGAACGCGCACCTTTTTTATTCCATCGATTTTTGCCTGCTTTATCATTGCTTTCAGGTGGTCTATGTGAGAATGAACATTACCGTCACTGAAAAGACCAATGAAATGAAGTGTTGAGTCTTTGGAAAGACAATTCGTGCGAATGTCCCCCCATCCCTTGCCTTTGAAAATCTCTCCGCTTTTAATAGCCTCAGTAACAAGCTTGGCTCCCTGAGCATAAACCTGACCTGCACCGATAGCGTTATGTCCTACCTCAGAATTTCCCATATCATCATCGCTAGGAAGGCCTACAGCAGTTCCGTGAGCTTTCAGCAAAATGTTGGGACATTCTTTCATAAGCATATCTAAATTGGGAGTATAAGCGTTTTTAACAGCATTTCCTTCTGTAGCTTCAGAGATGCCAATTCCGTCCATGACTACAAGAAGGAGCGGACCCTCTGCGGGATTATAGCCGTTCTTTTTTAGCATAATCAATCCATACCTTTCTATTTTTGTTTCCTTGAAGACATAATGCCCCCCGTATTAAACCGGAGGGCAGACAAAATTTAAACTTAAATGTCATGCTTTACGATCTTTTCGAATGCATCAAGCTTTAAACTGGCTCCACCGACCAATCCTCCGTCAATATTAGGCATGGCAAAAAGTGATTTTGCATTGTTTGCATTTACGCTTCCGCCATATAATATGCGGGTCTTTTCAGCTACATCATTGCCGTAAAGCTCGATAAGCAAACGGCGGATAATGGCGCAGACTTCTTCAGCCTGCTCATCTGTAGCTGTTTTACCTGTTCCGATAGCCCAGATAGGCTCGTAGGCAATAACCAGGTTTGACACCTCCTGAGCATTAAGACCCAGTAAAGCTATCTTAATCTGATAGCGAACATGCTCTGCGGTAACTCCCTGTTCTCTTTGGTTAAGTGTTTCTCCGCAACAGATAATAGGAACCATACCGGCATCTAATATAGCTCTTGCCTTTTTATTTATCATTTCATTTGTTTCACCAAAATACTCACGTCTTTCGGAATGTCCTATTATTACGTAATCCACTCCCGATTCTTTGAGCATTGCACAGGAAACTTCACCTGTATACGCACCGCTGGCCTCCCAGTGAACATTCTGAGCCGCCACCCTGATATCTGAACCTTTTGCAGCTTCAACAACTCCGGGGATGCAAACGAAGGGAACACCAACAACTACCTCTGAGCTGCTTCCTGCTACAACACCTTTCAGCCTGTTCACGAATTCGACAGCCTCGCTGGGTGTTTTATTCATTTTCCAGTTACCGGCTGCCATAATAACACGCTTTGCCATTAATATTTCCATCCTTTCAAAAACCTATTTTTTCTCATTTAATACCGCAATACCCGGAAGTTCTTTCCCTTCCAGAAACTCCAAAGATGCTCCGCCGCCTGTGGAAATGTGGGTGATCTTATCTGCAAACCCTAATTGTTCAACTGCAGCGGCTGAATCACCGCCGCCTACTATTGTAATCGCGCCGGAATTTGCAAGAGCTTCAGCCATTTTCTTAGTGCCTACTGCGAATCTCTCCATCTCAAATACGCCCATTGGCCCGTTCCATACAACAGTTTTAGCATCTTTTACTGCAGCAGCAAACAATTCTATAGTCTTCGGACCTATATCAAGACCCATCCAATCATCCGGGATGCTATACGATTCCACAACCTTTGCTTCGGTATCGGCGGCAAATTCTTTGCCTACAACGTTATCCACAGGCAACAGTAATTTAACGCCCTTCTCTTTAGCCTTTGCAAGAAGGTTGTTTGCCAGATCCAGCTTATCAAGCTCACAAATTGAGGTTCCAACGCCATAACCCTGTGCCTTGATAAAAGTGTAAGCCATACCGCCGCCAATGATAAGTGTGTCGACTTTATCCAATAGATTTTCGATTACGCTGATTTTATCAGAAACCTTAGCTCCGCCCAGAATCGCTACAAAAGGTCTTTCGGGATTATCAAGAGCCTTGCCCATGAAGTCAAGCTCTTTCTTTATTAAAAAGCCGCACGCGGAAGGAAGATAATCAGCCAGGCCTGCCGTGGAGGCATGTGCTCTGTGAGCTGTTCCAAATGCGTCATTTACATAAATATCAGCCAAACTAGCCAGCTCTTTTGCAAAAGCCGGATCATTCTTTGTTTCTTCCTTGTGGAAGCGGACATTCTCCAGCATGAGTATCTCACCCTCTTTGAGGACAGCTGCCTTAGCTTTTGCATCTTCGCCGATAACATCGGAAGCCAGAATAACTTCCTTGCCCAGAAGCTTGCTCAAATGCTCAGCTGCAGGTCTCATGCTGTACTTTGCTTCAAATCCCTCTTTTGGTCTTCCTAAATGGGATACCAGAATCAGCTTCCCTCCGTTATCAACTATATGCCGAATAGTAGGAATAGCTCCTTGAATTCTTTTATCATCGGTTATATTGCCTTCTGCATCCAAGGGAACATTAAAATCGACACGGACAATAACTCGTTTCCCTTTAACATCCAGATCCGAGACAGTCATTTTATTCTTCATACTCATAAAATACACAACTCCTTCTATTTGGGATTATTATTTGGGAAAAGTAAATTAGTGGCTTTCAGCCGTATATATTTTACCTTATCTGCATAATAGTTTTCAACAAAAGATTGGAAAATCATTAATATATTTACCCTTTTTGATTACCTTATGTTATTGCAATCCTTCATATCGGAAAGAGCGACCAATTAAGGCCGCTCTTTTTTAACAATTAAATGGGATTTAGATCATTCGGCAAATTCTTACTTGTTATCAACTGATGCCATGTAGGAAATAAGGTCAATCAATTTATTTGAATAACCCCACTCGTTATCGTACCAGGCAACTAACTTAACAAAGTTCGGATTCAAGGGAATTCCGGCTTTAGCATCAAATATACAAGTGCGAGGATCAGTTATGAAATCGGATGAAACAACAGCATCTTCAGTATAGCCTAAGATACCATTAAGTTCGTTTTCAGAAGCTTCTTTAATAGCCGCACAAATTTCCTCATAGGTAGCAGCTTTCTCGAGTCGACAGGTAAGATCAACAACCGAAACATCTAGTGTAGGTACTCTGAAAGCCATGCCTGTAAGCTTGCCGTTAAGAGAAGGAATTACCTTTCCAACTGCCTTAGCAGCACCGGTAGAGGAAGGAATAATGTTGCCGGCAGCAGCACGTCCGCCTCTCCAGTCTTTCTTTGAAGGACCGTCAACGGTCTTCTGTGTAGCTGTGGTTGCATGGACAGTAGTCATAAGACCTTCAACGATTCCGAACTTATCATGGATAACCTTGGCAAGAGGAGCCAGGCAATTTGTTGTACAAGAAGCATTGGATACAATGTTCATATCCTTTGTATACTTGTCGTTATTAACTCCCATAACGAACATAGGAGCATCTTTCGAAGGAGCCGAGATGATTACCTTCCTGGCGCCGCCCTGAAAATGTGCATTCGCTTTATCAGTTGTAGTGAACAAACCTGTAGACTCGATTACATATTCGGCACCGCATTCTTTCCATGGAATTTCCTCAGGTTTCATGCAGGCATATACGCTGATTTCATTTCCATTGACAACCAGCTTGCCGTCTTTTGACTCGATGGAACCATCAAATTGGCCATGGATAGTATCGTATTTAAGCATATACTTCATGTAATCAAGATCGATAAAAGGATCATTGATTCCGACCACCTGAACATTTGGGTTGCCTACTGCCGCTCTGAACGCTAGCCGACCGATTCTACCAAACCCGTTAATACCAATTTTAACTGCCATATAATTTACCTCCAAAAAATTAATTATAGAAAATTGTTAACAAAATCACAAATTTCACAGAATATTTTATATTAATTAAAAAGCTTTTTCAAGTGACTTTAGCAAATTTTGTTTTTTTCTCTTTGTCTCATACATTCGTATATTAACATTGATGCAGCAACAGATGCGTTAAGAGACTCTGCTTTTCCAATCATAGGAATCATGATCGTTTTGTCTGCGATGTCTATGATTCTGTCTGAAAGGCCGTTTCCTTCATTTCCAATAATAATGGCTACTTCACCGGACATATCTGTCTGCCAGCATGGTAATGCATCTCTTGTATGCGCAGCGGCTAATAAAATATTTCTTGACTTTAACTCTTCCAAGGCTTTATAGATATCGACCGTAATTACCGGGATATGGAAAAGTGAACCCATAGTGGAGCGGATTACTTTAGGATTATACGGGTCAACACTATCCTTAGACATAATAACAGCATCAAAGCCGCATGCATCGGCTGAACGAATTATTGTTCCTAAATTACCGGGATCCTGAAGATTTTCCAGGGCTATAACCCATCTTGCGCTTTTAATGATCTCTCTTTCATCATACATCGGCAATTTAGCCACTGCCATAATTCCTTGCGGAGATTGTGTATCATTGACACGGTCAAAAAGTTCATCAGAAACTTGCACCGATTTTATATTTGACACTTGTGAAAGAAATAATTCTTCTTTGCTGCAAAAGCTATCGGAAACAATAAAATATCTGATTTCAGCGCCGGAATCCAATACATCCTTAACAAGCCGGAATCCTTCAAGTAATATTGCTTGAGCAACTTTTCTCCCTTTTTTACTCCTAAGGCTTTTTACCTCTTTAATAATCGGGTTTGACATAGAGGTAATTCTAATCCGATAAGCCATAAAATTCTCCCAAAGAATGAACAAAGCCCCTCAACATCAAGTGAGGGACTATTTGCCCGGCAGGTAAATCCCCACCAAAATTCTCATTTTACTTTCTCTACCAGAACCTTAAAACCTGCAGCATCATTAACTGCCATATCGGCCAGTACTTTTCTGTTCAGATTAATACCGGCTTTTTTCAGCGCATTCATGAATTTACTGTAGGATAATCCGTTCATACGAGCCGCAGCGTTGATACGTGAAATCCAAAGCTTTCTGAATTCACGCTTCTTTTGCTTTCTGTCTCTGTATGCATAGCTTAACGATTTCATAACCGCTTCGTTCGCTATTCTATAAAGCTTGCTTTTCGCTCCGAAATAGCCCTTCGCAAGCTTGAGGATCTTTTTATGCCTTGCGCGTGTACGCACGGCGCCTTTTACTCGTGCCATTTTTAACACCTCTCTTCAATTTCTTATGCGTAAGGTAACATCTGCTTTATTGTCGCAACGTTGGCATCGGATGCTATCAGACTCTTGCGAAGCTGTCTTTTTCTTTTAGTTGACTTTTTCGTCAATATATGATTTTTATAGCCCTGAGTTCTTTTTACTTTACCGGTGGCAGTAATCTTAAATCTCTTTTTAGAGCCGCTATGGGTCTTGAGCTTTGTCATATGGCTTACCTCCCTTTTTTGTAGATTATTTTTTATGGGGAACTAATATCATGGACATTGTCCTGCCTTCCATAACCGGAGGCTTATCCACTTTCCCATATTCCTTGACGGTATCGGCGAATTTCTCCATAACCTCTCGTCCCAAGGTAGAATATGCTATTTCACGTCCCCTGAAACGAATTGATATCTTAACTTTATCGCCATCTTCAAGAAATTTAATAGCGTTTTTCGCCTTGAAGCTGAAATCATGCTCTTCAATTTTTGCAGAGAGTCTGAGTTCCTTCACTTCAATGATTGTCTGCTTTTTCTTTGCTTCCTTCTCCCTTTTATTCTGCTCATACAGATATTTGCCGTAGTCCATTATCTTGCAAACAGGCGGATTCGCATTAGGAGATATCTTCACAAGATCTAATTCCCTTTCGTTTGCTTTTAGTTGTGCCTCTCTAGCTGAGACAATACCAATCATTGTCCCGTCCGAATCAATCAACCGTACTTCTTTGTCCCGAATCGCCGAATTGATCTGTGCATGATTTTTACTAATATAAAACACCTCCGAAAATAAATAAACAGGTGAAGCTCATACTTCACCTGTAATAAACGTCAACATACGAATCTGCAACAGATAACGTTATCGACCCGCCAGCCTGAGCCGAACAAGGTGAGAAGCATAGCTTCTGCTTGATTACTTGTATAATATACAACATGATTACCTGAGTGTCAAGCAAAAAATTATATAT
>JBMNTI010000069.1:0-13279 GCA_050945655.1 Acetivibrionales bacterium | reverse complement strand
CCTTCAGCTTCCTTCAGATTCCTCGTCGCCAAGGACACCCTTGCTGTTCAGCTAATGGTTCCCACTACCAAGCCCATAGCGGACTTTCACCGCCAAGTTACTGCCCATGTCGGGCGAACATGTAAAAAAGGCTGTCAATAATTAATAGACAGCCTTAACAGATAGCACCGAAACCGGCGCTGATATTTTTCCCTTCCTATTCGTTTGACAGTTCTTTTATTGATGTGACCAATGATGCCATATTTTGAATTTCGGAAGGAATAATAATCTTTGTTGCTTTCCCGTCGGCAGCTTTTTCAAAAGCCTCCAGACTCCTGATAGAAATTACTTCTTTAGTCAGTTCCTGTTCCTTGATCATTCTTAAGCCTTGTGCAGTAGCGTGCTGAACCTTTAAGATGGCCTCGGCCTGGCCTTCTGCTTCGCGAATGGTGGCTTCTTTTGTTGCCTCAGCACGCAGAATTGCAGCGGTCTTTTCTGCTTCGGCTTCAAGAATAAGGGACTGCTTTTTCCCTTCGGCAACCAGAATATTGGAAGTTTTTTCACCTTCTGCCCTAAGTATGGCTTCTCGTCTTTCACGCTCGGCTCTCATCTGCTTTTCCATGGCATTCTGGATATCTGCAGGCGGAATAATATTTTTAACCTCAACACGGTTTATCTTGATTCCCCATGGATCGGTAGCCTCATCCAGTATGATTCGCATTTGGTTGTTAATAGTATCTCTGGACGTTAAAGTTTCATCCAACTCCAGATCACCTATAATATTACGCAATGTCGTTGCGGTAAGGTTTTCTATAGCCATCATAGGCCTTTCAACGCCATAGGTATAGAGTTTTGGGTCTGTAATGGTAAAAAAGACAACCGTATCAATTTGCATAGTGACATTATCCTTTGTAATAACCGGCTGAGGAGGAAAATCCAATACCCTCTCCTTTATCGAAACACGGTTTGCTATTCTGTCAATAAACGGTATTTTAAAGTGCAGGCCTACCGACCATGTTTCCTTGTAAGCGCCCAGTCGTTCTACAATATATGCCTGAGCTTGCGGAACGATCCTAATATTTCTGATAACTATGATAATCAAAAGTGCAATTAATACAGGAACAACATATTCCATAACAATACTACCTCCAAAAATTTTTCTTTTTAGCTCTCTTTTGACGGTTTCACAATCAGTTTTACCCCTTCTATAGCTAAAATAACAACTTCCTCGTCTGCCGGTATTAAGGTATCTGAATAACTTACGGCTGTCCAAATCTGCCCTTTTACCTTAACCTGACCTGCTTTATGCTCGGAAATCTCGGTTGTCACCAAGCCGGTTGTGCCTATAAGAGCGTCGGTATTAGTCCTTTGTATTCCGGATTTAAAATATTTTACCGCAATAGGTCTTGTAAATATTAACAGTACTACAGATGTAGCCAGAAATGCTGCTATTTGTGTCCACATAGGTAGCTGAAGCATTGCAAATATTAGAGCAACAAGAGCCCCGCCTGCCAGCCATATGGTAGTAAGGCTTACCGTCGCCGCCTCAATTGCGATTAGAACAACTATCAGACCCAGCCAAGTGTAGACGTAAAGCTCACCCATATTGCAGCCTCCTTTACTGGTCTTTGATATATTACTAGTTTATTCATACAATTATGATTCCAACGAATCTTTTTTTTCTTCCAAGGATGTATCAAGTAATTTCAGGTAACATTTTCTTCTACGATGAATTCGTGTATTATAGTTTCTCCACATGGATTGAACGGCATGATTCGTTTCCAGCTCAGGTGACGCAATTGCTCTGACCACTCCGTTTTTCATTGCAGCACAAGTAAGCTCGTCCAGCATGACATACGGAACTCCTTTTGAGCGCAACTCCGGCCTAATTGCAACAAGGTATAAATCAAGAGTATCATTTTTCTTGATAGCTTTTAAAAAGTGAAAAAATCCGGTTGGCAAAAGGCGTCCCCTGCTCTTTTGAGCCGCTATCGAAAGTGAAGGCATAATAATTCCAAAACCGGCTATCTTTCCGTCTTCTCCTTTTATTATGCAAATATAGTCTATATTCAAAAAGGAAAAGATTTGCTTAACATATGCATCAACCTGTTTCTTTGTAATCGGCACAACTCCGTAAAGATGTTCATAGCCTTGGTTTATCAAATCAAATATTTCCTGGACATACGGTAAAGCATCCTTGTTTCTCTTTAAAGGGACGACACTCAACCCATATTTATCCTTTGCTTTTTGTGCCAGAATGGAAATCTTATTTCCAACATCACGTTCGGGCAGTGTTATGTCGATCTCTATCCATTCGGCATCCTTGACGTAACCTAAATTCTCCATGTGTTTCATGTAGTATGGATAATTATATATTGTAATATAAGTTCCCAACTCTTCAAAGCCTTCTATGAGCATTCCTTGCTTGTCTAAATCACAGAATCCCAACGGGCCGTGAACGCCTTCCATTCCGTTTTCTCTTGCCCAGCTTTCTACAGTATCAAGAAGGGCTTTTGAGACTTCCGGGTCATCGGTAAAATCAATCCAACCGAAGCGAGCATAGCGTTTTCCCCATTTTTTTATGTAACTATGGCTGATAATTCCTGCGATACGCCCGACTATCTTGCCATCCTTATATGCCAGCCAAAGCTCCGCATCGCTGAATTCGAATGCCGGATTTTTATTTTTATCGAGAGTAAATTTCTCATCCGCAATGAGCGGAGGCACCCAATACGGGTTGTTCCTATAAAGCTCAAAGGGAAATTTAATAAACTTATCAAATTGTCGCTTGTCCCTGACCTGAATAATTTGTACCATCTTAAGCTCTCCTTGAGTATAACTTGGCCTTGTTTATAAGTATAGCATTTTTAAATATCCACGACAATTCGATATTTTCCGACAATCACATATATCGTTCAGCTATCCTTGCCAATGGGCTTCGCTCCACCTGTCTTAACGCAACATGTCCTGTAATCTGGAATTGCTTCATTTTTTCTACCGTATATACCAGGCCGTTGCTCTTAGCGTCAACAAGGACGTTATCAATTTGGTTATCGGTAGGATCTCCGATAAAAACAAACTTCGAGCCGAACCCCGCACGGGTAAGCATCAGCTTGGCAAGGTGAGGAGTAAGTTCCTGTGCCTCGTCTACTATAACCATAGCGTTACTTAAGGTACGTCCTCTCATATACGTAAAAGTTTTTGTTTCTATAATTCCTCTCGTTCTATAAGTTTCAATAAAATTATCTACTGAAAATTCAGGTTTTCCGGTATTGCGACTGTGCTTTGAGCCCTCGATTCCGTTTATCCTTACATTCATGAGATTGCCTATGGCATCATAATAGCTTCCCATCCAAGGCCTTAATTTTTCTTCCTCGGTACCCGGCAGAAATCCTATATCGTTACCTGCCGCAATTGTTGGTCTGATAAACACTATTTTACTGTATTCGCTTTTTTCTATCACCTTTTCCAAAGCTACGGCAGTGGCTAAAATCGTCTTTCCCGAACCTGCCCCGCCCGTAATTGTCACAAAAGGAATATCATTATCCATAAGAAGCTCAAATGCCATTTTCTGCTCCATATTTATAGGAGTCAAACCCCATGCACTGTTTTTGGAATATTTCAGGGGTACGATATTCTTTCCGTCAAAACGGGCTATTATTTTGTGATTATCATCATCTATGCTGGTAATATACAAAAACTGATTAGGATATAAAGGTTCATCAAGCTTTAACTCTGTGGGAGAAAGGCCGCCTTTGTAAACTAAATTGATATTCTCCGATGATGTGTATATATTAGCATAGCCGGTATATATTTCATCACTCATTATTTTGTCATTGCTATAATCCTGAACCTCAATCCCAAAAGAATCGGCTTTAATGGCCATATAGACATCCTTTGTGACGAGTATCGTCGGCATATCTTTGTATTCATTCTGGAGGTTCTTTGTCATCGCCAGAATGCGGGTATCGTTTTTATTGGTGTCAATACCTACGGGGATACACGCCATATCCATATGGTTCATTTCAACGCGGATAGTACCGCCGCCATCTGTTTTTATGCCCTGCTCCAGATTACCTTTTTCTCTCAACGCATTTATTTCTCTTGCCGCCATTCTTGCATGATAGCCTACCATTCCTTCACGGTTTTTGATATTATCCAGTTCTTCAATTGCAACAATGGGAAGAATAATATTATTGTCCTCGAAATTATAAAAGCAATAGGGGTCGTGTATTATAACATTAGTATCCAGTATGTAGTTCTTTACCATATCGTAGCCTCCAAAACATATCCTTTAGTATTTATTCGTTTGGCTCCACTTTATATACACATCTTTTGTCAAGTGACCATACCGGTTCTGAAAACTGACCGGGTTTGATATCTTTAGTCGCATTCTGAAAGTCATAAACCCGGGCATCTATCATATCAATGAAATGAAGTAATTCAGCTTCTAAAAACAGTGGCTTTTTGGGACTTCCGTACTCAGCCTCATAATGGTGGCTTACAATCATATGTTTTAAAAGCAGCATAATCTCCTCTGAAGCGCCAACTGATCTGCCGGCTCTGTCCAGCTCTTCAACTCCGATAATAATATGCCCCAGGAATTTCCCCTGTTTGGAATATTCGGCAATCCCCAGCTCATTACTGGAAAGCTCCCCAATCTTGGCTAAGTCATGAAGAATAATACCTGCAAAAATCAAATCAGTATTGACCCCTTCATATACATTACACAACGCCTCCCCGCTGCGGAGCATACGAACTATGTGATACAACAGTCCGCTTCGCATCGCATGGTGAAGACTCTTTGCAGCAGGATAATACTTGAGTTTTTCTTCTTTTTGATCAAGGATAGTCATAACTATGGACCGTATTTCAGCCTTTTTTATCTTTGATGCAAAAAGATATATTTCTTCTATCATTTCCTCAGGTGAAAGCGGAGCGGACGGAACATAATTTGCAATAAGTTTTTGATCCTCCTCATCAGCGAGCTTGATCCTGTTCAGGGTCAATTGTAATGAATCCTTCCATAAATCCACTCTTGCATTGACATAGTAAAGCTTATTCGGGATCAAAGCATTATAATCTGCCTCATTTGCATCCCACCACTTGGCCTGCACATTCCCGGTATCATCGGTTAAAACAATATCCAGATAATGTTTTTTATTGGATGATAGTTTTAATTCCGCACTCCTTAGGAGATATATTCCGTTAATGTTTTCGCCGGCTGTCAAATCAGATATTTTTATTCCTTCGAATTTCATTTTTGCCCCCTTTAAATACATTAATCATATATTCATTGTACACGAAAGTTGCAAAAATGACATATTTTTTTAGATACACCTTCCGTATAAGGCTTGCTCGAGAAGACGATTTTTAGCGTACGTTTCCACGCAAAACACTAATTAAAAAGTGTAAGTATTGAACTCACACTTTAAATGTCCCATATATCCACTATCCGATACTCCGGTTTTCTGAATAAATCTATTTCTTTTGGCTTGACAAGCATTTTCCCGTTTTCATCGATCACAACTCTTATAACCGGCCGGTTAGGAAAATTCTTATTGTACTTGGCAACAAGTCCTTTTTCGCCTGAATTAAGCACAACAGCAGTTCCTACAGGATAATTGGCAATATGACTTATAAAAGCATCAAGCGCTATTTTATCGAAATGCTTGTTGCTAAGCGAACACATATAGTCTACAACCTCATGGGGAAGCATCTTTTTTCGGTATATTCTGTTTGTTGTCAGTGCATCGTATACATCAGATATCGCAACTATCCGTGCAGGCACGGGTATATCGTTATTTTTCAGATTATATGGATAACCACTTCCATCCTTACGCTCATGGTGGTATAAGGCGATTATTTGAGCAGTTGAGCTGACATCCTTGGAATTTTTCAATATTTCATAGCCGTATACCGTATGCTTCTTAACCTCATCATATTCATTAATTGTCAGGTTTGTAGGTTTCTGAAGAATCTTATCATCAATCATTACCTTGCCGATATCATGAAGAAGGGATCCGACCCCCAATTCTTTCAGGGCTTCTCCTTTAATGCCCATTGCTATTCCGGTAATCAAGGACATGATACAAACATTAACACTGTGGGAGAAGGTATAGTCATCAACTGAGCGGATGTCGGAAAGATTCATTATTATAAAATCATTCTTAAGCAGGTTGGATAATAGATTCTCAACCATCTCCATGACTCTTTTTCCATCCACAGATATTTTTAGGGATGGTGTGGTCATGATTAACTTAATTTGAGCTTTTACGTCTGTAATAATTTCTTCCTTTACGGTTTCATCAACCGAAATACCCCTGGAAAATTCATCTTCTATGTATATTTCGGTAATGTTGTATTGTTTCAATTGATTAATGATATCATTTGTAATTTCAGCGCCTGCGGATAATAGAATAATACCATCCAAAGACTGTATGGTACGCGCAACACGAACACCTGTTCTAACTCTATCCAGGCTTACTTTTCTCACTGAGTACCCTCCGAAACAAAAAAGATAATCTAATAGTACATATAATGCAACAAAAAACTATATTTAGATTCCATAAAATATGGCCTATATAGCTTAATTAGCCTTAAACTTTTTATCGGCTTTTATTTGAGAAAGGTTTAGATATATTCAAAGATATATTCATGCCAATAAAGGTTTAATAATCGAAATAACACCATGTCTCAGAACATCAAGATCCTTCTCTGCACCTTCTAGTGATTCCGAAGATACGCCGTAATATATTTTTATTTTTGGCTCGGTGCCTGAGGGCCTTATGCAGAACCAGTTTCCGGGAGTTAAAGTATAATGCAGCACATTGGATTCCGGCAGGCCGATTTTCACATTCTCTTTTGTTTTAAGGTTGCTTCTTACCTGCTTTTTATAATCGGAAATCACATAGACATCTTTCTCGCCGATTTTTTCGATTTTCATATTTCTGAGCGATTCCATGGCAGAACTTATTTTTTCAAGTCCTTCCTTTCCCTTTAAGGTGAAGGAATCAACACCTTCTTTAACATACCCATACCTTTCATAGAGTTCTAATAGCCCCTGATAGAGATTCATGCCTTTTGATTTATACCAGGCGTAGACTTCGGCAATTAGCATTGAAGCCACGACTGCATCCTTATCCCGGGCATAAGTTCCGGAAAGGTATCCATAGCTTTCTTCAAATCCAAAAATAAATTTTTTCTTTCCTGTATCATCTAATAATCTAATCTGCTCTCCAATAAATTTAAAGCCGGTGAGCACATCAATTATCTCGACTCCGTATTGCCCGGCGATCTTTCTTGCAAGGTCACTGGTTACAATAGTCTTTATTACAAAGGCATTTTCCGGCAATTCATTTTTCGCTTGCTTCTGGGAAAGAATGTACTCCAACAGCAGGCATCCTGTCTGATTACCGGTTAAGGTTACAAATTCACCTTTATCATTTCTTACTGCAACACCCACCCGATCAGCATCGGGATCGGTACCGATAATCACATCAACATCCTCTTTTTCTGCCATTTGCAGAGCCAGATTGAATACTGCCTTTTCCTCGGGGTTAGGGTATTTCACCGTAGAAAATTCCGGATCCGGCAATTCCTGTTCCTTGACTACAAGCACCTTATCAAAGCCTATTTCTTTTAATACTCTTCTTACAGGCTTGTTTCCCGAACCGTGAATAGGAGTATATATTATTTTTGTCTCCTGGCCATATTCTCTGCACAATTCAGGGTTAATAGACGACCTTTTTACCGCGCTTACATATGCATCGTCAACTTCCTCACCTATGATCTCCAACAAGCCTTGCTCCAGGGCTTCATCTTTTGTCATGGAAGTAATTTTGGATATATCTTTAATAGCCTCTACTTCCTGTATGACTTCATCGGATTCCTTGGGAGGAAGTTGGCACCCGTCACTGCCATATGCTTTAAACCCATTGTATTCCTTTGGATTATGACTTGCTGTAATTACAACGCCAGCCGCGCATCCCAAATGTCTTACGGCGAAAGACAGTTCAGGCGTTGGTCTAAGCTCGTCAAAAAGAAATGTTTTTATATTATTGTATGCCATGACCAAAGCTGTTTCCAGCGCAAATTCATAAGAACAACGACGGGAATCGTATGCGACAACAACACCTTTTTTGCTATCTTCCTGATTCTTTATATAATTTGCAAGACCCTGTGCAGCCTTACGAATCGTATATTTATTCATTCTGTTGGTTCCTGCGCCTATAATACCGCGCATACCGCCGGTTCCAAATTCCAGTTCCCTGTAAAAACGGTCTTCGATTTCCTTTTCATCCTTGATTGCTAAAAGTTCCGCCCTGGTTGCTTCATCATAATAAGGATTCTCAATCCATTGGTTATACATTTCTTTGTAACCCATAAATACAAACCCTCCGAACTTCGCTAAATATACTATATTTATATCACTCTTTTTGGTTCAATAATCAATTTTATGGCAGTACGTTCCTCACCATCCACATTTATTTCCGAAAATGCCGGTATGCAGATTAATTCTATGCCAAGCGGTGCCAAAAAACCTCTGGCAATTGCTACGGCTTTTATTGCCTGGTTTAAAGCACCTGCTCCAATCGACTGTACCTCTGCCACTCCTTTTTCTCTGATTACACCAGCAATAGCCCCTGCCACTGAATTGGGGTTCGATTTTGATGAAACCTTCAACAGATTCATTATGACAACCTCCAATAATCTTAAATCTTTACGACGCTGTTAATTCTTTTTATTTCTGCTGATTTATTATTATCTTCATTTATGGTTATAATAACTGCATTTATCTGTGCTCTCCCCTTTGCAGGTTCATGTTGGACAGGGAGTCCCAGAGTGAATTTCTTAATAATAAGCTCCCTATCGACGCCAATGATTCCATCGGCAGGGCCGGTCATACCAACATCGGATATATATGCGGTACCTTTCTCCAATATTTTATCATCGGCAGTCTGCACATGTGTATGAGTTCCCAAAACGCAGGATACCCGTCCGTCAAGATAATATCCCATTGCAATTTTTTCACTGGTCGCCTCCGAATGAAAATCAACCAATACATAATCTGCTTGTCCTTTTAAGTATGACAGTTCCCTGTCAACTGACTGAAAAGGGCAGTCAACAGGCTGATCCATATATATGCGTCCCATCAGATTAACCACAGCAAGACGTATTCCGTTCTTTTCAACGACTATACGTCCCTTGCCCGGAACACCTTTTGGATAATTGGCAGGTCTTACAATATTAATACCTGAATCAATAATCTTAAAAATCTCTTTACGTGCCCAAGTGTGGTTTCCCATGGTTATAGCATCAATACCGCCGTCGAGAATCTCATGAGCCGTATTATAGGTAATACCTCTGCCGCCGGCTGCGTTTTCACCATTGGCAATACAAAAATCAGGGTCATATGTTGATTTCAGCTCGGGCATACTAGCCTTTAACGCATTTCTCCCTATTTCACCAAAAACATCTCCAATAAAAAGGATTTTCAAAGAATTTATCTTCCTCTCAAAACACGGGAAGCGTTTTCACGCTTCCCGCCTTAACTATTTTGCGTATTCAACTGCTCGAGTCTCCCTGATAATATGAACTTTTATTTGTCCAGGATACTCCATTTCACTTTCAATACGTTTTACAATATCTCTTGCTACCATGATCATACTGTCGTCATTAACAATATCAGGCTTAACCATGATACGAACCTCACGGCCGGCCTGGATAGCATAGGATTTTTCTACTTCCGGTAATGAATCAGCAATTTCTTCGAGTTTTTGCAGCCTTTTAACATATGTCTCAATGGTTTCGCGTCTGGCACCGGGTCTTGCTCCCGAAACGGCATCTGCCGCCTGAACCAGCACAGCAACTACCGATGTTGCCTCCACATCACCATGGTGAGCCATAACAGCGTGTATAACTTCTTCGCTTTCCTTGTATTTTCTGCAAATCTCGGTTCCTATAGATACATGAGTACCTTCCACTTCATGGTCAATAGCTTTACCAATATCGTGTAGCAGTCCTGCACGTTTTGCCAGAGTCACATCCTCTCCCAATTCAGCTGCCATAAGGCCTGCCAAATGGGATACTTCGATAGAATGGGACAGGACATTCTGTCCATAGCTTGTTCTGTACTTAAGTTTACCCAGAAGCTTTATTATTTCGGGGTTAAGTCCATGTACACCTGTTTCAAATGTAGCCCGATCCCCTTCCTCCCGGATTGTGTTATCAACCTCTTTTTTTGCTTTTTCAACCATTTCTTCAATACGGGCAGGATGGATTCTTCCGTCAATTATCAGCTTTTCGAGAGCTATTCGTGCAATCTCCCGCCTGATAGGATCAAACCCTGACAAGACAACTGCTTCCGGAGTATCATCAATAATAAGATCAATACCTGTAAGGGTTTCAAGAGTTCTGATATTTCTGCCTTCTCTTCCTATTATTCTGCCCTTCATTTCATCATTAGGCAGGGGAACAACTGAGACAGTAATCTCGGACGCATGATCTGCGGCGCACCTTTGAATTGCTGTGGCTAAAACATCCTTAGCTTTCCGGTTGGCTTCTTCCCTGGCACGCTCATAGATGTCCTTAACCATTATGGCTGCTTCGTGCTTGACTTCCCCTTCAATATTACTTAAAAGATATTGTTTTGCTTCTTCGACCGATAATCCGGATATACTCTCAAGTTTCTCCAGCTGTTTTTTGTATATTTCTTCAATATCAGCCTGTCTTGCTTCAATTTCTTGAATTTGCCTGTTTAGCGCCTCTTCCTTCTTCTCAAGGATATCCATTTTTTTCTCAAGAGTCTCATCCTTCTGCTGTAAACGTCTTTCATTTCTTTGAATTTCTGCTCTTCGCTCACGAACTTCTCTCTCTATTTCCACCCTGCTTTTGTGGATTTCCTCACGTGCCTCAATGAGGGCATCGCGCTTTTTTCTTTCAGCAACTTTCTCAGCTTCACTTACAATACGTTGGCTTTCCTTCTCTGCGCTCTCAAACTCGTTTTCCGCCACTCGTTTTCTATGTTCAACTCCCTTTTGGAAGAATATAAGTGAACTAACAACTGCTATAATAAGTCCTGCAATAAGCCCTATTAAAATTGAAAAAAAATCGAGAATATTACTCACCTCCTTGGCTTTTGTTTTTCCATAAATTCATAATCAATAAAGCATTAAAATAAATGGCATAAATATGCATACAAAATGCCATTATGAAACTATTGTATACAGTTTTGAAATTCATGTCAAGAAAGGCCGGATTTTTTGTGCATCTTGCATGCTCGTATGGTATTTTTTAAGAGCATGGCTCTGGTCATGGGACCAACGCCTCCCGGAACGGGTGTTATGGCTGAAGCTTTTTCACTTACTGCCGTAAAATCCACATCGCCGGTAACTTTCCCCTCTGCGTTCCTATTCATGCCGACATCAATAACAATAGCTCCTTCCTTTACATAATCGGCGGTAATATAGTTTGCTTTTCCTATGGCTGCAATAAGTATATCAGCCTCTTTGCAAACCGACATTAAATCTTTTGTCTTCGAATGGCAGATGGTAACGGTAGCGTTACTATGGAGCATCAACATAGCCATAGGCTTGCCCACGATATTGCTTCTGCCCACAACAACGCAATTTTTACCCGCTACATCCAAGCCGGCATCCTTGATAAGCTCCATAACACCAGCGGGAGTACAGGGCGCAAATACAGGCCTTCCAATCATCAGTTCCCCTACATTGAATGGGTGGAAGGCATCTACATCCTTTTCCGGACTTATTCTTCTAATAACTTTTGCCTCATCTAAATGCTTCGGAAGAGGAAGCTGAACCAGTATTCCGTCCACCGAGGGATCCTGGTTTAACGCATCTATTAATCCTAAAAGCTCTTCTTCACCAGTCTCCTCAGGAAGAGAGTACTCAAAGGATTTGATACCCACTTCTTCACAGTCTTTCTTTTTACTGTTAACATAAATTCTGGAGGCAGGATCATTTCCTACAATTATTACCGCTAATCCCGGAACGACACCTGTTTTAGCCAATTGCTCCACTTCGGTGAGCATATCCTTTTTCATCCTTGCAGCCAGGTCTTTGCCATCCAATAACTTATATGGCATTATAATTCACCACTTTCTGTTTCTTTCTTATCCTCGATTTTATTTATAAAAACTTTTTTCTCAGTTCTTCCGAAGTCTTAGGCGAAAGATAACTTAACGGAATATCAAATACGGTTAACGCCCCTGTTTTACCTTCCTGATTGAGCTTAAACACAGCACGCGCATAGCTGATAAGGACACAGCCGGTAAATTCAGGATTGCTTTCGAGTTTCAGTGAAAACTCTACTATATGTCTTTTTTCATTATGTTCGCCGGTATTCCCGCTTCTTATAACAAATCCGCCATGGGGCATACGGCTGTGATTCTTTTTAAGCTCCTCCTCGGAAATAAAATGAACAATTGTATTATAATCGGCAAAATAGTTGGGCATATTTTTTATTGCTTCTTCTATCTTTGTTTTATCTGCGCCTTCCTCGGCAACAACAAAGCACTCCCTTACATGCTTTTCCCTGGTTGCTAATTCGGGATCTTCACCATTTCTGATACTGTTTATTGCACTTTCCACGGGGATAGTGTACTGGATGCCGTTTTTAACACCTTCCACACGTCTTATCGCATCGGAGTGCCCTTGGCTAACACCTCTGCCCCAGAAGGTATAGCTTTTTCCCTGAGGCAGTACTGATTCCAGCATCATGCGGTTTATGGAGAAAAGCCCCGGATCCCAGCCAATTGAAATCGCTGCGGTTTTTCCTGAACGCTTTGCCGCTTCATTAACACTTTTAAAATACTCAGGTATTCTGGCATGTGTATCAAATGAGTCCACACAGTTAAAAAGTTCGGCATATTGCGGTCCTTGTACAGGCAGATCGGAAGCGGAACCGCCACAGAGTACTAATACATCTATATTATCTTTATACTTTTCTATATCGGCAATATGAACCACTTGGGCAGTTTCAGACACAATCTTTACGCTTTCAGGCGCTCTCCTTGTAAAAACTGCAATGAGCTCCATATCACTATTTTGTAAAATAGCCAGTTCGGCTCCTCTTCCTATATTCCCGTAACCTGCAATTCCAACTTTTATTCTTTTTGTCATAAATCATCCTCCAAGTATTATTCTTATCTAGCCGTTTGCGAAACGGCAAAACGCTCTAAATAAAAGCGTCTACGCACTCAATTTATATTGAACTCCTCCATATTTCGTAATATAATAGAAGTAACAATAAACTAAAATAAACCAAATATGGAGGT
>JBMNTI010000068.1:0-13850 GCA_050945655.1 Acetivibrionales bacterium | reverse complement strand
AAGATTTTACAAACATTAGGCTTACCCCTATAACTAGAATGTTCAAAGGAATTTGCAAAACAGGTTATGCCTTTTAAATATAAAACATGTTGGTCAACCAAAAAACCAACAACAATTTGACACCGTCTTTATTAATAACAATCTTGACAAAGGATAAAGTCATTTGTATAATTAAAAAGTCGCTCAGACATGTGCCAGTAGCTCAGCAGGATAGAGCAACGGACTTCTAATCCGTCGGTCGGGTGTTCGAATCATCTCTGGCACGCCAGAAAAACCCTGATAGCAGAACGCTTTCAGGGTTTTTCTTATTTTATAATTTATAAAAGCGTCTCATAATATGTACAAACATTACAATTGCTCTTTTAGAATTTTAAAAAGCAGATCAACCAATTCATCAGCCCTATCCACTTCACCAAATCTATCGCTTATGCAATAGCCCCTTTCTGCCTCAAAACCGTTCACCGGAGGAATGTCCAGGCTAAACCCGTCGTGTCCGGCTTTTGTTTTTCTAATTAACTCTATCAACTGGCCTATGTTAAGCAAAGGCATGCAATTTTCTTTCAAAAAATAGTCCCCGGGATCAAATGAGCAATCATAAAAAGCCTCTTCTGATGATTCTTCCCCTTCTGCAGGAGGTTCCTCACTAATAACTATCTCATCTGCCATTCTCAGCCTTTTTATAGTAATTGTAGTTCCATGGGACAAAATAATATCTCCGATTACAAATTCAAGACTTTCATAGACATCATTTTCCACATCGGTGCAAACAGATGCAACAGCGCGGTCATATTTTTCAGGCAGCCAGAATGAATTTAATGTTTGTTTTTGACTAAATGTCAACGAGTTCAAATCTTCGACGGTAATGTTATGTTTCATAAACTTGCCCTCATATTTTTATTTTTTTTTAATATTATACCATGAAATGATTTTTCAGTATGCATAATAAGAGTAAAAACATCCTGTGGCCTTTAAAATCACAGCAGTCTCGCCGCTTAATCACAATATTAACAAATAAATTTTAATTATTATTTGAAAAACAGTCTTTGTACTGTCTGACCCGGCAAAATCCGTATTGAAAAAGACAAAAATAATTGTACTAGGAATGAGTATATTTTTTACTAATTTGAAAGTTGTCTTTTTATAAATTTCATGTTCGCTTCCTTACAATCCAACGGTTGACATATCATATTTGCGTTGGTATGATAGGTATGGTTTGGGATTTTGATAGATGATGGATACCAGCTAAAATGTTCTATATTTTATGCTGTATTTGTATATTTTGCAATTTGATTTAACAAAAAAATCATTTTGTGATACACTAATCTTTATTCCGAACATTGTATTTAGATTTAGAAATCTATAATAATGGAGGCCAGAAAATGAGTAACACATCTTATAACCCTTATGAAATTGCCCAGCAACAATTTGACTCGGTTGCCTCAAAGTTGGAACTTGATGCCGCAACCTGCGAACTCTTGCGTCAGCCAATCCGTGAGTATCATTTCACAATTCCCGTAAAAATGGATGACGGTAGCACAAAAATATTTAAAGGTTTCAGAGTCCAGCATAATGACGCAAGAGGACCAGCCAAAGGTGGTATTCGTTTCCATCCGATGGAGACAATTGATACAATCCGTGCACTTTCAATGTGGATGACATGGAAGTGCTCTGTCGTAGATATCCCCTTAGGTGGAGGTAAGGGCGGAGTTATCTGTGATCCCAGAAATCTTACCGAACGTGAACAGGAAAGATTATGCCGTGGTTACATACGTCAGTTGGCAAAAAATGTCGGCCCTAATACTGATGTTCCTGCTCCGGATGTTATGACAAATGCAAAGCATATGCTTTGGATGCTTGATGAATATGAAACTATTCATGGCAGCAGAAACCCCGGATTCATAACAGGTAAACCGGTTGGTATGGGAGGCTCATTAGGTAGAACAGAGGCAACAGGCTTTGGTGTTATTTATGTATTAAGAGAAGCTCTGAAAAAACTCAGCATTCAAATTGATAAAACCTCAGCAAGTTTTCAGGGTTTTGGTAATGTAGCACAGTATGCGGTCAGGCTTTACCGTCAATTAGGTGGAAAGGTTATTGCCATTTCCTGCTGGGATGAGGCAGATAAAACCGCATATACTTTCCGTAAAGCCGATGGTATGGACATTGATGTTCTTGCCGGTATCACAGATGCATACGGAACCATTGATAAAGAAAAAGCAAAGGAACTTGGCTATGAGGTTCTTCCAGGCAATGCATGGATTGAACAGGATGTTGACATTTTAATACCTGCCGCCATGGAGAATCAAATTACTATAGAAAATGTACATAATATCAGCAAACAGGTGAAAGTTATTATTGAAGCAGCCAATGGACCTACCACTCCCGACGCCGATAAAGTAATCAACGATCGCAACATCTTTCTTGTTCCTGATTTCCTGGCCAATGCCGGCGGCGTAACCTGCAGTTATTTTGAACAGGTCCAGTCCAATCAAAACTACTACTGGGAGAAGGACGAGGTCCTTGAGAAACTGAATACTAAGATGACTTCTGCCTTTAACGCTGTTTATGAGCTTTCGCAGAGCAAAAGCTTACGGATGCGTGACGCCGCCTATGTAATAGCCATCAACCGTGTTGCTCAGGCCGTTAAAAGCCGCGGCTGGATATGAAAATGTGAGGTTAACGGAACGAAGTGCCATACCTGTCATCCTGAAAGCAGCGAAGTATCATACCTGTCATTATGAAAGCAGCGAAGTACCATACCTGTCATTATGAAAGCGGCGAAGTTGTCATCCTGAACGGAACGAAGTGGAGTGAAGGATCTTTGGGTTAAACAATAATATCCTTCGCTAACGCTCAGGATAGCAAATATCAGCTGCAACCGCTAAACTTGCACAGATTTAATGCTATTGATAGTTTTCGCACAGTCTGACGATAGAACATTTCTCTCGCCTTATAAGAAGCTTGCACCCGCCCTCTTGTTAACATAAATAAAGCGGGTGCAAGGTTTCTCAATAAGATAAGCCGACAGCTTCAGAGAGTGCCCATTTCAAAAAACTATATTAGAAAAGATTGAGCTGCCGTGAGCAAAAGACCTTACATCGGAACATGGCAAAGCTAAGTCGGAGCCATGTCGATTACCGGGGTAAATTATCTGATAAAATCATGTGCTTAGAGGCGTTCAAACGAGATTCTTGCGCCTGCTGCATTGTTATCATATAATTACGGATACAGAGTATTATATTCTGATGATTAGCTTAGAAATATTAATACGGGAGCATTAATATATGGATAATATAAATTCAGATTATCTTCTTGATGTCCTGAAAGAACGAGAAAAAGAACTAAACTGCCTCTATATGATTGATGAGATCCTTGAAAATCATCAATTATCTGTGCCTGAGCTTTTTAAAGAGATAATTAAGGTATTGCCTTCAGGTTGGAGATATCCTGAAGCATGCCGCGCCAAAATACTTTACAAAAATCAAAGCTATCAAAGTCCCGGATTCATCTCCTCTCCCCTCTCACTGACCTGCAATATTAAAACCGACGGAAATATTGCAGGCAATATAGAAGTGGTATATATCCAGGAAGTTACTAAAACCGATGAAGGTTATTTTCTTTATAAGGAAAAGAAACTGATAAAGACTGTTGCCGACCGAATAGGACAAATGCTTGTTTATAGACAGATGAAATCTGTTATGAATGATTGGGAGACTTCAAAATCCAATTCTCTTAGTACAGAAAAGGGATTAAAAGAGTGGGAAGTCGTTATTGAGTTTCTTAAGCATACCGATCACAGCATGCTTCTTCATATATGCAGAAAGCTGACAAATTATCTCCTTATTCTAGGTGTCAATGAGGCATCGGATCTTTTCAGCTGTTCGTCAAGCAAGTTGGCCGATTTTGACGGGTATTCAAATTATCCGACTGCTGCAGAACCTATTGATGATATGGATCGAATATGTGAAAATGCATTTCGCATAGCTGAAAAATATATTGGCGCAGATGAGCTAAAAAACCAAATTAAGAGGTGGATGCAGGAAGAAAATGCCTATTCCCTTATAAAAGCAATCGGTAGTATCTCGCCAACACTTCATAATATCATTGAGGCTCTCAGAAGATTCCAAAAATCCTCGAAGGATGATGAGTTCTTGTTCACTCCCAAAGGGCGCTGGCTGAATGTAGGCTTAATAAACAATTTTTTATCCGACAAACCTGATTTTATATATATAGCAAATCAGTATCTAAATTATAGTGATTTTTATGATATCATCAACAGAATCATTTATCCCGCAGAAAGTCAGGGGAGAATCGGCGGCAAGGGTACCGGCTTATTTCTGGCAAGCAAAATACTCACAAAAGAAAGCTCGCATCTTCCTCAGCTGCTTTCTATCAAGACCCCTAAGACATGGTACATTACCACAGATACCATAACAAAATTTCTCCACTATAACGATCTTGAAGAGCTAAATGAACAAAAGTACAAAGAAATCCAGGAGATACGCTTAGAGTACAGAAATGTTATTCAGCTTATGAAAAGCTCCAGGCTCCCCCCTGAAATTATTAACAGCCTGTCGGTTGCTTTAGATGATTTTGACGATTTGCCCATCATAGTAAGAAGCTCAAGTGTTTTGGAAGACCAAACCGGAGCATCATTTTCCGGCAAATATAAAAGTCTGTTTTTAGCCAATCAGGGTAGTAAGCAGGAACGTTTGGAAGCGCTTCAGGATGCAATAATCGAGGTATATGCATCAATATTTGCCCCCGATCCTATTCAATACCGAGCTGAAAAGAATTTACTGGACATTCACGAGGAAATGGGAATATTGATCCAGCAAGTTGTAGGGAATAAAGTTGGCAAATACTTCTTTCCTTTATTTTCCGGTGTCGCCTTTAGCAATAACGAATACAGGTGGTCCCCCAGAATAAAACGTGAAGACGGACTTATAAGAATGGTTCCCGGCCTGGGAACCCGAGCGGTTGATCGCCTGACCGATGATTTCCCCATACTGGTATCACCGCAGCAGCCCGGTATTAAGGTGAATATCGTGCCGGAAGAGATAAAAAGATACTCACCAAAGAAGATAGATGTTATAAATCTTGAAAGCAACTCTTTCGAAACCCTGGAAATATCCGAACTACTCAGAGAGTGCAGCAATCAAATAAATAGTGTTAACAGGATTGTTTCCATTATGGAATACGATCATATCAGAAAACCAAATATGTTTGAGATTGATTTTAAGAAGGATGATCTTGTTGTAACCTTTGACGGCATAATAAACGACTCACATTTTATTACGCAAATAAATACGGCAATAAAATGTTTAAAAACAAAGCTGGGTTACCCGGTGGATATTGAATTTGCATCCGACGGAAAAGACTTATATTTATTGCAATGCCGACCCCAAAGCCTTAGAGAGGAAACTTCGCCGGCTCCTATTCCCCAGGATATACTATCAAAAGATATTATTTTTTCCGCTAAACGATACGTTTCTAACGGTCTTATACAAAATATATCACATATTGTATATGTTGACCCTCAGCGTTATGGTGAGTTATCCGACCTTGAGGATTTAAAAACAGTGGGAAAAATAGTTGGTGCGTTAAACTCATTTCTCCCCAAACGGCAGTTCATACTAATAGGTCCCGGGCGTTGGGGAAGCCGAGGCGATATTAAGCTGGGCGTATCGGTTACATACGCCGATATTTGCAATACAGCCGCTTTAATAGAAGTTGCAAAGAAAAAAAGCGGATATATACCCGAGTTATCTTTTGGAACACATTTTTTCCAGGATCTCGTTGAAGCCAATATACGAGTCTTGCCCCTTTACCCTGATGACGACGGAATTATTTTTAATGAAAAATATCTTACAAAGTCTAAGAATATTCTTAAAACCATATTCCCTGAATATGAACGATTTGAAGATGTGATCCGGGTTATAGATGTGCCGGCTCAATCCGAAGGACTTAATCTTAGTATTTGTATGAATGCCGATTTGTCACAGGCCTTAGCCTTTTTAACCCCGCATAAAATCAAGCTTCCGAGGCAGCAGAAAACGATTGAATACGAGGATTACACAGGCGACGAAAAGGCCTGGAGATGGCGATATCGCATAGCCGAGCAGTTAGCTGCAAAAATAGATTCTAAACGTTTCGGAGTAAATGGTTTTTACCTCTTCGGAAGTACGGGTTCAGGCACAGCAGGCCCCGGCAGTGATTTAGATATCCTGATCCATTTTACCGGCAATGAAACCCAGCGCAACGATCTTGTAAACTGGCTTGAGGGATGGAGTATGTGTCTTGCAGAGATCAATTATATGAATACGGGTTATAGGATAGATAAATTGCTTGATTATCATATAATAACCGATGAAGACATTAAGAATAAAGACTCTTTTGCTATAAAAATAAATCACCCGGTGGATCCGGCAATCCCTCTTAAAATATCATAACCGTACTATGATTCATTTATTTGCAGCTTTCTTTCTATGAAACTTCAGCATAATAAATAATAGCGGAACCATATAAGCAATAAGAAGCGCAAAGGTAACAAACAGCATTAGCTCTGATTCGGGAGCAAGCCCAATAAATATCAGCATAGGCGCTCCAAGAAGAATGGCAAAGCTGCTGCCGGTAAGTAGATTGTTCGCTGCAGGTGTTTTGAACGAAGGATCTATTTCCCTCAGAAGAACAACTCCCGAGCTTATAGTTCCGGTCAGCATTCCGTACATGGAAACCATTCCTTCATGTTCATAGCCGGGATATATTCTTATGCATAGCCATTTAAGGTAATAATAGGTTACTATTCCTCCGAGAACCGCCATCAAGCTAAAAGGAACCCATAAACCCTTTAACTCTTTAAACTCAATGGACGCTATTCCGGCAATCGTCATAAAATCAAATGACAATCCTGATATTCTGGACAGAAGATAATTGTTCGGATATTGCCTTGTCATCACCTTTGCCTTTGTTAAAGCATCAAAACCAAATCTGCAGCCTGCTGCTAAAAGGGAACCTAAAATAAAATTAAATCCCCATATCAAGGGCGTTAGGGTTCTTGACAAACCTGGTGCTACTTTAGCCAATAAATTTGTTATCCATAAAGATAATATGTATGTAGCCAAATATATCAACAATACCAATGCGAACTGAACAGAAAGTCTGTCAACCGATTGGGATATGGGAATTTCGTTTTCATTCTGAAAGTCCTCAACCGTCACCGACCCTGAAACATAAGCCGAGTCCTGTATTTTTATTTTCCCTTGTCTATTCAGCAAATTTATATAAAAGACCCCTACAACACATGCGCACACAAAACCCGCAGCAGCAATAGACAAACCGAAGGACTGTCCACCCGCAAATCCCAGTTGCTCATAGGTAGAGCCTACATTATTGGCTTGGCCAGGTCCCTGACCATATCCCATAGGCAATAAAATTCCCGCAGCCTTGAACAGATCAGGCATAACTGTATAGGCAAGTCCTATAGATATTATCAGACCTAAGATCCCCTGAACCAAATAGGTGCTTACTATCAGGGCACCACTTTTTAAGCCGGTTAAATCATTTCTTTCCTGTTCGCTGTATTTTGACGGGATACGAAGTGAGAGGGCAATGAAACCAATCGCTATGGTATGATAGGTAACACTCTCAAGAAACTTAGAATCCATGGAGATTATACCCAGCGACTTAATAAGTAGCGCAATAAACCCGCCTAATACAGCCGTGGGAACCATTGCCTTGCGGATAAACTTTATCTTCCGGCATAGGGTGTTTGCCATCAGCATAATACCCGCCAGCATTCCAATCTGAATAATAAAATTCCACAAAAATGTGTTCTTTGCCGAAAAATCCATACCATGCCCTCCTCAATAATATTCAGTCTTTTAAGTGTTTTATTAAATCCCGGTATTTAAGAGCACTTCTTGGGTGACCGGACTTTATCTCATATGCCTGTTTGTCATTTGTAGCAAAGGCAATGACCATTTGGCCTATAATATCTAAATTTGATAAATCTTTAAAACTAAAAGTGTAGCATTTGTTATCACCACAATCAAAGACCAGGCGGTTATTATAAATAAGCAATGTTCCCTCTCCGATAAGCTCATTTTTCCCTCGGTTTGCAGCCCAGAGTGTCTGTCCCTCGTCTGAGTATATAAGGGTATCCGGAGACATTTGTTTTATATCCTCAATCCTTCCGGACAGCTTTGATTCCTGCCACTTGCTCCATTCCAGAACGGTTTCAAAAGGGGGTCTTCTCTTATTATTCGAGGATAAATATCCATATGTACTATATTTTAAGTCTAAGCCGCAGGTACAATAGAATCTGTCTCCCTCGCTTTTCAGCGTTGTATATTTATTGCATTCAGGGCATATATAAATAGCTGTTTCCAAGTTCTCAGCCAGGTTATTCCCGATATATGGTATAGGATTTTTTTTCTGTTCATCATAAGCATTCACATATAAATCCTTTTTTATTGCCATGATTACTTCATCGGCGGTCATAGACCTTAGCTCCTCCGGACTGTATTCCTTTAACATACGTCCTTTCATCTCGCCTTTTCTCAGTGTTTTTGACCAACGCGGGCTGGTGAAATATCCTCCGTCCAGGCGGAAGGTAATTAGTGAAACACCGCTTTTCTTAATGAGCTTTCCGGTTGCCGGATGAATTTCACCAGTTTCCCCGCTAAAAGAACGATTCCCCTCGGCAAACATGCATACATTGGCTCCTGCCTTCAGTCTTTTCAGAATATCCATAGCCGTGTGTATTTCTGTGGTACCTTTTACTCTGGGTATCGGGAAAACAAGAAATTTAATCAGCCTGCTTACAATTCCCCACCTGAAAATATGCTCACTTGCCACATAATACATTTGATGAGGGAAAGCCAACCCGACCAATAGAGGATCATAGTCAGTGTTATGATTTGCTAAAACAATATAAGGGCGACCGGAAGGTTGAACTTTTTCATACGAATAGTTCAGCTTTCTCTTCAGAATAGGTGTCAATACTATTTTAAGAATCCTGTATACAAACCGGTGCCAATATAAAACTTTCATCATTTCCCTCGCTCAATGCAAATTAATCAAACCGTTAATTATTTTCCCTGGGCAATGATATAAAAACAAAAAATCCTGCGATAAAAAGAGGAATAATCGCAAAAATACTCAGTTTTGCATTTCCGGTAAGAGTTGTTGTTAGTGCCATCAGCATCGGACCGATAATGGCTGCAAATTTTCCGAATATATTATAAAAACCGAAGAACTCGTTAGAATTCTGTTTCGGTATTATCCTGGCATAATATGATCTGCTCAAAGCCTGAATCCCTCCCTGGGCAGAGCCCACCAAGGCACCCAGTATAAAAATGTGCCATACCGCGCTTATAAAATATGCCGCAATGCAAGCAATAATATAAGTAAATATACCAACAATAATCATAGTTCTTGCCGAATATTTTTTAGCCAGATTCCCGTAAACTATTGCACACGGGAAAGCTATCAGCTTCATAACACGCTCTCCCTCTTGGTCGTTTACATTTATTTTATCACAAATTAATTAGTTTGCATCCATTTATGCTATTTATGATTATTTGGGAGCCTCTATCTTTATTAGAATTGAATGGTATCTTCTGTTTTTTTATGGTATATTATTCTTAATACGTCAGTAGTATGTGCAAAAATATAGGTTTTCGGTGAGATAAGCCGGCTGCTTCGCAGGAAAGACCACCGCACAAAGTCTGGATGTAAAGCATAGATATTCTTTATGTAGGAGTACCAAAATGAAGAACCTCGTAATTAAAAGCAAACAAAAATATCGGTTCAAAGGAGAATTCAGAAAGTATCAAAAACGCGTGCTTGAAAATGCATCGACACATTTTTCCGACAACCGCATTCATATTGTTGCGGCACCCGGCTCCGGAAAGACAATTTTGGGATTAGAGCTGATTTGCAGACTTGGTGAGCCGGCATTGGTCCTGTCCCCTACCTTATCAATCAGGAACCAATGGAAGCAGCGGTTTGCCGAATCATTCCTTGATGAGCAACAGGATATTGATGATATTGTATCAACCTCATTAAAAAGCATAAAGTTTATAACTTCTATTACCTATCAAACATTACATTCCGCTATGAATAAGCTTAAAAGCTGCAATCCAACTATTGCCCAAAAACTTGATGAATCCGAACCCGTTTTAGACAATAGTATTGAGCCTGATAAATCCGAGCAGTGGGATGAACTGTGCAACAGCGAAGATGAAGATTATGATAATTTTGAAATTTTTAAGGCTATAAAAGATTCGGGAATAAAAACAATATGCCTGGATGAAGCACACCATTTACGTTCCGAATGGCAAAAAGCATTGGAAAGCTTCTTAAAAAAGCTTGATAAAAGCTATAAAATAATAGCATTGACCGCCACTCCCCCCTACGATTCAAACAAATATGAATGGGATAAATATATATCTGTTTGCGGGGAGATAGACGATGAGATTTTTGTCCCCGAATTGGTTAAAGAGGGAAACCTCTGTTATCACCAGGATTATATATATTTCAATTACCCGAGTACGCTGGAAATGGATACAATTAAAGCATTCAATGAAAAAATCGACGATTTTTTAACCGAATTGGTTAATGAAGGCGTTTTACATAGATTAGCCACAGAAAATCTGGTCTTCAAGAACCCAGATAATTATCTGGATATATGCTTCGACGATGAAGATAATTTTATTGGCTTTTTAAAGCTGTTAGAATCTGCAGGAGAATATATTCCGGAGTATATTGGGGCTCTCTTTTTAAGCCATAAGAATAAAATATGTATGGATACCGGCTTCCAGTTTATATTCGACCATGAAGAATTGTTTGATAAAGAGCTTTATGACACCGTTGTTTCCAAGCTTCGAACAGCAAGACTAATAGAACGAAATAAAGTAAGAATAACCTCTGATAGAAAAGTGAACAATTTAATGCTCCAGTCGGTTGGTAAATTGGAAAGCATAAGAGAAATATGCAACGCCGAATTTGAAGCTATGGGTAGTGGTCTGAGAATGCTTATATTAAGTGATTACATCAGAAAAAACTACCTGACGGATATAGGTACGAACAATCCTTTTACCCAAATAGGCATTGTTCCTATTTTTGAAACAGTCAGAAGGGCTCTTGGCAACAGAGCCAAGCTGGGAGTATTAACAGGCAGCCTTATCATATTGCCTACAGCAACACTGCCGGACATTGAAAGACTGGCAGTACTAAGAGATTTCAGCTTTACCTGTTGTCATTTGGTTGAAGGGTATGTTCTTGTTGAAAATTCAAATAGCAGCAATATGGTAAGTCTTCTAACAGAAGCTTTTCAGATGGGTTATATCGAAATACTGATCGGTACGAAATCGCTTTTGGGCGAGGGCTGGGATTCTCCTAACATTAATAGCCTGATACTTGCAAGCTTTGTAGGCTCTTTTGTTTTATCAAACCAGATGCGAGGCAGGGCTATTCGCATTGATCCCAGAAATATGTACAAATCGGCAAATATATGGCATCTAATTACCGTAGAGCCTCCCTATGTATTTAAAAATAAACTCATGTCGATAGCAGGAAACGACAGTAATATGATATTTAATTCGGACGATTATCGCACTCTGGCAAGAAGATTCAAAACATTTGTTGGGCCACATTATTCAATACCTTCAATTGAAAATGGAATAGGAAGAATTGATATCATAGCTCCGCCTTTTAATAAAATGAATCTTGAAAGGATGAACCAAACATCATTAAGAATGGCCGTTAACAGAGAGGAAATGAAAGCAAAATGGAGGATGGCTTTAGGTCTGGATGAGTATGATGAGTGTAATTTTATGTCAAATTATGAAATGCAAAAGCAAGTAAAAATTGAAAAGAAGATAAAACCGGAAATACTATTTACTAACTATATCTTTTCGATTTTTGCAACAATAAACTTTTATTTGTATTTACTAGTATTAAGATCTATGCTTCAGTACCAACTGACAAGGAACCCTTCCCTTGCCTTTACCGGTTTTATGGCTGCAAACGTTTATATGGCGATTTTGATAAAAAAAGAAGTATTTTTTGCAAGAATAACATCCCCTAGAAGAAGATTGAAAATTCAAGCTGAGGCAGTACTTGAAACCTTTAAATATATGGGCGAAATAAAATCTGATGATGTAAGAGTAAAAGTTCAAGGCAGAGGGACGGACGAATATATTACTTTAAGCTTAGCCGGAGGTACGGCGTATGAAAAGGAAATCTTCGCGTCAGCCTTAAGTCAGATGGCGGCCCCTATACAAAGACAAAAATATCTGCTGATTTACAATTCAAAGAAAAAAATAAAAAAGTATCTGCTTGCAATCCCCTGCCCTGAGCTGATAGCCAGGAAAAGAGAATATGTAGACTTTTTACAAAAAGAATTTAAAAGAAAAATGCTTCCCTATGATGTCATATATACAAGAATTCCAGAAGGGAGAGATATTCTGCTAAAAGCAAGAAAGTTATCTTTAAAGAGTATTAACACCGCTTTAACAGAACGTATAGAACGTTATGTTTTTGGTGATTAGTTATCCTTTTTTCGGATTGTTGCGATATTCGTATGGAGAAACCCGCTCCAGCTTTTTAAAGATTTTTGAAAAATGGGTAATGTCGTTAAAACCTAAAAGCTCCGATATTTCATGAATTTTTAATGAAGGATCGGCCAGCATCTGCTTTGCTTTATTAATCCTTGTTTGATTCAGCAGATTTGAAAAGCTGATCCCAAGACACCCATTCAGAAGCTTGCTTAAATACCATTGGCTGACATATATGCTATCTGCCACGCTGCTCAATGTCAGCTTCTCCGAATAGTGCTGCTCTATGTACTGCACCGCACGCCTTACAATAAAATTATTGGCAACCGTACCGTAATCATCCGGTTGATCTTCAGATGTTGAGTTAACGGCTCCCTGCTTGTTAAGATTTTCAACCATTGTCTTCAAGGCTTCTTCCAGCTCATCCATCCTGGACGGTTTAAGTAAAAAGCGGGTAACACCTATATGTAGTGCTCGCTGAGCATATTCAAAATCACGGTGGCCGGTCAGTACGGTGATTTGCATATTTGGAAACTCGCCTTTTAATCCGGCAAGCATTGTAAGCCCGTCTAACCCGGGCATTTTAATATCAGTAAACAGAATATCGGGTCTATGGCAGCGTATTCTCTGCGCACCGCTTCTTGCATCATAGGCCGTATCTACAACCTCGCAGCCATAGTTTTTCCAATCCACGACCTTTTGCAGCCCTTCAACAATCCGCTCTTCATCGTCCACGATGATGACCTTGTACATGCCATCAGCCTCCAAATTAAACTCCATTTCGACACACTGTGCGAAAACTGTTTTAACCATCAGATTATAATATTTGATTATGCAATCGTAAATAAGCGGCGTGGTTGCTGCGTTTTAAAGCGAAGCATGGATTGCATAGATTTAATACTATTGATAGTTTTCTCACAGTCTGCCAATAATGGATATAACTCTGCCTCTTTATTATAATACAAAATACTATCTCAGGTAATTATGCAAGAACGGTTATTTTAAATACTTATCCGAAGCCGCTAAAAAGTCGGAAATATGTCATTCCTCATTACGCTCCGTGAATGAGGAATTCTATCCTTTAATTGCTCCTGCGGTCATTCCTTTAATAATATTCTTTTGCAGGAATATATAGACAATCAATACCGGCACCACCACTAACACTACCGAGGCGGCCATCAGCCCGTAATTTATTCCGGCTATGGACACAATCTCATTAAGTAGTCTTGTGACCGTATAATTATCCCGGTATCTAAGGAAAAACATTTGTGTAAACAGGTCGTTATA
>JBMNTI010000067.1:0-13907 GCA_050945655.1 Acetivibrionales bacterium | reverse complement strand
TGTTGGTTTTAGTCGACTCAATTATACCAAAAAAGGGGGGTCATTGTTTTTTTATACGAAAAAACTCTGAAACCCTTACAAATAAAACATTTGAATCTATTGATATTTAAAATAGATTAACACAACGAATGATTATGAGGAGGTTTAAGTATGAAGAAATTCGATATAATTGTTATTGGTAGCGGCTCAGGACTCATGGTTATTGAAGCAGCGCTTTCCGTAGGTCTCAAATGCGCAATTATCGAAAAGTCAAAATTTGGAGGAACATGTCTTACAAAGGGCTGTATACCTTCAAAAGTGCTTGTTTATCCTGCCGATTTAATCCGCGAATCCGAAAAATCCCATAGGGTCGGGATTAGCTTTAACAAACCGTCTATTGATTGGAATAAGATTTCGGAACGGATGTGGGATCAGATAAACCATAGTATTATTATCGAAAATAGTCTTGTGCAAGTGGAAAACTTGCAGGTTTATAAAGGGACAGCTGAGTTTACAGGGAAAAAAAGCCTCAGGGTCAAATATAATGACGGCAGCTTTTCTGAAGAGATTCAGAGCGACATTATTGTTATAGCTACAGGTGCGGAGTCTTTTATTCCTCCGATAAAAGAAATCGAGGAAACCGGATATGTTGTCTCCGAAAGTTTTTTTGGCAATAAGTTTCCGGATAAGCCGTGGTCAAGTTTGATAATAGTAGGAGGCGGTGCGATCGGAGCCGAATTTGCCCACATTTTTTCAGCTCTTGGCACCAAGGTCACAATTGTTGAAATGAAGTCGCATATCCTGGCAACCGAAGAAGAGGAAATAAGCAGTCTCGTAAAAAAAGAATTTGAAAGAAACGGAATAACGGTATTCACAAACTCAAAAATTGTGGCTTCAGGAAGAAGCGGCAAATATAAAACCCTGAGCCTTGAGGATATGTTAACGGGAGAAAAAAGAGTTATCGAAGCTGAAGAAATATTCCTTGCCTCAGGAGTCCGTTCCACTACCGATACTTTACAGCTAGTTAACACAGATGTTGGAACTGACGCCAGAGGTTGGATAAAAACAAATGAATACCTGGAAACCACTCAAAAAGGTATATATGCAATCGGTGATATAAACGGAAAATACCAGTTCAGACACAAAGCAAATTATGAAGCTGAGATTCTCATACACAATTTATTCATCCCGGGGAATAAAAGAAAAGCTTGTTACAATGCCGTACCATGGGCAATTTTCACCTGGCCGCAGGTCGCTCACGTCGGAATGACCGAAGCAGAAGTAAAAAGCTCCGGAATTAGGTATTGGACAGGTAAAAATTATTTTTCGCAAATTGCCGGGGGTATTGCTTTGGGTATTGCTCCGGATTCGACGGATAACGGTTTCGTTAAAATAATTGTAGGAGAGGAGAAAACCATACTAGGAGCGCATATAGTAGGACATCATGCGTCGATTCTTCTGCAGCCGTTTGTATACCTGATGAATACCAATCATAAATGTGAAGAGAGGCAAACAAAAAAGGAAAATATGTTTGTCTGTCCACCTCCCGGAAGCTTTACACCAATCAATGATTCCATGGTGATACATCCATCGCTGAACGAGCTGACTGCTTGGGTTATAGGTAATATTGACTGGTCGGATGCGGATTAAAACATGTATTTACCATAATAATGCTATGAAGCAGACTTTTAGTAAACCCTAAAACATAAAGATAGAAACGGGGTCTATGATTATGAAGTATATAGACATGGAAACATGGAAGAGAAAGGATCATTATTACCATTTCGCAAAGATGGATTATCCGCATTTTAATATATGCGGAAATGTCGATATTACAAAATTCTTTAAACATATCAAGGGTAATGATATACCCTTTTTTATTTCGGTATTATATGCTGCCTCTAGAACAGCTAACGACATAAAGGAGTTTAAGTACAGGATAAGAGAGAATAGAGTAATAGAACATGAAACCGTAAGCCCGTCGTTTACGGTAATGACCGACAGTGAGGTATTCAGCTTCTGCGTATCAAGCTATACAGAGGATTCTCTGGAGTTTAAGAATAATACTTTAAGAGAAATTGAGAAGGTAAAAAACAATATATGCCTTGAGGACGAACCCGGACGAGACGACCTGTTATTCATAACAAGCATTCCATGGGTTTCATTTACCTCTTTTGTTCACCCGATTCAGATGAACCCGGTTGAAAGTATACCGAGAATTTCCTGGGGAAAATATTTTGAAGAAAGCGACAGGATCAAGCTGCCATTTTCGGTGCAGGTACACCATGCATTGGTAGACGGATTGCATGTCGGAGAATATTTTAATAACCTGCAAGAAATATTAAATAATCCTGCAAAATATCTGTAGCTGATATTAATAAACAGAATGTCAATTGACTATCCCAAGCTCAAGCTTCCATCTAAGAATGCGAAGAACAGATTGGTCTATCTGTTCCTCGGAGATTACCCCTTCCTCAACCGCATTAATAACAGCGGGTATCTGTTCCTCAAAATTTGTGCAGCAAATCAGGTCGTTGCCGGCAAGAACCGCAAGAACAGCGGCTTCACTATCCCCGGTATAATTGCGGATAGCATCCATGTATAAATCATCGGTCATAATAGCACCATCAAAACCAAGATCTTCCCGCAAAATCCGGTTGACTCTGGGAGACAATGAAGCAGGATAGCTTTCATCCATTGAGCGGACAATATTGTGAGAAACCAGAACCGCTCCTGCCCCTGCATTGATTCCTGATATAAAAGGCAAAAAATCACTCTTAAGGAATGTATCATAATCCCTGTCGTCATATGCAATGCCCGTATGGGTATCGGAATTATTCCCGTAACCGGGAAAATGCTTCAGCACACTGCCGATACGCTGCATATTCATGGTGGCAACAACTTTTTCAACGTATTGTGAGGTCAAAGGGGCATCTTTCCCGAAGGATCTGGGATAAATGTAATCTGTGTCAGCAGTTGATACATCGCATACGGGAGCCAGGTTAAGATTAATTCCCAATGCCTTTAAAAAGACTGCTTTCTCAATGGTGTCACTGATAATAAGATCGAATCCGCCCTTTTTGTATAAGTCTTGGGGTGACATAAAGGGTTCGGCTCTGAACTGTTTATGAATACTAATACGGTTTACATTTCCGCCCTCTTCATCAACTCCGATTAAAAGCGGGATTTTAACCGCATTTTGATAACTATTGATTGTACTTCTTATTTGGTCAACTGAGCTATCCCGAAAATCCCCGGAAAAAAGAATATATCCTCCTATATGGTATTGTGCCGCCTTTTGGGCGGCATCCTGCTTCGGACACCGGACAATAAACATTTGCCCGACTTTTTCGTCTATACTCATTTTACTCAGTAGCCCCCGGCTTCTATCTGCTGGCAAAGCAGGGTTTTCAGAGGAATCAGGAGTCTGGCCCGGAGTATTAGTCGGAGCAGATGCCCTGGGCGTTGGGCTGAATATAGCTCCGCTATCCTTGTCAGATCCGGGGGAATCAGACCAAATATTATACCAGCTTAAAAGTCTATTGCAGGCATATATTAGCATACATGAAATCACAAATAAAAAAATAAACAGACCAATTCTTTTTCTCATTTTTCTCCCACATTTGGCTTATTGCCGGATTCATTACCTTTATTAGTTTATCACACAAACAACCTGATTTATATACTATCCGAAATCCGGGGCGTTGAAGAAATCTCTGTTGAAACTCTATTTAAAGGAATGGAGTTTTTCTTTGATCTAATAAAAGAAAATAATATCGACTTTCCGAATAGTACAATAAGAGAATATATAATCAAAACATAAAGTGATGGTGAATATATTTATTGCCGTACTTTTATTTTACAACACACAAAAGCGGAATACATATAAATGTTAAGCTGATTACAAGAATTAAAAAGTAGTTAACTTGATGTCAAATTTTTCCGACATCAAGTTATTTTTGTATGTTGCTGAAGGTGTGCGACATATTTTTTTTAATGTAAAAAGATAAAAAACCGACAAAAAGATAGACATTAAGTGAAAAGTAATGTAATATATGTTATAGCATGCCGTGTAAAAATTGTAATAAGGTGGTTGTTTATGTCACAAATTAGGCTGGTAATTGCAGACTATGACGCTATGTTTTTGGAAAAATTCAGTACATATCTTCTGAAGAATAAGGCTGCCGGCTTATCTCTGGAATTATTCACAGAAAAAGATAAACTTGCGGAGTGGTTTAAAAATGGAAAAAACGTTGATTTGGTTGTCATCTCATCTACGTTGTTTAATGATCTGGATGAAAAGCCAGAGAACAGGAATATTTTCCTCCTGCGTGATTGCGCAGAAAGCATAGTGCCTCAAGGTTATAACGGTATAAATAAATTCAGTCCGGCAGACCAAATAATGAAGGAAATCTTATCCTCTTGTGCCGAGTATATTCCCCGCGATCTTAATAGTGGAACCAAAACCGGACAAATCAACCTCGTCCTGTATGCCGACGGCACCGATGCTTTGAATCCTTTGGCACAAGGCCTTGCACATAATAAAGCATCAAAAGGCAAGCGAACCTTTTTTATCAATCTGGATGAGTTTTCTAATACTGATTTGTATTTAGGCAGCAATAACACCAAGGGCTTAAGTGAGATGCTCTATTATGTAAAGTCTAAAAAGGATAACCTTTCGCTTTATGCTGAAGTATGTACTTCTTGTGATGCAGAAACCGGCATTTATTTTATGAAAGGGCACAATAACCCGGAGGATGTTACCAATCTTAAGAAAGAAGATTTATCAGCTTTACTTGTATCTATACATAGAAACTTGCCCTACGATGAGATAGTAATCTCCAGAGGCTTTTTTACAGATCCCCTTGCATTAGCTCTGCTTGATGAGGCCGACAAAATATATGTATCAGCTTTAAATTATCCGACGTCCCTAAACAGGTTAATCAAAATAACCGGTTTAATAAGAGGATATGAAGAGAAAAAAGGCCAGAATCTTAAAGATAAGACTACTTTTTGGGTAAGCTCCATTAATAACGGCCAGTCAGCACCAAATTTAGAAATCCAGGATTTTGATTTTTTCTATTTGCCTTACTCAGATTATTGGACTTCCGGGCCATTTTTGCTATCAAATGAATATTTAGCAGCACTTGAAGCTGCTTTGAATAAACAAGAGGGGTAAACCAATGGCTAGTATCCTTGAAACTATTAAAGAAATAAGAAAAGAAGTTGCATTAAGCACCGATTCCTCACTAGGCTATAATGAGGAAGAATTTGATAAAAAGCTTTTGGAGCAAATAGAAGAGATATGCTTTTCTAAAGAATTGACCAAAACCTTCAATGTTGTAGAAATAAAATACATTATAGACTCCATATTTAATCAAATGAGGAGACATGATGTAATTGAGCCTCTGATAAAAGACGGAAGTATTACCGAGATTATGATAAATGGACCAAACCAAGTATTTATTGAGAAAAACGGTGTAATCCAAGAAACCGATATTGTCTTTGAAAACAAAGAAAGGCTTGAGGATCTTATACAAAACATGGTGGCTCGGGTGAATCGCAGCGTAAATGAAGCTGAGCCAATTGTTGATGCAAGGTTGGAAGACGGCTCAAGAGTAAATGTAGTATTGCCGCCCATAGCATTGAACGGTCCATTGGTAACTATACGAAAATTTCCTGAAAAACCTATGACTATAGAAGATCTAATGAATTATGAATCAATAACCAAAGAGGTTGCTTTATTTTTGGAAAAGCTGGTTGCAGCTAAATACAATATTTTTATTTGCGGAGGAACCGGCTCAGGCAAGACCTCGTTCTTAAACGCTTTATCTTCACTTATACCCAAGGATGAGAGAATTGTTACCATTGAGGATTCTGCCGAACTTCAGCTTTTCTCGATAAAAAATCTTGCCAGGCTTGAAACACGAAACACAAATACCGAAGGTAAGGGAGAAATAAGCATGAAAGCGCTTATTAAGACAGCTTTGCGTATGAGGCCGGAAAGAATAGTGATTGGAGAAGTACGTGGGGAAGAAGCTTTGGACATGCTGCAGGCAATGAACACAGGTCATGACGGTTCAATGTCGACAGGACATGCCAATTCAACTTTGGATATGCTCTCAAGGCTTGAAAACATGGTATTGATGGCGGCACCCCTACCCCTTGAAGCTATAAAGAAGCAGATTGCTTCGGCGCTTGATATCATTATTTTTCTCTCCCGTTTGAGGGATCACAGCAGACGGGTATTGGATATCACCGAGGTTGTAGGATATAAAAATGGTGAAATACAACTTAACCCACTCTTTGTATTTGAGGAAACCGGTAAGAGCAATAACGGAAAAGTAACGGGCTATCTAAAGAGAACCGATAACACTTTGATCAATAAGCTTAAGGCGAAACAAAGGGGGGTTGAGATTGAATAAAAATAGCTCAGAAAAACCTCAATACGATGCTTATGAGATGAGACCCGATGAACTGATATTTACTTTAATCCTGGCAATGGGGATATGCTTTTCTATAGGGCTTATTTTCTATGAGAACGTGATACTGGCATCAATTCTGTCCTTGGCGGGGATTTTTTATATCCCTTTCCGTAAGAAAGAACAGCTTCAAAAGAAAAAAGAGATATTAACTATTCAATTTAAAGATGCCCTATATTTTCTATCTGTTTCATTATCGGCAGGGAAATCAATGGAGACAGCTCTTTTGGAGACATACAAAGCAATGCTCGGCATATATCCGGATAAGACGAGCGATATCATTATGGAGCTTGAAATCATGAATCAAAGTATTATGATAAATGAACCTGTTGAAAAAATTTTTTACGATTTGGCTGAGCGAAGCAAAATAGAAGATATCAAAAGTTTTTCCGACGTAATTTTAATTTCAAAACGCGCTGGAGGAAATCTGGTTGAAGTTATAAAAAACACATCTGAAACTATCAGGGAAAAAGTTGAAATACAGAATGATATTCAAAACCTAATTGCCGGGAAAAAGTTTGAACAAAAGGTTATGGGAATAGTGCCTTTTGCCCTGGTTCTTCTTTTGAAGAGCTCCGGCTCGGGTTATTTAAAACCTCTTATGACAACTGCTTACGGCCATACAATAATGACAATAGCTTTGGCAATGCTTTTATTGGGACAATTTTTAGCCCATAAAATCATGAAAATAGAGGTGTGAATATGACAATTATTTGTGTTTTCCTATTAGTGACAATAATATTGATTTACTGTATTTTTCAGTGTGCTTCATATAAGAAATACGGTGACTTTTTTGCACCTTTGGATGATAAAAAATACTCTTACAAAAAATTTCTTCCGGGCTGCCTTGGCATTGTTGAAATGCTGAAGCTCTCGGGCAAAGGCAGATACCTGACAAAGCTGAATCAGAAGCTTGTAATGCTTTATGGCAGCCGGTACATATCATATTATACAAAGGTGCATTGGGCGACAAAGATCCTGTATTTATTTTTAGGATTGATATTAGGAACCTTGTTCTGCCTTTTGGACGCATCAAGTTATCTAATGCTGCTTATTATTCCTGTTTCAGGGGTGGGCTTGTTTTTCCTTGTTGACCATAACCTGGATAATCAGTATAAAGAACGCAAATTCCTTCTTGAAAAAGATTTCCCCAACTTTGTAAGCAAGCTTATATTACTGGTCAACGCAGGTTTGAATACCAGGCAAGCAATAGAAAGAATTGTGGCTGATAGTAACAAATCTGCTCCTCTGTATAAGGAACTTCAGTGCGTAATATCCGATATTAAGGCAGGCGCCCTGGAATATGAAGCATATATGGATTTTGCCGAACGCTGTAAAATAAAGCAAATTACGAATTTTGTCAGTATCCTTCAACAGAACATGAAGCTTGGCGGAAGTCAAATGCTTTTTGAGCTTAAAAGGATGGGTACGGAGTGTTGGGAGATGCGAAAAAATGTAGCAAAGCAGTTAGGTGAAACGGCATCGTCAAAACTTATGATACCCATTTCAATTATGTTCCTGGCTGTGGTTCTTATTTGTGTAGCCCCGGTCATTCTTGAGTTTAGGAGCGTTTTTTAAATGATAACCAATAAAAGCCCATGGAAAAGCGGGCACTCAACATTGGAATATACATTATTAATGCCAATTATTCTTATCTGCGTGTTTATATGTATTGTAGCTTTTTTGACCCTTTACCAAAAAGCACTTGTGCAGTATATAGCAGAGGATGCGGCTCAGAGCCTATCAAGGCAATGGGGTTATAAACCTCTACCGGTAGATGAAATAAACTCGGGTGTATATAAAAGAGAAACCTATGAAAGCAGGGAGGTATATTGGAATTTAAAGCTTTTATTTGGTGCCGACAAGGAAAAGGCAGCTATAGAATATTTAGAAAAAAACATTAAGGATATCGGTTTTCTAAAGCTATACGTTCCGGAGGAAAATTCCGGGAAAAGCATTGATAATCTTATTGTCAATGTTGATATTAAACCCGGTATACCTGCCGTGCTGTATGTTGACATCAAAGCTATCTATCATATGCCAATGCAGAACCTTTTTAAACTGATTGGTTTTGGTGAATGCCTGATTGTGGAAGGGCGTGCACAGTCGCTGGTATATGATCCTAAAGATATGATCAATACGACAGATTATGTTCATCAATTAGTCAGAAGCACAGACACATATCAGAAATTCATGAAAAAAATTGAGCCATTGAAGAAAAACCTTGATAAATTATTAAAAGGACAGGTAGACTAAAATGTTCTTAAAACGAAGAGGAAGCATAACGGTGTTTTTATGCATAGTTCTTGCGGTACTGATACCGCTTTCCTGTATGCTGATAGATATTTCCCGCTATTCTTTAGCGAAGAAACTTGCAAAAACAGCTCTGAAAACCTGTGCCGAATCTGTAATAGCCGCATATGACAGACAGTTAAAGGAGCAGTACGGTCTTTTTGCCATGTATCCGAGAGATGTTGAAAGTATTGAAAAAGAGGTGTATGAGCTTCTTTCAAGGAACCTTAATACCGGAGCGGCGGTAGATGGGTTTTCCGATCTTTATGAATTTAAGGTTTTGAGTGTAGAGGTCATTCCTTTTTATAATTTAAGCGAGCCTTTTGTACTTCAGCAGCAGGTTGCCGAGTTTATGAAGTATCGTGCTCCTATACAGGTAGTTCAGGAATTTTATGAAAAAATCAAAGTTATGATGGGTCTTATCAAAGAAGGGGATATGATAGAGCGGAAGATGACGCTTGATAAACTTATGAATGATATTAGAAGCGACCTCGTTAACATATATTGCATGATTAATTATGAGCTGGTCAAATTTAATTGCAGTAAAAAGAATCCTGCCACAACTTTGAAAGATGAATCATTTTCATTTATGACAGAATGCATAAATGATGCCAAAATATTAATTGAACGCGCAAATGCACTTGTTGCACCCGTAAATGAGGCCAGAAAAGGATATATTGCAATATATGATGATTATATAAAGGCAAAGGAAGAATATGAAGAATTAAAGCGTAAGCTTGATAAAGCATATGATAAGCTGCAGAAAAAAAAGGATGACCTTGCAGATTTAAAGGAGAAGAATTCCGAATCGGAAGATGAAGAGTCAGAATCTTCAGACCATGAAAAGATAGCGTCATTAGAGGCGGATATAGCAAAACTAAAAGATGATTATGATTCTGTCAAAGAATCCTGTAATGCTGCAAAAGCGGTACTTGAGCCGCTGGAAACAGAAATAACCGGATACAGGAAGACTATAGATGAAGGACTTACTCAGGCTAACAAAGACCTAAGCTCTGCTAGTGCCGTCATTGATGCTGCAACAAGCCAATTGCAAATCTTAATGAGCCATATATCAGACCATACAAGGTATACTGCCGACGTAATTGATTTGATTGATGCAATTGCCCCAAAACTATCCGAACTGGAAAAGGAATCCGAATCGCTGAAAAAAGATGCGGATGATTATAAAGGCAGCGTTTCGGATACGATCAAGGGAAGCCTTGAGGTTCAATTGAAATCTATAAAAGCAGATACCATTACTGAAGTAAGAAATAGACTGACATCGAATCTTAAGAAGCTGGAAGCTTGGAAACAGTATTTAGATGATTATTTCCGGGTTATGTGCGATGAATCCGACAAGCTTCTAGATGCTGCAGATTATGCTCTTGAGATAAAAGAAAATCCACATATTGAGAGTAAAGAATTTAAAGAATTTGAAGGGTACAAAAACGTAAGAAATGGTTTAACCGCCTTGAAAAACAATCTTTCAGAGTTAAAAGCTGTTGATCAAATGAAAGGTTACTACGAAATCCCTGTTTATATTCTTGAACCCAAAGCAAATTCAAACGAAATAAAATCCTTTAAAAAGTGGTTTAATGCAATATATTCAGGTAGTGAATACAATGATGAAGAAACCGAGGATGATGGCTCTCTTAACGAAGTAAGAGACGGGATAGGCGAATTTGCACAGGAGGCGGCAACCCAGGAAGATGAGGATGCTGATATACTGGATGGAATAAACGGAAACCTTGAAAACATCGCAGAGAGATATTTGAACCTTCCGTCTGTAAAAGGGCCGACAAGCTCCGACGAAGCACTTGTTCAAATCGGCAAGGCTATTATTGAATCGGGCAAAAATACTATTATAAATGAAAACCCTTTTGAACAGTCTGCTAAAGGGCTGGATACCGTTAACGAAAAAGAAAAAAATTTCTTTGACTATGAGCTGGAGCGAATAAGGAAACTACTGGATACAGTAAGAAATCTGATTTCCGAAGGTGTAGAAAGCCTTATTGAAAGCCTTTACATGAATGAATATATAGTATCGGCCTTTAAATGTGTCACCACCGTTGAAGGAATAGAGCATGATATCGGCTGGGGCAGACCTCTCGACAAAAATTTCTTAAAGCAGGCCGAGATCGAATATATACTTTTCGGAAATAAATACGAAAAAGAGAACCTAGCATGTGTCAAGAGAAGCCTCTTTGCTATACGCCTACTCTTTAACCTGATTCACGTATATACGGATCCGGACAAAGTTGCCACAGCATTGTCCTTAGCTACTGCCATAGCAGGCTGGACGATTTTTGGAATTCCTATAGTGCAGAACTTTATCCTCATCGCCTGGGCAGGCATGGAATCATATGTAGACACAGATATGCTTCTGGAGGGCAAATCGGTACCGTTAATAAAAACATCCGCTTCCTGGTATCTTGGTGTGGAAAATGCCATAAGCAAATTAAAAGAAATACTTACTAAAGACTTCAGAAAATTTGTCACCGATAAGATTAAGGATAGTGTAAAACAGGCTTCGGAAGCAGTACAGGAAACTGTTACCGGGGCTATTAACGGTATAATTGATAAAGCTTTTGCGCCTCTTGAAAAAGGTTTGACCGAATTAATGGGTGAGCAGACAGGGTCTGTTGATTATAGTATGGAAGACTTGCTTGAGCGAACAATAAACGATTATATAAGCAGTATCAGCTTTGACGATCTGGACAGCTTTAGATCTAATTTTGAAACGGCCATACAAAACCTCGTATCAGGAATTACAGATAAATTAAAGGCTTATGCTCCGGAAAAGCTTGACCAATTTAAAAGCCAACTAAAAGAAAAAATCAGAAAATTTATTTTTGAATCGGAACAATATAAGGCACTGGAGGATAAGCTCGAAAAACTTGGGACTGATTTACTGGATAAAGGCATCGATGCTGCCGAAGGCCAGCTTGACAAATTACTCGGGGCGGCGGGAAAAAGCGATAGAAATAATATCACCGGAAGGCTTATCATGATGGATTACGAGGATTATCTGCGGCTTATGCTTTTGGCAGTTCCGGCAGAAACAAAAGCACTGAGAACCGCCGACCTGATGCAGCTAAATATGCAGGAAGCAGCCGAAAACTATGATATTTCAATTGATCAATATAAAACATATATTTTTATAAAAGTTGAGCTGGATTTTAAAACCTGGTTTGCGCCGGAATGGGTATTTAAAAATGGTGATTCGGGGATGATCTCTATTGAATGGAGTCAAGGTTATTAAGGGTAAAGAGAGAGGAATAAAGGGCAGTACCACAATTGAGGCAACAATTGTCTTGCCCATGCTTTTGATTGTCGTTTTTTCCATGGCGTATATTATCCGAATATTCTTTATCTATAATATAATGCAAGACGCACTTTCAGAAGTTGGACGAAGATACGGAAACATGAGCTATTTCTATCATGTTACCGGTCTTAAGGACTATTCGGATGCGCTGAATACGGCAGCCGATGAAGCAGAAACCACATTAACCGGACAGAAGGATACTTTGGTAAACGCATTTGATTCTTTCAATGGAATAATCTCGGGAAGCAGCGGACAAGCCGTTTCAACCGATAGTATAATGGCTGTTCTGGACAAAGCCGATGATTTAAGCCAGGCATCCTCCGATGCAAATGATTTGGTCCGGTCTATAATTGCAGATCCAAAAGCCGAGCTCAGGATGATTATCACAATATTTGCAAGAAAGCTTAATTATAATGTTACAAATAAGCTTGTCAGCCTTATGGCCAAAGGGAGCCTGGGAAAGGAGCTTGGGAAAAGGCTGAACACCGATGACCCGGCTTCCGTACTGGGGATAGAAGGCGGCCTCGCAGGAATCGATTTTGAGCAGACAAGTATATTTGGAGATTCCGAATCCTTGGAGTTTGTCGTGAGTTATACTGTTAAAGCACCGATAGTATTTATGTTTACGCCTGATATCAAGCTTTCCAACAGAGTTAAGATTATTGCCTGGACAGGGGGAAGAGGAGAGTCGGTATTAAAGGAGGAAAAAAAAGAAGATGAGAAAGATGAGAAAAATGCCAGTGTGTGGACAAAAATGGATAATGACAAAAAATATTGGGATCGTGGTCTGGAAATAGAAAAGCTTGAAACAGACAAGATTGTCAGTTCGGCCGGGCGGGGAGATCTGGTATATGTTACGCCAAGAAAATATCCGGTTATTGATGCCTACATATATAACGAATCAAAAGAAACCGTTGAATATTATGACATTTTTACACTTAATCCATTTATGAAAACATACAGTGAAAAACCGTCCGCGATAAAAAGTGAAATAAAAAAACATGCTAAACGGCTGTTGGAATTTGACACTCCTGATCTTCTTAAAGAGAAGAACATAAAATATGTAAAACGCATTGTGATAATGATAATCCCTGAAAATTCAGGCAATTATGCCGTGGAACAATATAATAAGGCAAAGGAAGAATTAGAGCAATATGAGATAGATATAAGGTTAGAAAAGGCTTATGGCACCTATGAGAAAGCCGAAGAAGAGGAAGCCCTTGAAAAAGCGTCATAAAAGAATGGAGGAGAGAAAAATGGATGGCGGAAATCTTTACCCTCAATACAAAAATTTAGCCGGCAGAAATCTAATGGTGTACAATTTCACAAATGCTGAAAATGTGGTTCACTATCAATTGGAAATACTGGCACACAACCGGATCAATGGGCTTTTGGATAGTGAGGTGATTAGGATAAACGGTGAAACCCGTCTGCAGTACGACATTACATCACTTATCCCCATTAAAAAGCTGTTTGAAAGAAGAAAGTTCAGCAGGAAGAATTTCCTTCATTTTATCAAGCAAATTGCAGCTCTCCTGGGGATATTGGATCAATATCTTTTGGACAGTGGCGGTATAATTTTTGACAGTTCGTATATTTTTGCGGATCCTCAGAGTCTGGAACTGGGCTTTGCTTATCTGCCCATTCAAGCAAAGCCTCAGAACATAGATATCCTAAAAGATTTTCTTTTAGATGCCATAATAAATGATATACAATTTATCGACGAGCCTTCCGATAATTTTATCCAAAGATTTCTTGAGATACTTAAAGAACCGGAATTTACAGCTTCTTCCCTGAAAAAATATTATGATGAAATGAATAGCGTAAAA
>JBMNTI010000066.1:0-13911 GCA_050945655.1 Acetivibrionales bacterium | reverse complement strand
GAACCAACGGAACCAACGTGAAATCAAGGTTTGCCATATACAGCAGAATGGTACATGCTTAATTGACATAATAGCTGGTGAAGGGTTTCTTGTATGGCGACAGAACCGTTCAGGATCGCTGAAGAAGTCCATCTGTCATTGTTATGAATACATCATGTGGATCCTTTAGCTAATGTCATACATGCCGCTCAGGAATTTCATCCGGAAATTATTCGCGCCGTTACGCAATCCTGCTCCACTTCACGAATGACGTCGACAGCGGTTCCCTCACGTTCCTCCCTGATTGAATTCATTTATCGTGGTACGGTTAACGTGTGGAAATTCTGAATTGAGCGAAGCGAAATGAAGAATCTGACTCTGTCATTCTGGGGGGGTGAATCAATCGAAGGATCTTATGCTCGCATGAATAAAAGATCCTTCGCTGCGCTCTGGTTGGCAAATGTCAGCTATAGCCACTAAACTTGCATAGATTTAATGCTATTGGTAGTTTTCGCACAGTCTGCATAGGTTTAATACTATTGGTAGTTTTCGCACAGTCTGTAGCCAGCGATTCTATTGAAATTAACGTAATGAGGCGGGTGCAAGATTCTCGACAAGATAAGCCGGCCGCTTCAGAGAGCGACCACCCTACGATAACTATGCTAGAAATGTATGAGCGACCCGTGAGCAAAAGACCGCACGTTGGGACATGGCGGAGCAAAGACGGAGCCATGGCGCTAATAGATGTGAGATGTAAGATGTAAGAAGTTAGAGGTTGGAAGTCGGACGTAAGATGTTAGATGTTATGGTTTATAGAGGCTTTCGCAGTGAGAATCTTGCATCCGCACATCTTGGTTACGTAATTAAGCAAGTGTAGGGTTCTCGGCAAGATAAGCCGCCACTTTCAAAAAAAATATAAGTTATTGAATACTTGTAACTTCATACCCGGCATCGTCTATAGCCGCCTTTATTTTTTCATTATCCACATCATAGTCCAGCTCCAACTCGGCGGACTTGGTTTCAAGACTGACTTTTGCTGTTTTTATACCGTCCAGCTCCTCCAGAGCTTTCTTGGCACGGTTTACGCAGTGCTGGCAGGACATGCCTTCGATAAAAATTTTCTTTGTCATAATATCGTTCCTTTCTTTATAAATTCACCGATTAGAATTTTTCGGTGTATTACTCCCTGTTCCCTCGTTTTGCAGTAAATCTCTTAAGCCTTAAAGCGTTTGTAACAACCGATACTGAGCTGAATGCCATCGCACCTGCGGCAATCATAGGATTCAAAAGCGGGCCTCCGAACAGATAAAGCAACCCTGCCGCAATAGGAATTCCGGCCGAATTATATGCAAATGCCCAGAAGAGATTCTGCTTAATATTCCTGATTGTCTGTTTGCTGAGCTGAATAGCCGTAGGTACATCCATCAGGTCGCTCCGCATAAGAACTATATCAGCCGATTCCATGGCTACATCGGTTCCTGAGCCGATAGCTATCCCTATATCAGCCTGTGCCAGTGCAGGTGCGTCATTAATGCCGTCACCCACCATTGCTACTTTTTTACCTTCATTCTGAATTTTTTTAACCTCATCGGCCTTGTCCTGAGGCAAGACTTCGGCCAGAACTCTGTTAATACCAGCCTGTTTTGCTATGGCTTCAGCCGTTCTTTTATTGTCACCGGTAATCATTACCACTTCTATGCTCATATCATGCAACATTTGGACAGCCCTCTTACTGCCTGGTTTGATCACATCGGCTACGGCTATTATGCCTGCAAGAAGATTATCGACGGCGACATACATGGGCGTTTTCCCTTCTTCTGCGAGCTTATCAGATTCACTTTGCAAAGTCATCTCAATTTTCCTGTCACTAATCAATTTTTTGTTCCCTAACAACATCTTTCTGCCTTGAACTATCGCTTCAATTCCATGACCGGGTATGGCTTCAAAGCTGTCAATACTTATGAGCTCCAGATTCTCTTCTTTTGCTTTATTAACAATTGCCTCTCCCAATGGATGCTCCGATCCTTTTTCGGCTGAGGCCGAAAGCTTAATCATCTCTGTTTTATCTATCATACCGGTCGTGATTATGTCGGTAACAACCGGGTTTCCTTCGGTAATAGTACCTGTCTTATCAAATACGATAGTATTTATTTTATGAGTTGTTTCAAGAGCTTCCCCGCCTTTAATCAGCACACCGTATTCCGCGCCTTTTCCGGTTCCGACCATGATTGCCGTCGGTGTTGCCAGTCCAAGAGCACAGGGACAGGCAATTACAAGCACTGAAATAAAAATGGTCAGCGAGAATATCACCGACTCACCTGAAATAAACCAGGCCAGCCCTGCAATAGCCGCAATAGCCATTACTATAGGAACAAAATAACCGGAGATTACATCTGCCATCTTTGCGATAGGAGCTTTGGACCCCTGAGCATCCTCAACAAGCTTAATAATCTTGGCCAATACTGTATCCTTACCTACCTTCGTGGCTTTAAATCTTATGGTGCCGTTCTTATTAATGCTTGCACCAACCACCTTATCCCTCGGATTCTTTTCCACAGGTATGCTTTCTCCGGTAAGCATTGATTCGTCGACTGAGGTTCTTCCCTCTACTACCTCGCCATCCACCGGTATTTTTTCGCCGGGCCTCACCAGTATAATATCTCCTACTTCAACCTCTTCAATAGGAATAACCATTTCCTTGCCGTCATGTATTACAATCGCGGTTTTTGGTGCCAGTCCCATTAATTTTTTTATTGCCTCGGAGGTCTTTCCTTTTGAAACAGATTCTAAATATTTGCCTAAAAGAATCAATGAAATAATGACTCCTGCCGTTTCAAAATACAGGTCATGGGCGTATTCATTGTTTCCGTTTATTATCTGAATAATAGCGTAAATACCATATAGAAATGCTGCACTTGTTCCCACCGCAATCAACGAGTCCATATTTGGTTCCCGCTTAATAAGCCTACTAAAGCCAACTGTATAGAATCTGTAGCCGGCAGCTATTGGCGGTATCACCAATACGAGTTGAGTAAGGCCAAAGCTTAACGGATGCATATGGGGCGATATTATTTCGGGTATGGGAAGACCTATCATGGGACCCATGGCAATATATAAAAGAGGCGCTGTAAAAATAACGGAAATAATGAATTTTTTCCATAATGTCTTTATTTCGTTTTCTCTGCGAGCTCTTTCATAATCGGCCTGTTCTTCTGTTTCAATTTCAAGAGCCTTATATCCGGCCTTTGAAACGGCATCTTTAATCTGTGATATTCGTACTTTTCCGGAATCATATACTATTTTTGCTTTTTCGGTAGCAAGATTTACATTTACCTCGTTTACGCCTTCAAGCTTTCCTATTGCACGCTCAACAGCTTTCACGCAGGAAGCACAAGTCATCCCCGATATAGGCAATAGAATCTCTCTCTTATTCTCACTTGTTTCCTGCACGCCGTACCCGGCTTTTATCACTGCTTCCTTTATTTTATTAACATCTGTTTTTTCCTCGTCAAATTCAACGGTAAGCTTTTCTGTTGCAATATTAACATTTGCATTGCTTATGCCTTCTACTTTGTTTACGCTTCTTTCTACCGCTTTGGCACAGGATGCACAAGTCATACCTGTAATGTCTAATGTTTCTTTCGCCATATTTACACCACCCTTTGTTGCTATATCATTTAACATATTTATCTATCAAATAAATAATTTCATCCACCTTCTGGTTACCTGCTGATTCTCCCTCGGTGAAGGCTTGCCTCACACAGTTTTTGATGTGCTGGTCAATCACCTTCAAATTGGCTTTCTTAAGCACCGCCTGCACAGACAGAATTTGTTTGGAGATATCTACGCAGTATCTGTTTTCCTCCAGCATCTTAATTATGCCTTCTATTTGGCCTCTTGATGTTTTTAACAGGTTAACAACCTGAATTCTATCCTCATCTTTCATTTCAACACCTCCATAAAATAAAAGATACCATACAACCCTCTGCCCCCCTGGGGGGGTGGGGTATGTTTTTATTATAATCCTATATAATTATTTGTCAAGAATAACGTTAATATTTGAATGTGGTATATATTTGGACTTATTTGAAAATTAAATCCTTCCCCTTTTATAGGTTCAAGAAACCGTCCGCATCCCCGTTACTTTTGTAAAGTGAAAGTTACTTCTTCAATTGACCGGTATATGATGTATTTTTATTGATCCGACCATTTCAAGCAAAGTTTTTATTTCTATCTCCAAATAAACCAAATCAGGATATAGCCTGTGATCGCAGTTGATAAAGTAAAGGGTACGCTTATTTTTACAAATTTCTTGGTGTTGTTAGAAATCTTCGTATGTATTTTTTTGACAACTACATTTGCTCCGGATATAATTGAGATAAATGATTATGCTTTACGGAGTGTGGTATTATGTTTTCCAATAATGCGATATGGCTCGCGCAAAACGAAAATCCTGTCTATCTTCTTCCCAGTATGGCCAACCGCCACGGTTTAATTGCGGGGGCCACCGGCACCGGTAAAACAGTAACACTCAAAGTATTGGCGGAGGCCTTCAGTGATATGGGGGTGCCTGTTTTCCTGGCAGATATTAAGGGCGATCTTGCAAGTCTGGCTACCAAAGGCGCCGCTTCCCCCATTATTAATGAAAGACTGGAAATGCTCGGCATACAAGGATTTGAGTATAAATCCTTTCCTGTAAGATTTTGGGATATTTTTGGCGAAAATGGTCACCCGGTTCGCACAACTATATCTGAAATGGGGCCATTGCTTCTTTCAAGATTACTTTGTCTGAATGACACTCAAACAGGTATTTTAAATATTGTTTTTCGTATTGCAGATGAGCAGGGCTTGTTACTTTTGGATCTTAAGGATTTAAGGGAAATAATACGATATGTGGGTGAAAATGCTAAGGATCTCACCTTAAAATACGGAAATATTTCTCCCCAAAGCATTGGAGCCATCATGCGAAGTCTTATAGCATTGGAAGACCAGGGAGGCGAAGGATTTTTCGGTGAACCGGCCCTGGATATCACTGACTGGATGCAGACAACTCCGGAAGGGCGCGGGTATATCAATATTCTGCATAGCGTGCGCCTATTTAATTCGCCTTTGCTATACTCGACCTTTTTGCTTTGGATGCTTTCTGAACTGTTTGAAACTCTTCCTGAAACAGGCGATTTAGAAAAACCCAGAATTGTCTTTTTCTTTGACGAAGCCCACTTGCTTTTCGAGGATATTCCAAAAGTTCTCCTTCAAAAAATTGAACAGGTAGTCAGGCTGATACGCTCAAAGGGAGTTGGCGTATACTTCATTACACAAAATCCTGCTGATTTGCCTCAGGATGTATTAGGCCAATTGGGAAACAGGATCCAACACGCCTTAAGAGCTTACACTCCCTCGGAGCAAAAGAAGGTCAAGGCCGCCGCAGATGCCTTCAGACCAAATCCGAAATTTAGTACGGAAGAAGTCATATCATCTCTTGCAACCGGTGAAGCATTGGTATCATGCTTAGACTCAGAAGGACGCCCCTCAATAGTCGAGAGAGCATATATTCTTCCTCCTCAAAGTCTATTGGGCACCTTAGACGATTTGACACGAATAGGAATAATAAATAAATCTTCCATGGGAGCTAAATATGATACTGTCATCGACCGGGAATCAGCTTATGAAATATTGCGGGAAAAAGCTTTGCAGGATCAGGAAAAAATTAAAAAAGAGCAGGAAATAGCCCAAAAGGAAAAAGAAAGCCGGAAGGCAGCCGGAAGACCAAAAACTTCCCTTGTTGAAAAAGCGACAAACTCTGCGGTAACAGCAATAGGACGAGAATTGGGAAGAACGATTTTAAGAGGAATATTGGGCTCGTTCAGAAAATAATAAAGTTAATATAAAATATTATGTAAATATAATTACATATATGGATAAGGCTGATACCGAATAAATGAAAGGAGTTTTTTTATGGGATTGATTAAAGCTGCAATTGGTGCTGCAGGTGGAGTGCTTGCCGACCAATGGAAGGAGTTTTTCTACTGCGATGCGATTCCAAACGATATTTTGGTTGTGAAAGGCCAAAAACGTATCACCGGGCGTTCTTCAAATGTCAAAGGCACTAATAATATTATTACAAATGGATCCGGCATTGCTGTGGCAGACGGGCAATGCATGATCATTGTTGAGCAGGGCAAGATTGTCGAGTTTTGTGCTGAGCCGGGCGAATTTACATATAGTACTTCCACCGAGCCAAGCATTTTTACCGGTAATCTCGGAGATGCCATATTAGAAACTTTTAAAGCCATCGGCAAACGGTTTACTTATGGCGGTGATCCAGGAAAAGATCAACGGGTATACTATTTTAATACCAAGGAGATTATGGACAATAAATTCGGCACACCAAATCCGATTCCTTTCCGTGTTGTTGACCGCAGGATAAACTTTGATGTCGATGTATCGATACGCTGCTCAGGTGTCTACTCTTACAGAATCCAAAACCCTATTTTATTCTATACCAATGTATGTGGTAATGTTGAAAGAGAATACACCAGGGATGAAATAGACAGCCAGCTTAAAACTGAGTTTATATCAGCGCTTCAGCCTGCATTTGCAAAAATAGCCGATCTTCAAATCAGGCCAAACGAATTGGTTGGGCATACCGAGGAGCTCGCTCAAGCCATGAATGAAGCTTTAACAAAGAAATGGCTGGATATAAGAGGTATCTCAGTCGTTTCGGTCGCTCTCGGTACTGTAGATCTTCCCGAAGAAGATCGTGAAATCTTACAAAAAGCACAAAGTGCCTATGTATATCGCGATCCAACCTTGGCGGCGGGAGCACTGGTTGACGCCCAATCGGATGCGATGAGAACAGCTGCTTCTAATCCGAACGGCGCCATGATGGGTTTCATGGGTATGGGTATGGCTCAGCAGGCAGGCGGCATGAATGCGCAAAATCTTTATGCCATGGGAATGCAACAGCAACAAGCACAAGCGCAGCAGGCTGGTACTTCACAAGCTCCCGCCGGAGCCAGTTTGGAAAACACATGGACATGTACATGCGGAACCCAGAATAAAGGTAAATTCTGCACCAACTGCGCTAATCCCAGACCGGCTTCTCCTTCCCAGTGGAATTGTTCCTGCGGGACGGCTAATACGGGCAAATTTTGTTATAATTGCGGCAAGCCGGCACCTTCGGCTGCAAGCTTCCGCTGCAATAAATGCGGATGGGTACCTGAAAATCCCGCACAACCGCCCAAGTTCTGTCCTGAATGCGGAGATGTTTTCAATGAAAACGACAAGTTATAAAAGCCCTGTAATTTAGTTTGGAATCGAATGGAGATGATATTTGTGCCGGAATTGCTTGATTACAAATGTCCTTCCTGTGGTGGAGCCATAAATTTTGATACAAGCATTCAAAAAGTAAAGTGCCCGTACTGTGATACCGAATTCGACATGGAAACACTTAAAGCCTTAGACGAAAGCTTGAAGGACGAGTTCCCCGATGAAATGGTGTGGGAAACGCAAGCCGGAAGTCAATGGCAGGAAGGTGAAACCGCTCACATAAATTCCTATATCTGCAAATCCTGCGCCGGCGAGATTGTGAGCGATGAAAATACTGCAGCTACAAGCTGCCCATTTTGCAATAATCCGGTGGTTATGATGGGAAAGCTCTCCGGTGCTTTACGTCCGGATTATGTTATTCCGTTTAAGTTGGATAAAAAAGCAGCAAAAGAAGGGCTTATGAAGCATTTGAAGGGTAAGCGCCTTCTTCCGAAAATTTTCAAGGATCAAAACCGCATAGAAGAAATAAAAGGGATCTACGTACCATTTTGGCTATTTGATGCGGATACTGACGCAAATATCCGCTATAGGGCAACAAGAGTCCGTTCCTGGAGCGATAGCAACTATAATTATACCGAAACCAGCTTTTTTTCAATCTGGCGTAGCGGTAGCATAGGCTACGAGAGAGTTCCTGTGGATGGTTCCTCAAAAATCCCTGATGATTTAATGGAATCCATTGAACCATATAGCTTCGAGGATGCGGTAGATTTCCAGACTGCTTACCTGGCCGGATATCTGGCAGACAAGTATGATATCAAGGCAGATGAAAGCATTGAGCGCGCAAATGAGCGAATCAGGCGCAGTACCGAGCAAATCTTTGCCTCGACCGTAACCGGCTATACAACAGTTATACCTGAGAGTGCCAATATACGTTTGCGCAACGGCAAAGCAAAATATGCGCTATATCCGGTTTGGCTGCTTAATACCGTATGGAATGGCAAAAAATATACTTTTGCTATGAACGGACAGACCGGAAAATTCGTTGGTGACTTGCCATTGGATAAGGGTGCATATTGGAAATGGTTCGGCGGCCTTACCGCTGTTTTCGGTGCCGTTACATTCCTGATTACACTGCTTATCAGTCGGTTATAAGGAGGTAGTAGAATATGAAAAAAAGAGTAATAACCGTGTTTTTTATAATCGTCTTCCTTATAACCTCGCTTACCACCGTGTTTGCTAACAGCGACCGTAATCTTCCGCTTCTGGTTGATGATGCCGATCTTTTAACTGATCGCGAAGAAAAAAGATTGAATTCAAAGCTCGAAAGAATCAGTGAAGATCAAGAGTGCGAGGTGGCTATTGTAACTGTATACTCCCTAGAAGGTAAGACCGCTACCGAATATGCAGACGACTTTTTTGACTACAATGATGGCTACGGGTACGGGGACGGCGAGGACGGTATTTTACTGCTCATCAGCGTGGAAAAGCGTGATTGGGCTATATCAACCCACGGTTATGCAATCAAAGCTTTCACAGATTCGGGCTTAGATTATATGGAAGATGAGTTTTTGCCATTATTAAGAAGCGATGATTATGAAGAGGCTTTTTCCCGTTATGCGGAGCTCTGCGATGAATTGCTGACCATGGCAAGATCCGGCTCGCCTTACGATGGCAGGAAATCTTTGGGATTCATACCGCGTATACTTATTTCCCTTGGAGTAGGCGTAGTATTCGCCTTAATAATAACCGGAATCATGAAAGGCCAGCTTAAAAGTGTCCGTTTCCAGCCTGCTGCCACAAGTTATGTGAGACAAAACAGTCTTAATATCAGAGTCAGTAAGGATCTTTTCCTATACAGAAAGGTTGACAGGCACGCCAGACCAAAAAGCTCTTCAGGCTCAAGCACCCATAGATCATCTTCCGGTCGCACTCATGGAGGCTCAAGCGGAAAGTTTTAGTTGTACATAAGACCAAAAAGAGCAATCGATTTTCTTTTGGTCGGAGTGACTATATCATGTAAACCTGAATTATTAGCCTAAAAAACCATAGAACAGGGCAAAAGTGTTCGCGTTCTGTGGTTTTTTTGTACCCTCCTTTTCTAATCTTCCTGATATTATGTTTCGAGAGTAATGTTTTCTTTTGTGATTTTGGAATAAGTACGGTATGTTCATCATACCTTTATAACTAAATTTGCTTATGGGGGTGAAATAATGTCTGATTTCTATTCACACCTTATTAATAATTTTCTGATTGCATTCGGCGTAATAATTGGCGCAAGCTTATTTGCCGGTATAGGAGCAGTTATTACCGACCGCCCTCCTCTCAAAGCCATGCTTGATTTGGCAGGCTCCATAAAAATATGGGCAATGGCGGTTGCCCTTGGAGACACTTTTTCTTCCTTTGCAGCGATAGAAAAAGGATTGTTTCAGGGAGAAATCAAATCAATAATTAAACAAGCCGTCTATGTACTAACAGCAATTTTAGGATCAAATACCGGATATATCTTTATTAAGCTTATACACAGGTGCGGAGGCTTATGGCAAAACATAAAATAAAATGCAACAAATATTTTTTGAATTTTTCTGCCGGCTTGATTACAGGTTTTCTAATAGGCAGCGTTTTATTCTGCTCTTTAGTAAGCGGAAAGATAGACTCCTTCTATGAAAGAATCGCAGCTCTTGAAAACACGATTCTCGATAAAAACGCCAAGCTTGAAAACCTAGAAAAATCTATTAACTCAAACAAATTTATATTAAAGGATATTGAGGTGGTTTTGGTATTTAAAGAGGATGATATTGATGATTTAGAAATAATACATATTGAAAAAACCGTAAAAGAAAAATACGGTGCTTTGTTAGGCAGTGAGATTAAGAGCTTAGATCCGGAAATTATTGTGCTTATAATTGATAATAGAATCCTAAAAATGAATGGCAAGGAGCTCCAATTACATGTAAATAAGCTTATGCTGACAGAAATCTTAAAGCTATGGATAAGCGTAGATAAAATAGAATAACTTTTAACCTCTGCACGATAAATTCAATGAGTGCTTGCGCGAATTGTGCGCCAAAATGCGGGCGCTATAGCGCCTTCCTCACGCGTTTTGTGTGCAACGCGCCGCGAGCGTTTTATCAAACGCCCCTTCAGTGGGGAAATGAGCCCAACACTGAAGCAGAAATCGGTTTATCCCCCGCCTATAGAGGCAGGAGTCTTAGGGGTGTTTGATAAATAATTGATACACACGCTACTCAATTCGCCGCTTGAAAACGATTTGCATGGCAATACAGTTTCCATAAAGTATGACTTACAATCATGCATCATTGATTGACTTTTATTTCAACATATAACTATTATTAATAATTTGTGTGTTATAAAGAAAAAGCACATCCTGATTATCGGAAAAGTCAATGAAGTTACCGAGCAAATCAGTTGAGATGTATCGAAGGTCAACCAATGTTATTTTGGAATATCCTGATAGCAAAAGCGGTGCAATACTGCTTCCAAATGAATCCCTGAACAGTATTAACTCCCTGTCGGTGGTACTTTTATTATTTTTGACGGTAATCAATGCCTTGGCTCCGGAAAGATAAACATCATATGGATCCATTCCATTAAATTTATCAGGCGTGTATACATTACTGAATGAATTAGATTCATAATCATAAACCTCTGCGTTTTTCAGAGTATCGTCAGTCAAATATACCAGTTTATCGGGAGAAGTGCGCAAAGCTAGTTGTCCCGAATATGAACCATAAAAAGGATATAACTCTTTTTCGGTATATTGACTTTTTTCAATTCGAGTATCTATATCCATGTTCTCATAAAGCCGGTTAGCCGCATCTATTATTCTGTCCTGGCTCCAATGGATATCGGTCCTGTAATAATCTTCTATATCCAATGAATCAAATAAATTGATATATTTCATGCGCTCAAGCCTTTGACTCATAATTTCCGGTATTTTATCATAATTTATTTTCAAATAGCCGTTTTCAGCCGCCAGAAAATAATTTTTATCAGGTATTATAGAATAATATACCTTCATCCCCTGAAGATATTTATCATAAATCTCATTAAGCTTTACTGCCGCATTAATAACCGATTTCTCATTTAGCGGATATAAAATTTTATTGATATTCCCATCAACTATATAAATTCCATTGTTATCCTTCTTGTTAAAAAGGTAGTAAGCAGCGTGAGCCTTTATGCTTCTGAAATAATCACGAAAGATAAATTGATCCAGCGAATACTTTTCAAATTCCTCAAATACATCCCCGGAAAATAGCTTATGAAAAGAGAATTTAGGTAAATCTGCAAGTTTTCTTCTCTCACTGTAAGAAAAGGCCTCGTCCTTACTAAATACATTACCAAGCGTAAAACCTGAAATAATAACAATAAAGCATATGATAACCAATACGTCTTTCAAATTCTTTTTCATTGATCAAACCCCATCTGTATGTTAAAAACGGAAGTATAAAAAGGGATTAAACGAACCGTCAACAAGGTACCCCGTAGTAAGCAAAAGCAGCATAATATGAGCTATGGGCTCAATCACATTTATAATGCTTTCATATTTTTTATTTACAGCAGCCCTTTTAAATAAACCTGAAATCAGAGGTGTAGCTCCGATTGCAGCAATAATAAACACAACGGCATAGCTCTTTAAATAATAAACAGTCTCAGTATTAGATATTGGCACATTAAGAAGACCGAACATCCCTTTTAGATTTTCCAGACTTTCATTCATGCCGTTTCCGTTAAATATCACAAAGCTAATCATAATGAAAAACAGTGTGTATAAATTACTTACGGCAGCTGGAAGCCTATCGAGAACTTTCTTAAAAATATGCTTTTCCATAAACAAAAACAGCGCAAAGTATAAGCCCCAGATAATAAAATTCCATTGTGCACCATGCCAAAATCCGGTCAGAAACCATACAACCATTATGTTTCTTATCCATTTTGCTGTGTCAACACGACTTCCTCCCATGGGAATATAAACATAATCCCTGAACCATGTCCCCAGTGACATATGCCATCTTCGCCAAAACTCAGATATGCTTTTTGATACAAAAGGATAGTTGAAGTTTTCAAGAAAGTGAAAACCAAATATCCTGCCTAATCCGATAGCCATATCACTATAAGCTGAAAAATCGTAATAGATTTGAAGCATAAAGGCTATTACTGACACCCAATAAAACAAAACCGTCTTTTCGCCGGTATTATTAAATATTTCACCCAGCTCTCCTAAGGTGTTTGCTATTAGTACCTTCTTAGATAATCCTATAATAAATCTATTAATGCCATAGGCAGTATCAGAGACGGAATGAGTGCGTGCATTAAGCTCCTCTTCCACGGTTGTATATCTCACTATCGGCCCTGCAATAAGCTGGGGGAAAAGCGATACATATGTGGCAAAGCTCAAAATATTTCTTTGAACCTTTGCATCTCCACGATATACATCGATAATATAGGATAAAATCTGAAAAGTGTAAAAGCTGATTCCTATGGGTAGTGCTATATTGAGCGGTGATATATCCGTATTTAAAACACTGTTCACATTTTCTATAAAGAAATCCGTGTACTTAAAAAACACAAGCAACCCAATACTGATAATAATTGAGGAAATAACCGGTATTTTTGCATACCGGCTTCCTCTAGCTCTATTTATCCATAATCCGTGAAAATAGCCCGACATAATGGATAGTATCATCAAAACACAATACATCGGCTCCCCGTAGAAGTAGAAGAACAAGCTCGCAAATAAAAGAACATCGTTCTTCATTTTCCATGGAGATAAGAAATATAGAGCCAATACTACAGGTAAAAAGTAAAATAGGAAACTGATACTGGAAAACAGCATATTATCCCTTTAGTGCAAGAAATGCATCGTGTAATGCCTTTGCGTTTTCATTGCTCATAATTACAATTATAACGTCACCAATATTGTCAACAATTACGTTTTCCTCATCAACACCTACGCAAACCCATTTCATAGGATCCACATTTTGTTTGATTTCGGCCTTTATCTTCTCTATATCGGCGCCTTCCTTTACTCTAACAAGATCAAGCTCATAGGCCGAGGTTGACATCTGAGGAACGGAAGCAATAGCCTCATCAAATTCGATATCTTCTTTTCCAAGATGATAAGCGCAATTTTCAGCGTTAATTTCATTGACAAGAAGTCCTTCTTTAATATATGCCTTAAAGTTATCATCAACTTCTGCAGTATCATATATCTTGCTTAGAATGTCCTCAAGGCTGCCCTCAAGGTTCTCGCTCTGCTTATCGTTGTCTGTTTCCGTGGGTTCTGACCCGGAAGGTTCCGCCCCGGAAGGCTTTGACCCGCATGCAGCAAAGCTAAATACCAATGTTAATGTAAGTAATAATAAAAGTAGTTTTTTCATAGTAGTCTCCTTTGTTTAATTATTTATGCAATAGAATAGACGGAGGTAGGCTCAATTGGTTCTCCTTTTTAATCTGGTATTAAGAGGAATCAGGCGTAAAGATTCACATTGACAAGCTTTTAAAGTACTATTTAGTGTAAATGTCAATAAAAATTTAGGCCAGTTACCGGAGTAAAATTAGGCCACCAATTCATAAAAAAATTAGTCTACACTTGCCTGTTTTGAAAGAGCCTGCTTAAACCTGTAGCTTTCCCCATTAATG
>JBMNTI010000065.1:0-14172 GCA_050945655.1 Acetivibrionales bacterium | reverse complement strand
AAATAACCCTGCCATATAAATCTTTCTTTGCGTATCTTCTGCTTTTACTATTCCTTTAATCATATAGCCTATGGTAAAAATAACGATGGATGTAAAAGAAAGAAATCCAAGGATGCCCGTTTCAACAAATATTTCTAAAAAGTGATTATGTACTGCCCTGCTTATATAAAAGGATTCTTGAACACCATAGTACAAAACCTCCCAGCTGCTACCGCCGGTGCCAAGGAGCCAGTTTTTCGATATCAGCTTCAGAGCGTCTATATCAAATACTATGCGTATAGAAATATTTCTTTCGGATAGGCTTATTCTGGCAAATCGCTCTATGATATTATCCGGGACTAAGCCTATTATTCTGTTCCTTAAAAGGAATATGGAAACTATTATCAAGGCAACTACAGCGATTTGAACAGCCCGGCTTGAGGTTTCAGAAAGGTTCAGTTTTTCCTTTGTTCGTAAGATTACAATGATTACTCCTTCGTATATAACAGCAAGCAAACACGAAGCAATAAAGGATACGAGCAAGAGCCTGGTTATTGTTATGGCGTCCTGGGATGCGGTCTGAGCAGATACTCTCTGCATAATCAAGAAAGCAGGAGCAGCCAAACAGAAGAAGGATCCTGCGAATTTAAACTTATAACCTTTAGCTTGAATTATTAATAAAATCAAAACAGCCGAGAATCCTACAATATAACCGCCTCGGGATCTTGTCAGAAGCATGGCAAGGAGAATAATATTGCTTATGCCCGACAAAAGCACTCTGTACACAGGCTTGTCCAAAAGGTACATCAGCGTGAGTGAAAAAATAACCGCAATCATATAATAAATAGCCGATGTATTTGCATACTGCATTGTTCCGCCCACACGTTTATAATTCAATGTATCATTTAAAAACCTGAATGCTCCGGTAATAGCTTCCAGTCCTATTATTGCATTGGCAAACGCGCTTAGAACCATAGGCGCCATTAAAGCGATACTGAACTTTTCCCTTTTATCGTTGTAATAATCATAAAGTACTATTGAGAAAACAAGATATCCCGCTACCTGCACAAGAATAGCCAGGTTTTTTCGTGGGATAACTGCTGTGGTAAAGGCAATACAGTAGGCCATTAATAACAGTGTGCCAAAAACCAGGAGCCATTTATTATAAAAAATAACTTCTTTATTTGTTAACTTTACCATGAAATAAATAAAGGACAGCAATGCTAATACTGCTAGAAATGCCGAGGCTTCCAACTCAAAAAAAAGCCCCCTGAATAGCGGAGAAATTGCTGCGGTAACCATCATTAAGAACACTATATATTTTTTCATATTACACCTGTTTAATGGGAGAAGCTCCCTTTTATCTAAAGGTATTTTTTTCTAATATTATAATATCATAATATTTTTAACAACGTCAAATAGAGGCAAGCCAGACTTTGCCGCCCCTACTTTTTCGTTTTGGATTTCTACTTATAAGACTGTGTAATACTATTATTTAAGCGGTGCGCCTGCTGCGATTCAAAGGGTCGCAGGATTGAGCAGCAAGCGCGACTGGAAAACCGGATGCTTATGGTTTTATAGTTATATTTGCGACGGGGTATCTACCGTCACTTCTTTTACCGGCAATAGCAAGGTCAATGCCCGGTTCACCGGTTTCGGGGTCAAGTACCCCTACACAGAAGGTATATATTCCCTCAGGAAGGTTTTTGGGAACAGATGCGGAGGTATTCATAGTAGTGATACCGGGCAGCCATGTGCGAATATCCACGTTTACAGTAGTTTTTCCCGCGATACCTCCGTTCATGTCCGCCAGAGAGAACTCCAAAGGCCAATTATAGTAAAAAGGAGCCGCGCCCTTGTTATTCCAGACCATTGTTACAGGCACGGTGCTGCCCGGACGAATAATCTGCTCAACGGTTGTTTTCTGTAAAACAAGCCGATAACCCAGGGCATTATGTAATGCATCAATATTCTTTTGAGGCGCGGAGCCTTGTGTCGGGTCGGCCGGGCAGCGGGGGCCAAGAAATGTAACATGGCTTTCCGCCGCAAGCCTTATAGTCTGAGAAATGGTTGAATCCGAAAGATATTGCGTTACATTGCCTCCGAATTCTCCGCCTGAAGGAGCATATTTCCAGAAATCCGGCATGGCAGGATAACTGCCTGCGGCAAATCCCCAATCACCGTTATTGGCGTATCCGTTATTAAAGTATCGGATAAATCTTTCAGTTTCGGTTTTGTCACCGAACATATCGTTATATAATCCCAGCTTATTATCCTTTGCTATTTGAAACGGACGGCGCATCAGGAGCTTTTCCTTTTTAAACGCCGATAAATAATGTGATACATATTGATCTGAAATTCCGGTTTCGGGCATATAGCCGGAATCGGAGGCTACTAAATATAGAGTGTGGAACTCACCCCAGTATCCCATACTTCCCAGTTGTATAAAGGCAAGACCGGGATTATTGCTATAACGTTGCGCCAGAGCGTTTATCACTCTCTGATGGTTCCGGATCAACACAGTGTTTTTGTAATTGGGACTAAAACCTCCATTATACCATGTCCCGTCACCATTGATTTCCTCATAGAGCCATTGGGGAATATCCATATGGCCGGCTTTGCCGGGATAGTCCATGATAAATCTGAAAACGATCTTAATTTTTCTGCCCACCCAATAGGAAACCTTAAATTTGTTTTCTATTGCCAACCATGCAAAATTTTCTTTTTCAGGTTCCAGTTCGCTCCATTTTAAACCGGCGTAAACCAGGCTGTGAGGTTGATTATATGGTCCTCTTTCGGCGGTGGGAACCCATCCCATATAAGGGTTATTCAATACGTCTGATATTTCGGTGCTATAAAAATCGGTTATTGCCAATGTATTTTCCCCGCTGTTCATTTTTTGTTTCTAGTATTCATATTATGATTGTTTAGAATCTCAGATTCATTTTTTTTGAGCAATTGTCTTTAGGATGGTGGCATCCGGAATTTATGCCGAGACTACCACCGAAATATGCAATTTCAAGATTCTTCATTTCTTTTTGATCAGAATTCCCATGCCTTAACCGCACCACGATAAATGAATTCAAGTATGGAGGAACGTTAGGGAATCGCTGCCGATGTCATGCGTGAAGCGGAGCATAGATTGCGTAGCGGCGCGAATAATTTCCGGATGAAATTCCTGAGCGGCACGCATGATATGGTTCCACATGATGTATTCATAGCAATGACAAATTACGGACTTTATCAGTAGTTTCGGAATCATACAGATGATGACAGGAAGGATTACGACTCTACGTTTTTTGCAGCTCTTCTTTGTTTATTATGTTGGGAAATGGATTACGAAAATTCTTTACCAAATTTAAGTTATCAATATAATAAAATTAACAATTTTTCTAAGGATAAAAAAGGATAATAAGATGATTAAAAAATTGGTTGAAGCTATTCGGCTTAAATTCGCAGATACCTTTGAGCGTGCAAGGATATATCAAAGAATGGGAGTTGCCATGGGAAAGAACTGCCAGATTTTTGGTGATGTCAGCTTTGGCAGCGAACCCTACCTGGTAAGTCTGGGGGATAATGTGAAAATAACCTGCGGTAGCTTGTTTATAACTCATGACGGAGGAGTGGAAGTGCTTAGAAATCTGGGTATGCTTGAGAATGCCGAGGTATTTGGCAGGATCACTATCGGAAACAATGTATTTGTAGGGAACAGATGTATTTTTTTACCCAACGTGACTGTTGGTGATAACGTCGTAATTGGCACGGGAAGTATAGTAACAAGGGACATTCCCTCCAATTCTATTGCTGCCGGAGTTCCGTGCAGAGTAATTAAAACGATTGAAGAATATTATGAAAAATGCAAAATTGCGGCCGATTATACTAAGAATATGACGGATGCGGATAAGGATGTATATTTAATTAGAAAATACGCTTCACCCACAACATGATTATGAACAAAATATAGTCAAATATCTGCAAAAATATACAAATAGAATTAAATAATAATCGGATTTTTTCCGGACGAGGTTAAAAAGTATGCTATTATGGCGGGAAATAGCATATGAATTAGTTTTACAGCAATTCGGTTCTTTATTATAATTGCGTTGTTGCTTTTTTGAGCAGCAGAAAAATCAGAAAAGTAATGATTGGAAGATCCAAAAAAATATGAGTGAATCAAAATGGTATGCACTGTTTGTAAAAACAGGGGAAGAAGAAAATGTGAAGAAAAGGCTGATTTACCGTATAGGGGATAGAAATATAAGGGTTGTTGTACCCAGGCGTTGCATGAGAGAAAGAAAACAGGGAGTATGGAGTTATAAAATACGTCCGCTATTTCCCGGATATATCCTGTTAAATGGCATACTATCAGGTAGTGATTGCGAATTATTTAATGATGTTCCCGGAGTTATCCACCTGATAAGGGATAGAGACGGCCCGCAGGAAATCAGCGAAAACGAAATGAGAATAATCGGCCGGTTGATATGCAATGACGATATAATCGGCGACTCATACGCATATTTTGAAGGCGGCAGCATTAAAGTAACGGGTGGGCCTTTGATGGGCCTTGAAGGGTATATTGCGGCGGTGGATAAAAGAAAAGGCCGCGCCAAAGTCCAATTGAACATCATGGGGCAACCAAGGATAGTTGAGCTAAGCATAGCATTCGTAGTTCCGGCATAACATTTTTCGTATACAATAATCCGATTGAATGCATTATTGTTTCTGCAAGATGCATTTTTAGGAGGTCATAAAACATAATAACAGGTTTTGATAAGAGGACCTGAATGGCGAAGCTATGCCTTCAGGTTTTTTCATGGAAATTATTCCGCTTAATTTTACATAAGTACGAACATATGTTGAAAGACAGGCGAAGCATTGTTAGAAAAGGAGACATGGACAATGATTGATATTCACAGCCATCTTATTTATGGTGTGGACGACGGATCATATTGCTTGGAAGAATCTATAGGAATGATTTCAGCCGCTGCAAAGCTGGGTATAGACAGAATCATTGCTACACCCCACTACCAACGAAAATTGTACGAAAATACCGCAGTCATTGACAGATATACAATTTTGGCGGCAAAAGCAGCTGAGCTTGGGATTGAGCTTCTGCTCGGAAGCGAGCTTTATGCAAATGAAGACCTGATTGTGTATATAAGGAAAATGAGCAGGAAATTAAAGCTTACCGCTCAGTATCTATTGATAGAGATTCCCTTCAACTTTACATGCGAAAAGGCAATAAAACTCCTTAACAGGATAAAGAGATACCAGACCACAATTATTATAGCTCATCCTGAACGTAATTTATTATTGATGGATAAAATTAGATCCTTTACTCAGTTTATTGAATCGTCCGGCATCCTGCTTCAGGCTGATGCGGGCAGTATTGCGGGCAGCTATGGGCATAAGGTGAAGGAATATGCAAAAAGGCTAATAAGTCTTGGAGTAGTGGAATTCATCGCTTCCAACGCCCATAACAGCAACGACTATTCGAAGGTTTACAGTAAAGCGGTTGAAACGGTTTACAAATGGTGCAGCCCACTGGAAGCCAATTTGCTTCTCAAAAGCAATGCATCATTTATTCTATCTAATAAACCCTTAACTTATTACAAGATAATGTAGAACGGAGTTTGAGATTTTATGGCTGGTGACAGAGAACTTGATATGGAATATCTAATAAGATTAAGAAGGCTAGAATGCAATGTGGGAAGCTTATACAACTTTTCCAAAAGAACGATCGACATTTTCACTTCCGTGTTGATATTGCTTCTTCTTTCACCTTTGTTATTGGTTGTTGTTCTTCTGATAAAGCTGACATCCCGCGGTAAAGTGCTTTATGTCCAGGATCGGAACGGGATCCACGGCAAAATTTTTAAAATGTATAAATTCAGGTCAATGGTAATGAATGCAGACAAATTGATCGCAGATTTGGAAAAAAAGAACGAGGCGCAAGGGCCAATGTTTAAGATTAAGGATGACCCAAGAGTGACAAAAATTGGCCGGTTCATACGAAAGACCAGTATTGATGAGCTTCCTCAGCTTATTAACATCATAAAGGGTGATATGACTCTTGTGGGGCCAAGGCCGCCTCTTCCCAGGGAAGTGGCAAAATACGAAGCATGGCAAAAACTGAGATTATCGGTAAAGCCCGGTCTAACCGGCCTATGGCAGATAAGCGGAAGAAGCAATGTGGGATTTGAGGAAATGGTAAGGATGGACCTCAGGTATATTCGTGAGCGCAGCTTATTTTACGACATAAAAATATTAATAAAAACCATACCGGTAATATTCGGGAGCAAAGATGCATTTTAGACATACAGGGATAAAGGAGTGTTTTGACTTGGACTCAGGTTCAAAAATGGACGGATTAAAGTTTCTGGTTACGGGCGGAGCCGGCTTTATAGGCTCAAACCTTGTAGAGGCACTGATAGAAAAGGGATGCTTCGTTCGGGTTCTGGACAATCTGTCCACAGGCAAAAAAGATAATATTAAAGCCTATTTCGGAAATCAACAGTTTGAGTTTATCGAGGGCGACATAAGAGACGGCAATATGTGTCAGAAAGCTTGTAAAGATGTTGATTTTGTGCTGCATCAGGCTGCTTTGGGATCAGTACCCAGATCGATAAAAGACCCTATGACAACTAACGAGGTAAATGTGGGCGGAACCCTAAATATGCTTATTGCCGCCCGGGATAACAAAGTTAAGAGATTTGTATATGCATCCTCTTCATCGGTATATGGCGATGAGAAGAGATTGCCTAAAAAAGAAGGTCGTGTGGGAACTCCCCTTTCTCCCTACGCAATTTCAAAAAAGACGAACGAATTATATGCGAGAAATTTTTATGACCTATACGGATTAGAAACAATCGGGCTGCGTTATTTTAACGTATTTGGCCGGCGTCAGGATCCGGATTCGCCCTATGCGGCGGTAATCCCTGTTTTTATCAAAAATATTCTGCATAACAGAGTATCAACCATAAACGGAGACGGTGAGCAGACCAGAGATTTTACCTATATAGACAATGTTATAGATGCTAACATAAAAGCCTGCTTTGCCGGAAAATCGGCCTGCGGCAAGGTGTTTAACATAGCAAACGGGGACAGGATTTCAGTAAATTATTTATATAAAAGGCTTTGCGAGCTTCTCAAAAGACAGGAGAACATGGTTTATGGTCCGGAGCGGGCAGGGGATGTGAGGGATTCCAATGCTGATATTAAAAAAGCAAACAAATATTTACGCTACAGTCCCCTGCTAAGCTTTGACAAAGGGCTTGAAACGGCCATTCAATGGTATGAAAAAAATTTATGATGGCATATATTGAAATTTGTTTATTTTAGGAGGAACAAATGAGTATTTATGAGGCATTGGTAAAAGGCGAAGAAAAAATGGCCGTTGTGGGCTTAGGCTATGTGGGTATGCCGCTGGCTTATGAGTTTGCCAAGAAAGTAAAAACCATAGGATTTGATACCAACAAAAAAAAGATCTACTTATATAGACAGGGGATTGACGTAACAAACGAAATCGGTAATGAGAGAATGGCCGAATGCCGGTTGATTTATGCCACCGAAGAAGAGCAGCTTGAGGGTGTGAAATTTTTTATTATTGCTGTTCCCACACCTATTGACAGCAGTAAAAAGCCTGACCTGAACGCTATGATGAAGGCAAGCCAAACGGTGGGGAGAAGGCTGAAACCGGGTTCTACCGTCGTCTATGAATCAACGGTTTATCCGGGAGTTACCGAAGAAATCTGTATTCCCATACTGGAAGCCCAGTCCGGATTAAAATGCCCAAAGGATTTTAAAGTGGGATACTCACCCGAGAGAATCAATCCCGGGGACAAGACCCATACCATAACAAGCATAAAAAAAATCGTGTCGGCCTGTGATGAAGAAGCCCTTGAAGAAATCGCAAAAGTATATGAAATCGTGGTTCGGGCAGGGGTCTACAAAGCCGAATCCATAAAGGTGGCCGAAGCGGCAAAAGTAATTGAAAACGCTCAGAGAGATATCAATATTGCTTTTATGAATGAGCTTTCCATAATTTTTAACAAGCTCAATATTGATACCCGGGCAGTTTTAAGAGCCGCTCAGACCAAATGGAATTTTCTGAAATACTATCCTGGTCTTGTTGGCGGGCATTGCATAGGAGTGGATCCGTATTATCTGTCATATAAGTCGGAGCTTATCGGTTATCATCCGCAAATAATTTTGTCAGGTCGTAGAATTAATGATGATATGGGAAAGTATGTGGCCGAAAACACCGTGAAGAAGATTATCCAGGCCGGAAAACCGATTCTTGGATCAAAGGTTCTTGTTATGGGAATCACTTTTAAAGAAAACGTAGCCGATATAAGGAATTCAAAAGTTATCGATGTTATCAGGGAGCTAAAGGAATACGGGATTAATATTTATGCGACAGACCCGGTTGCCGATAAGGAAGAAACGCTCCAGGAATATGGAATCGAGCTTTTGGAAGAGAATGAGACAGGAGATGTGGATGCCATTATTCTGGCTGTCTCCCATGAAGAATATAGACAGAAAACCCTTGACGACTTAAAAGAGAAATACCGTGACCGTCACCGTATTCTGATTGATGTAAAAGGTGTGTTTTCAAGAGAGGCGGCAGAAAAAGAGGGGTTTGCCTACTGGAGTCTTTGAAAAAATATTTAAACAGCGGGAGGAGATTAAAGATGAAGAAGTATATGATGCTCGCTTTAGCGTTGCTATTTGTCATAACCCATATCGCATGTTCCCAGCTTCATAATTCTTCGGGGATCCAACAGGGTGAAAGAAGGGATAAGGTGCAGGATCTGCTGATGAATAATTCACTACCGGGAGGACTTGCCATGGTTGAAAAGGATGCCAGGATACCCATAGTGGCCGACCATAAATGTATTGATATCAACAATGTTCCACCCGAATGGGCTGAGAAAGCAAAAAAAGAATTGCATATTGCATACGGGCATACATCCCACGGCAGCCAGATAACCTATGGCCTTTTGGGAATGACATATTTTAAAGGTGAGGCCTTTACTTATCTGAAAGGCAATCCTGAGGGTTCCCTTGACCTGAGAGATAATCCCTTCGGCAGAGAAATGGACTTGGGTAACCCGGACAATAAAACTTGGGCAATCGAGACCAGAAATTATTTAAGAAAGAATAAGGATATAAATGTTGTAATGTGGTCCTGGTGCGGCCAGCTTTCGAAAGGAGACCATGAATTCGTACAGGCATATCTGGATCAGATGCAGGCACTGGAGAACGAATTCCCCAATGTTATTTTTATATATATGACCGGTCATCTGGACGGTACGGGTGAAGAGGGAGTACTTTGGCAAAACAATAATAAAATCAGGGAATTTTGCCTGGACAATAATAAAGTGCTTTTTGATTTTGCCGATATTGAGAGCTACAATCCCGACGGTGAGTACTTCGGTGACAAATATTCAAATGACGGCTGCTGGTATGACAGTGACAACGACAAGACTCCCGATAAGAACTGGGCGCAGGAGTGGCAGAAGACCCATAAGAAGGGAGTTGACTGGTATGATTGCTATTCGGCTCACAGTGAGCCGGTAAATGCCAATATGAAGGCTGCCGCCATGTGGTGGCTTCTGGCAAGGATATGCGGCTATGCCGGACATGATGAAAAAGAGTCAATTGACAATAAGCCCATCGAATATTATGCCTTAAAATTAAAAGACCTGGGGCTGTTTGTGGGATCCGACAGCGGCTTAAACCTTGATGAAATACCTAATAGGCTGCAGGCGGCGATCATGCTTACAAGACTTTCCGGAGGAGAAGCCGAGGCATTAAGGGAAAACTATCGGCACCCGTTTGCAGACGGTCTGTACGGAGATGCATATATAGGATATCTATATCACCATAAGCTTACCTATGGCATGTCTGCAAAAAAATTCGGCAGTGAAGTCAAAATTGATGCTCATATATATATGACATTTTTATTAAGGGTTCTCGGCTACTCGGATACCGCAGGAGACTTCAGGATAGACACTGCGCTGCAGACGGCCGGGAAGCTTGGTGTCATAAGCCAGGATTATTTTACATATCTCAGCGAAAACAGTTTTACCAGAGGAGATATGGCTAAGCTCACCTATTTTGCACTGAAACAAAAAATCAGGGGTGAAGATATTACCCTTCTTGAAAAACTCGTTCAACAAAAGCTCTTTGATAAGGAAGCGGCAGAAATATTTTTAAAGAACAAATAGAAAAATTAGGATTGGAGATACATTATGAATGAAATATCAAGGAAATATATAAAGCTGATTTTTTCAAGGATCTGGCTTTTAATTTTTTTGGCGGTGGTAAGTGCCGGCACTTCATACTTTGCCCATAAGAATTCCTTTGAGCCGATTTACGAAGCAAAGATAAAAATGATGATAGTCATCAACGACGAATATGCCAATGAAATAAATATTTTTGACTCAATAAGATCGTCACAAATGGCGGTTGTGGACGTATCACAAATAGCGACAAGCGAAGAGGTTCTGTCGGGAGTTGAAAAGGAATGCGGAGTAAATCAGCAGATTCTCGAAAATTCAATAACCATTAATGCCATACCAAATTCAAGGATTATTGAAGTAAGTATGCGGACATACTCGCCGGATCTGGCGCTTATGCTCCTTAGATCCTTTGATAAAAACCTTTACGCCAAGCTGCAGGAAATCGACGGAATAACCTATAAGGTGCTAAACAGACCATATGCGAACGAAACACCTATAAACAGCAATGAATACCTCTTATACACAGCAATGGCCGTACTGGGCGGAGTATTTTTAGGAGGGCTTATCAATATTATGACCGGAGAACACAGATTGATCGGCAAGGATATTATCTCAATCAACGGGCTCTATGAAAATGAAAATGTCCTTTTTGTACCGGCTTTAAAAAACCAGAGATTGAAGGTGTAAGGATATGAAATCGGAGAATACCATTAGTGGCAACTTAATACAAAGAGTAGTAAATAACGATTTATTCCTGTTTTCAATCCGAAAAATAATAAACGATATTCTTCTTAAAGAGATGAAGTCTTCTGAGGAAATTAATGCAATAGCTCTTGTAAGTTCATTTGAAGAAGACGGATTAAGTGAAATCGCCGATTATTTATCATATGAGTTTTCGGATAACGGAGAGAAAACACTGCTATTGAGCTTAGGAAAAGATTCTTTTGGCTGCGATTTTTTTGACCTTGCCCATTGCCGGAATCAAAAGTTCCGGACGAGACCTAAGGCATTAAAACCCGTAGAGGGGAATACTCCGGCGCCTGAGCCCGGGAACAGTAATTGTTACCCAGGAGGCGAAGAATATCTGGAACCCCCTTATAATAGCAAGGCAGGCGAGCTTCCGGTCGACGGGGTCATGAAGACCGTATATCCAAATCTTGACTTTCTTTCACTTAAAAATTTGAGAAAAACAAGAGGATTTATCGCCGATAAAGATTCGGTTAAAGCTTTACTGGATATGTTAAAGGGAAAATACAAGCGGATTATTATTGATACTCCCCCATTGGAAGAAAATCTGCTGGGATTTATATCTGCAATAGCAGCCGACGGCGCTTATTTTGTATGCAACAGCAGAAGCAAACGGGGCAGTGTTATGCATAAATACTACACCGATTTGAAAGACATTGGGGCAAACATATTAGGTGTTATTTTCAACAATGCCGGTAAAAAAATTGTCCGCAGGATTTTCAGGAATGATGGGAGGAAACATGGGTAAACTAACTAAAAAATTTGAAAGCACAACTAAATCGGTATTTTTTTCCACCCTATTCAGTCTTCTTGCCCGGCTGCTTTCATTTGTCCAGGCTATTATCGTATCAAATTACTTCGGGGCTACGAAAAGCACGGATTTTTTATTCTTTTGCATATCAATTACCATACTGCTTCCGGGGCTTTTCAGCAATATAAATCAAGCCGTAATAATACCGAATTCTATCAGGATAAGGGAGAATGAATCAGCCGATGAAAGCAAGACTTTCCTATTGAAGATTTACAGCTTCTATATACTTATGGGTATATTGGTTTGCTCAGTGGTCGGCGCTATGCCCGAGGATTTTATGCTATTTGCCTCAAAATTCAGTCCGGAGGATATCTATGAAAACCGACTGATTATTATGCTTACTATTCCGACCTTCTTTTTTATCCTGACAACCTCGTTTATACTCAATGTATTTGAATCCTACAAGTATTTTACCTTTCCCATGATACTGGACATGATGAAAAGTATCCTTACAATACTGATCATAGTACTTTTGGGGAATAAATACGGAGTGGTGAGTATGGCCGGCGGAATATTGGCAGCCCATATAATCCAGTTTATTATACTTAATTATCTGCTTTTCCGTCTGTTGGGTTTCCGGTTTAAGAGAAAAAAATACAGAATTCATAACGACCTGAAAAAGAACATTGTCTTTGTAGTTGTTTCACAGGTCACCAACATACTGAGCCAATATGTCGGGATGTATTTGATATCGGGTTTGCAGGAAGGAGTATATACGGCTTTAAGCTACAGTGACAGGATATACAACATTTTGGTACTTGTTCTGGCAGGGCAGGTGACCACCGTATTAGGGGTAAATATTATAGAGAGGTATACCAAAAGAGAATATAAGGAGCTCAATGAAAGCTATCTCAAATATATCAAGGTTATTATGACAATCGTAATGCCGCTGACCTTTATAATGTCCTTTCAGGCTCCCGCAATTATATCGGTTCTGTTTGAAAGAGGCAGCTTTACCAGGGAATCTGTAATTATGACCGGCATTTTCTTCAAATATATTATTTTATCGGTGCCATTGCTGGTGCTTGACAGGTTAGTCGTAAGGCTCATAATAGCAAAACAGATTCTGCATATCTCTTTTGTCTGGAATGTTGTCGGAAAAGTGTTGTCTGCAGCTACGGTCTTTGTAATCATCAATTATATGGATTTCAGGTATTACGGCCTTGGTGTTTTGCTGGTGCAATTGCTTTACGTCATTGCAATAAACCTGTTTATGATAAGAAAGCAGTTCCCTTTTATCGAAGTGGGAAAAAGTATTCAGTATGTAGGGATAAACAGTATTTTGTGTATTGCGGTCAATCTGGCGGCATCAACAATGTTTACGATAGAAGAGCTTCAGGGAGCCCTTCATAAGTTTTTTGCCCTTTCGGCATACTCGGCTGTCGTAATGGGGAGCTATCTTTTAATCGGCTTTTTTACCTTCAACCGTGAAACGATAACTCAGATAATAAGCTATATCGGCCAATTGGTGCCGAAATTTACAAGTCGGAGAATTGGACATGCCAATAAATCGGTTTAATGACGTTACTCATCAACGGAATCAAAAATTTAACACGCGTGCCATGCCATTGAAAACCGAGTCGGAAGGCATCCCTGAGCCTGAGATAAAAAGTGGTACCCGCTGTCTGAAAGACGGAAGGATCCTGGAAAACCGTTCTGCTCAGGGAGCAAGAGGGAAACGTATTATTGCGTTAATGTCAAACATAGGTTGCGGAGGAGCCGAAATTCATTCTATTTCCCTTTTTAACGGGTTATGCAAAAAGGGCTTTGAAATAAAAGTGCTGGTGCTGGATACCGAAAGAATCCAACTTGCCGTCAGGCTTGACGAACGCATAGAAAAGGAATTTATAGCGAGAAGACGGTATTTTGACCTGTCGGCTTTCATGCAGGTAAAAAAACAGATTGACAGCTTTAAACCGGATGTTTTTATCATGGTTGACAGCTATCCCATATTATATGGCAGAATACTGAGATTCCTGGGACTCAAAGTCAGAAGCATCGTTATTCTGCATAATACCGAGGCGGTCAGCTTAAAAAGAGAACTTCAAAACAGGCTGATTTACGCCCCCTCAATCAACAAACTCGATAGGATTGTTTTTGTCAGCGAAAATCAGCAAAAATTTTGGATCAATAAATATAAGATAGACAAGAATAAAGCATCGGTCATATTGAACGGAATTGCACTGGAAAACTATGATAGCTATTTAAACGCCAATGATAAGCAAAATTGCAGAAAAAAGCTGGGCATACCTGCCGACAGAATTGTAATAGTCATGAACGCATCCCTTTGGTTGCACAAGAATCATGACCATATGATTGAAGCGATTCACAGATTAAAAAAACAAGGCTATGATCTTTTTCTTCTGATAGTGGGAGACGGACCCAGAA
>JBMNTI010000064.1:0-14484 GCA_050945655.1 Acetivibrionales bacterium | reverse complement strand
TAAAAGTGAGTCATGGGAAATGAGAAGTGGGGTATAAGCTGGATCTCACCTCTCACACCCTGTATTTCATATAAATGATGGAGAAGTACCCAAGCAGGTCGAAGGGGACGGTTTGCTAAACCGTTAGGTCGGGTAACTGGCGCCGGGGTTCGAATCCCCGCTTCTCCGCCAAACGAACCACTTTTAGGGATTGCCTTGAAGGTGGTTTTTGTTTACATAATAGCAAATTGACTACTATTTGACTACTGTTTTTGGAAGTAGCGCCTTTTCTAATACTTCCGAAGATCTAATATCTGCTTTATTGAAAACATGTGTGTAAATATCTAAAGTTGTAGATATTCTAGCATGCCCGAGGCGCTTACTGATTGTTGATACTTCAACTCCCTGAGAATCGAGTAAGGAAGCCATGGTATGACGCAGACCGTGGGGTGTGATTTTAGGGAGATTATGACGTTGGAGGAATTCAGGAAACCAATTTGTAAGAGTATATGTGAATAAAGGTTTTCCATCCCAGGTAACAAACAACCGGTCGGAATTCTGCCATAGATCACCGCATGCTAGTTTCTGTTCAAGCCACCAAAAACGATATTCTTTTAAAAATGCGGTTACTTGTGTGGGGATTGTTATTTTTCTTATTGAGGTCTCGTTTTTAGTTTTCTTTTCAAAAGTGCCCTTTCCGGTTAGATATTGGCTGGCCTTAGTAATTTCTATAATGCTATTTTCAAAATCAATATCGCTCCAATTTAAACCCATTAACTCACCTAGACGCAAACCCGAGAATATGTCGAGAAGGACCATAGCCTTATACTTTATTTCCTCTTTATCAAGGGCTGCTAATAACGCTTTAGTTTCTTCCTCATTGTAATGCTGAATCGGTTTTTTATCTACTTTTGGGGGTTTCACACGATCAGCAGGGTTACTTAAGATTAATTGCCACTCGACAGCATCCTGAAGAATTGCAGATATAAGCCTGTGGTGATGCAATATTGTGTTTTGTGATAATGGCTTTGGAGCACCGGCCGGGGAGAAGCAAGAGGATAGTTTACTATCAAGGGCCCGGCTCAATTTCTCTGCAGATCTACCTGTTATGTTCTCACCTTTTAGAGCCCTGGTTATTGTTTTATCGGATAACTTTGATAGAGCAGACATTTTTCTTAAGGTCATTTTCTTATTCTCATAAAGCTCAAAAAATAAAGGAGTTGCAATATACTTAATATCAAACCTTAGACCAACTTCGCTGATATTGGAATAAAAGTCTATTAAGTGTGTTGGCTGCAGCTTCTGTAGTTTAATGTGCCCTATTGCTGGCAGGATCCGGAGCTCTAACAATTCCTTATATCTGGCCACGGTCTTAGGTTCAAGTTCTCGTTCAGCATATTTTTCAAACCACTGATCCACGAATTGGGCAAAAGTCAGTTTTAAGCCATCGAGGACGGTTCCCCGCTCAACTTCCCTTTCAAACTCCGTGGCAAGCTTCGCCAGCTCCCTCTCCCATTGCTTGTCTGTATATCCATCTTCACGGACAACAGTCTTTGTCTCAATAAGCTTTTTTCCCTTAGAATCATATCCATTGGATACGGTTATCTGAAAAGAGTTTTTACCCCTTTTCCTTATACTGGCCATACAATCACCTACCTATTTTTCGAGATCTATCTTTTATTTCCTGAAGCTTAAATTTTATAAAAGAACTTGTACTATTACGAAGATCCTCGAGATCAGATTCATCAATCTCATACTGACCATCAGGGGCATATAGCGTGATGTAACCTTCCGAGGGGTCATATATTATTTCGTACCCAAAAGATCGCGCCATTTGCTCTATATGGAAATCTAAAGATAGAGCATTCGCTTTTTCTTTATCCTCTTTATTTAGAAGTTCATTTATGTTGACCTTAAGGGCGGTAGCAATTTTTTGAGTAATCTCAATATTTGGTATACGGTCTCCGCGTTCATAATTACCGACTGCTTCGCGAGAGATACTTGCCATTTGGGCTAATTCACTTTGTTTTAAACCTCTTTTTAATCGTATCTCTTTTATTTTATCACCGAGCATATGATCACCTCAATGAAATTATAACACCAAATAAGTACAAATGAAACATTTTTCTATATTTCCCTTGACAAAGAGCGCAGTTGAAACCTATAATGGAATTAAAGATAACAAGTGAAACATAACAAAGCAAGGGGGGTGCAAAGATGAAACTAAACAGGGCTAAAGTAGAGTTAGCAATGGCTGATAAATGTATGGCTATTAATGACATTGCTGAGACTTCAGGAATACCTAGACAGACGATTACGGCCGCTATTAATGGTAGGAGAAATCCGAAACCGATAACTGCAGGTAAAATTGCTAAAGCTTTAGGCGTATCAGTAATTGAAATTATTGAAGAAATGGAGGAATGAGCATGCCAAGGATGAGAACTATTAAGGCAGCAGTTGAGTACATAAGACAAAAGGACCCCGAAACATCAGTATCAGAATGGTGGGCCAGGCAGCTTGTAAAGCGGGGAAAACTCAAGCACCATAAAGCAGGCAATAAGGTTTTAATTGACCTGGACTATTTTGAGGAGTTCCTAAAGAACCCACCGGAAGAGGAAACCCCTGCAACAGAAGAAAACTATGGAGTACTTAGGAAAATTCAAGGGTAGGCGATTATATGTTAGAGATTTCATTAGGAAAGAACAGATTTGATACTAACTGGAAACCCGAACTTATTGCGTGGTCTGACTTTGTTGAGTTGCTTAAAAAAGTGCGCCGGACAAAAGAGACCGTGGCAGTGTATGATCTCCTGCCAAAAGACAAAAAGGACAAAATCAAAAATGGTCGGGCATTCGTGGGCGGGCATGTTAAAGGAGGACGGCGAAAAAAAGAGAATATAGAGAACCGTTGGCTAATTACCCTTGATGCAGATAACGCTGATGAGGACTTTATATTTAACGCTGATCTTATTCTCGGTGGGAATGCATATGTTATATATTCCACACACAGCCACAGGCCTCACAAGCCAAGATATCGCCTTATAGTACCAATGAATAGGGCTCTATCACCTGATGAGTACGGGGCCATAATCAGAAAGCTAGCTGAAAAAATAGGAATGACCTACTTTGATAAGACAACCTTTGAAGTACACCGTTTGATGTACTTTCCCAGTTGTTCAAATGATGCGGAGCCTGTATTGGAAATATCAGAAGGGCCCTTCCTGGATGCCGATTCAGAGCTTAAAGAGTACATAGATTGGCAGGATTTTGAGGAATGGCCAAGACACCCGGAAGAAAAGACTTTGGATAAAACCGACATTTCAAAACTTGGAGATCCAACGGAAAAGCCCGGAGTAATAGGGGTGTTCTGTCAGGTATACGGCATACATGACGGAATACAGAAGTTTCTATGTGAGATTTATGAGGCTACAAAGTATGATGATCGGTGGACCTATACCGGCGGTACTTCATTCGGTGGGCTTAGAGTATATGATGATGCCTGGGCCTATAGTGAGCATCAGAGTGATCCGGCAAATGACGGCCATTGTCATAACATATTTGATCTAGTACGGATACATAAATTTGGTGAGCTGGACAAGGAGGTAAAGGCTCATACACCAGGAAACAAATACCCAAGTTATAAGGCCATGCTAGAGTTTGCAGCTCAGGACCCGGAAGTCAAAAAAATCTGCCTTGCTACTGCTCTGCAAGAGTTCGCAGAGGCTGATGTTAATAACGAAAATTGGGAGGATCTGCTGGAGTTAAATCCTAAAACTATGCTACCTTTAGCAACAGGAAAAAATGTTGAGCTACTGCTCCGATATGGCGATTTTAACGGTGTATTAGCCTATGATGCCTTTGGTAATACCGAAGTAATAAGAGGTGATCTGCCCTGGAGAGGCCGAGAAAGACCTAACCGAGATTATGAGCCTTGGCTCGGTTCTGATGATAATAGGCTACTTCATTATTTCAACACAAAGTATAATATCAAATCCGCCTCTATGATAAGAAATGCGTTTGTTGAAGTTACTCGGAAAAACACTTTCCACCCAATCAAAGAATACTTGGAATCAAATACATGGGACGGAGTTCCTAGAATTGAAACCCTGTTTATTGATTACCTTGGTGCCGAGGATTCTCACTATACCAGGCAAGTAACGCGAAAAATGCTTATAGCAGGAGTCAAAAGGATATATGAGCCTGGATGCAAGTTTGATTATATGCTCGTTCTTATAGGCCCCCAGGGAGCGGGAAAAAGTAGCCTGATCGCGAAGCTAGGGCGCAAATGGTTCTCAGATAGTTTGAGAAACTTTGATAACAAGGAAGCGGGGGAGCACCTTCAAAACGCATGGATATTTGAATTAGGGGAGCTTTCAGCATTAAGAAAAGCAGAGATTGAAGAGGTAAAGGCTTTTTTATCAAAGACAGAGGACCGTTACAGGGTTGCATATGATCGGATCGTTTCAGATTTTCCTCGAAAGTGTATATTCTTTGGATCCACTAATAATCGCGAATTTTTAAAAGATACTACAGGAAATCGCCGATTCTGGCCTGTTGATGTGAACCCTGAAAACAAAAAAATGAGCCACTGGGATCATTTAACTAATGAGGTGGTCGGTCAGATATGGGCTGAAGCTCTGGAGCTATATAGAAGGGGGGAAAGTTTGGAGCTTGATAGAGAAGCAGAAAAAGAAGCAGAGAAACAACAGGGACTACACATGCAAGACGATCCAAGAGAAGGAATTATAAAAGAATGGCTAGACACCCCACAAGATAATCTTTATCTACCGTCAGATGGGGAGATCCTTGAAAAAGTATGCGCGGCTCAAATTTGGGCTGAGTGCCTAGATAATAAGAAGGGTACATTGAAACCTTGGGAGGCAAAAGAGATATGCAGCATAATGCGAAAGATGCCAGACTGGGAGGAAGCGAGCAAGCCGATGCGTATCCAAGGCTATGGCCAGCAGAAAGTATTTATAAGGAAAAAAGTGAAGGTGTAAAGCAAAAATAGGCACACCTTCGCACACTGTCAACACATTCACTTTTTGAAGGTGTTGAAGGTGTGATGAAGGGGTAAAAAAATATTTACACATTTACCTCAAAAGGTTTACACATAAAGGTTAGAGGGTGGTTGAATGTGTTGAAGGTGTAAATTATAAGAGACTATTAAAAAGTATGTTTAAGTGGTAGAAAAACATAAAAAAGGTAACTTAAATAGGGTTTATAAAGATAGGGGCTTTTTACATATTTACACATACACCTCGGACAAGCCCTGGTGAGGATCTAGACACAGGAAGGAGAAAATATGTTTGAAATTTTATATGAGCCTATAGGTACCAAACCGGTAATCAGGAATTTTATTATTGATTATCACGATGAGAAAAGACAATCCTTCTTCAAACCGCTCCAAATAGTAATTACGGATCTGGTAACTGATGAGGAAATAGTCGCAAACATTATTAAGGAACAAAAGGATCAAGGGCATGATGTGTATGGAGTAGTAGAGGTATATGGGAAACATACATTAAATGAATTGAAAGCCCTTGCTGAAAGCCTGGACATATCAAAATATAAACTCCGGCCTTTATTCTTTGACCGAGATAAGGCCATTGAATAGTAAAGCTCTTCCCAATGCCGCAAACATTAAAGAAGAGCCCTGTTACACACCAACTGATTAATCAGCCGGTTACATCTATAATATATCAAAGGTGTAGCTCCGGTACAAGAGAAAAGGAGTTTGAACTATGAAAACGATAAATAGTGAGTTATTAGAAAATGCAGGCCATAACGAGAATAAAGTGGGTAAAGAAGAGAATTTGACCCTTAGAGAGTTTATGCATGCGATTAACCAAGACTTTGATATTAAAAACTACGAGGGGTTTAAAAGGTTCGCAGACGAACTTAGCCAGGACCACAAAGCTGGATTCATATCAGAGGAGGCGCATGCTCTTTTGGCTAAGGGGCTATCGTATTTCAGAGAAGATCAGAGGGAAGCTGAAGCTATAGAGATTGATAGGATCTTTTGCAAGACGCCACTAAATATTGGAAACTCCGATCTAATATTCAGAGTATTTGACCGGATTAATAACCGTTCCGAAAGTAGGCATCTTGCCTTACTGGGAGTTTATCTACTGGGCTACATATACGGCATCCGTGCGGAGCGGAAACGGAGAAAAGAAAAAGAAACTGCTATTAATAAAAAGTGTGTGGAACTATTCAATATTGCCCGCAGTCTTGAACCTGTGGAACTTGATGATCTGTTAGGATATGCAAAAGTGACTGAACTTTTTGATAAAAAACGTAAAAAAAGAATTAAGGCTTTACGTCAAAAGGTGGTTGAAGAGCGTGCTAACTAAAATCAGAGTATCATATGTACATGATCAGGACCTTGAAAAAGTGATTAAACTGCTGCAGCCGGTTTTAAAAAAGGTTAAGGTGCCCAAGAATAATACAGGCATATATAAAAAGGCTTACATTGATTTGAAAGGGGATAAAAATACTAACTGAATTCATGGGGTACATTTCACCCTACTAATGGAGTACAACGTTACTTTTCAAAACAAACGAATCAAACAAGTACTCCCATTAGAAGTGGCTGGAAAGCTCATAAATACAGGGTTAGCGGCTTAAAACGTTCCGGAGTACTGCACACTTTTTTCGGAACGTTGCACACTAAACTGTAAAACCCACTCAAAGCCTTGTGTTTTCAGTTAAAAAGCTATACCCGCCCCGTGCTTTATGGTATAATTAATGCAAATAAATGAATATTTGGAGTACCCTAGCGATTGCTGGAAGTCTCTATTAGGGACGTGGGAATAATCAAAGTAAATCTTTGGTTTTTCTTACGTCCTTTTTGTTTAGTGTTGCCTCCTTTCTAGATGCTCCTGGGCATGAGTGTAAAAGGCCTTTATAAAGGAAATTGACCTTACAAAACTTAACACTTTGAGCGTATAAAAACAGACTAAATATAAAGAAAGAGCAGCAGTTTAAAACGGTTATAAGCATTTTAAGCACAAAGGCCGTGTAAGGTGGAGCGTAGAGAGTTGAACAAGACTATAACTATTAGCAATTACCTAAGTAGTAAAGTAGAAAATGAAAGGAGAGTACTTGGCATGATTAAAGGAAATGAAGCTCCTGACTTTTACCCAATCAAGGACCCCCAAGCCCTGGGAGAGCTAAATGGCTATGTAATAGATGGTATATGCGAAAGCCTTGGAGATGGTAAAAAACGCTTAATAATCATCTTAAAACGTGAGCTCCCCAATGGCAAGAGTGTACAGCGAGAGCTAATGATTATAGGCACCACTAACAAATTTGTAACAGGAGAATATTAAAAAGAAAGAAGGTAAAGAGAATGAAGTTAAGAGAAATCACAGAGGCTCAGAAACAGAAGTACATGTACGACATTACAAGCGTAACTAAGAATTATGATGAGATGATTCCAAAAATTAATGGCTTGCTGCTACAATATGGAAGCATCCATTATAAGATGACAATTGATGAGATAAGCGTAAATTATGCCAAGGATCAGAAAGAAGCTTTAAAGGTTCAGATGAAAAACATCAATGTAACCGCTTTGGATCAGATCGTTGCGACGCTTAAAGAGACAAAAGAGAAGTACATAAAGGACATTGCACCGGTAACAGCAATCACAGATCCTTTGGAATTATCCTTTATTGAGAAAGAGCTTAAAGTTATGAAAGATTCCGAGGTCCAGGATTACTACAAGGAGAATTATCTAGATAGTAACATAGCCAGACTTGTTGAAATTGAGTGGAAGGCAAGACATGGCTATAAGGATGGCAATGCAATGATTGAGCTACCTAAGTATAGTGCAGTAGATCCTATAACTAAACGTATTGATCAGGAAATTAAAACGGTAGTAGGATTACGCCAAGTGGCCGATATGATGTTCTGCTACCAGGAACCCGCGGATGACGATAGCACCAAACCTGTTATGATCCCATGGAGCACCGTATTACAGCAAGTTGAAAACAGAAATAAGTCAACCGTAGTAAGGGTTACTGTAGCAGAACTCCATAAATACAATATCAGCAAATAAGGAGAGAGATGGAAGTATGACATACCAAGAGTTAAACACAGGCTTTATTAATTTGGTTAAGACCGAGAGAAACAAGATAATTAAAAAAGGTGGAAAACACTCCGCCCGAGAAAAAGAGCTTCAAACCATATTAATTCGATATGCTGACTTAACCGGCCAGGATATTGAGGTCTTGAACGAAGCAACTGATAAGAACAAATTTTACAAAGTCGGTCAAGCTATTTAAGCGAGATATACGCTTCTAAAACAGGACAACGGAAAATTATTTACTTGACTTAACGCAGAAAAGGGGTAAAGATTTAACCTTTGCCCCTTTTCAGAAAGGAATTGATAATATGGTAACCTTTACGCATGTACCGGTTAAATTAGAGATCAGCAAGGATACATTGGCTAGTGTTATTGATGTGCTTGAAAGGATAAACGGTAATAACCTTAATAATATTTACAGAATCGAAACGTCGTTCCATGTAGGCAGCATAAAACAAGCTGATACGGTTTTGACCGGGATTGAAACATTAAAGAATCTGGGGGTTTTAAGTGCTTACCAAGCTGATGCAGCACTCCGACAGATTGATGGGTTTTTGCGGACATATTTAAAGTAGAGGGGGGCAATCCTATGATAGAGTTGTTGGTTCAAACACATGCCGGTGATATATGGGAAATATCAGAGCTTGTAACCGGTATAACTGTTACAGAAAGACTTAATAACGGTTGCAGTAAGCTAGAATTTTCATATATCAATAATGATATAGAAACAGAAAATGGCTGTGTAGTGAGGTTTAAATATGGTGATTACACTTTTGTAGGACGTATATTTAAAAATAGCCATAATGAAAAAGGAGAAGTAACAGTAACTGCATATGATCAGCTCCGATATGCCAAGGCAAAGGATACTATTGTAATTCAAGAGGACACCGTTACATCCCTTACAAAGCGAATGTGTAATTATATGAAGTTTACAATAGGTACCATAATCGATACTAAATATAGATTAGCTACAAACGTTGCGGATGATAAGACCTGGCTTGACATTGTATATTCTGCTATAAGTGAAACACTAACCTATACAGGAAAGTTATATTGCCTAAGAGATGAAGCCGGGGAAATATGTTTGCGTGATGTTGAGGATATGACACTTAATTTAGTCCTGGGTGATAAGAGCTTGGTATATGGATATGATTATTCAAAGTCCATAGATGATGAGTTTTATAATTTAATAAAAATCTATGTACCGAATAAGCCTGGAACAAGTCGAGATGATGAAATAGTCGTAGTTAAGGATGCCGAATCAGAGCAAAAATATGGTCCTTTACAGTATTTTGAGCTAGCTGATGAACAAACAAATAAATCTCAAGCTAGATTCAAGGCTGAAAATCTATTAAAACTCTACAACCGGGAAAAAGAAATATTGTCATTGAGTTGCTTAGGTGATACTAGCGTGAGGGCCGGCACAAGCTTTTACGGCAGCATAGAAGATATTAAGCTAGGTAAGAGGCTAATTGTTAGCTCTGTAACGCATAGTTTTATACCGGTGCACACAATGACCGTTGATGTGTTGATTTAAAAAGAGCGAAAACCTGAAGAAACCTGAAATACGCGCGCGCATAGATAAGGCCTTTGCTGAACACTTAAAAAGGACAGGTATAAACCAAGACAGGGTTATAAGAGAATTGGTCCGGATTACTTTAGTCAATCCGACTGATGTTATAAACATGGATGAAGCGGTGCCGGCAAGCTACCGGCCTCGAGGGCTTTCAGATCTTCCGTATGTACGGCCTCGATATTTCGGTATCGGATAAGATCTATGAAATTCATCAATAGAAGTATGAAAAAAGATGGATATTGGGCAACATAAGTAGACAAAACAAAATAGGAGAGTGATTTTGTGACTACTTATGAATATCTGCTCCAGAAATACGATACTACTTTAACTTTTAAGCAGGCTCAAGAGGAAACCGGCATCTACTGGCAGACTCTTCGAGAGATGTGTCTTAGGGGTGACATAAAAGCTCCAAGGGCGGGGCGAAAATGGGTTCTTACCACTAAGGCATTGGCCGCATATCTTGACGGAGAAAACCAGAAAGCGAATGAGGTTATTCCTTCGAGAACAAGAGGTGGACATAAAAAGATTGTGTAACAAGATTCTATTAAGAAAGGAGCGTGAAGATATTGGCAAAGGCAAATCAAGCAAAACCCAAAAGGGAGACTAAGCTAAAAACTGCTGATGGTCCATACAAAATTATTTTCTTATTAGAAGGCAAAGAAGTCACAAGGGACGAGGTTATAGCGCATCTTAACAAATATTATGCAAAGAGAAGAGAAAGAGATTTAGTTAAGGAAAGAGCGTGAAAAGCTAGCCCTAGGGGAAGAGCTATCCGAGAATTTTGAAAAATTTTCAAAACTTCCTTATGGAAATAAGACTGAAATGTTTGATCAATGGTGCGAAAGTATCGGTATAAATTCCCGAACAGCCAGAAACTATATCCAAGCTTACGATTATATCGTCCAGAATCTGGACGATATCGAATCCGCAGAAAATTACATCCGAGCTTTCAATTATATATGCTGAAAAATTTTCAGCATATAACTGCTGCCGAACAAATTCAACCATCTCTCCTATTTGCCCCCTCACGGATCCGCGGCAACAAAGCGAGTTTAGTATGTATAAAAAGAAAAAGACCTTACCTCTGGCACGGTAGAGTCCTTTAAATACACGCTCTATTCAACTAAATCCATTATAAAGGGAGCGTGTTGAATATGTCAAATGAGGAATTGGTAAAGCAGATCCGACAGGGTATCAACGAAACCAATAACATGGAACAGCTATACAACCAAAACAGGGGAGTTATATATAAGCTAGCCCAGAAGTATGCTTTTAATAATGACGATATAGAAGACCTGCTCCAAGAGGCGTATTTTGGTCTATACGAGGCTGTGAAACGCTACGAGGGTACTGCAGGGGTGTTATTCATATATTATGCTTCTTATTGGATTAGGCAAGCCGTAATAAGATACCTTGAGGACAATGGCAGAATGGTGAGAATATCCAATGATATGCATTATAAGATTCTGCGCTATAAAAAGGTTGTTTCAGCCTATGAAATGCATCTAGGAAGGAAACCATTAGATAATGAGTTAAGAGTTCATTTAAAGGTAAGCCAGCAAGTTTTAGAGGGTGTTAAAAAAGCTTACCATGAGTTTTATAACATGAGATCCTTAGATGAGCTTGTACCTGGTACTGATGGAGATTGTCTGTTTGGTGATACTGTAGCTGATCTAGGTGTTGATGTTGAGAATAGCGTTGTTGATAGGATGATTGAAGAAAATAAGAGAAAGGAACTGTGGCAGATTGTAGAGGATAACGTAACACCGGAGCAAAATGCAGTCATAACAGCCCGGTATCGTAATAATATGACGTTAAAAGACGCCGGCCAGATTATAGGAAAAACAGCGGAAAGAGCTAGAGTGCTGCAGGGGGAAGCGTTAAGAAAGCTTAGGCATTTACGCATCCGGAGAAAGCTAGAAGAGAGCTTCGATATTAACTATGCTCGAGCTCATAATGGTAGCCTAACCGGATTTCGTAATAGATGGTCTTCCATAGTTGAGGATATAGCGATAAAGAATGCAGAAGCAGAGCGGCGTTATAGGCAGAGAATGTTAAATGGATCCTGAAAATCTTTAAGCAGTAAAGAGAATTAGTCATAAGAGTGCTAAGATAGTTTTACTAAGATATAACAAGTTCCGTATGTGCTAATAAAAGAATGCTCATCTCTCTGACTCATAAACTATACAATTACGACACTCTCATTGTTTTTGATGCAAAATAATAAAATAATTAACAGAAATTGCAGGAAAACGTAAGCCTCTTAACGAATTAATTAATATAACCAAATATTTAGGAGGTAAAAATGTTTGAATACTTTTCTGATTATTTCCAGACGGTAAATCCTAATGTCTATGAGAATGAAGAGCTTCGTGAACCACAGATAAATGCTTATGATGAGGCATACCAATATTTTGTAGAAGATGGGAAGAGTAATCATGCCGTGATTGTTTTACCTACTGGCTGCGGTAAGACCGGATTAATGGGGATCCTACCTTATAAAATCTGTGAAGGAAGAGTGTTAATAATTACACCTCAGCTTGTTATTAAGGATACCGTATTGGATTCTTTGGACCCAGAGAACCCTATAAATTTTTGGATTGCTCGTGATGTCTTTAATTCAGCAGATGAGTTACCAAGCGTTATTGAGTATGAAGGTAATAGCACATCTACAGAAGTTCTTGAGTCTGCTAATATGGTAATTTTAAATATACAAAAACTTCAACAAAGACTCACGTCCTCCTTAATAAATAGAGTTTCGCCTGATTTTTTCAATATGATTATTATTGATGAAGCGCACCATTCTGTTGCAACAACATGGTTAGAAGCATTAAATCATTTTAAGAATGCAAAAGTGGTTAAACTGACAGGAACGCCATTTAGAAGTGATGGAAGAAAGATAACCGGAGAGTATATATATGAATACCCATTGAGCAAAGCCATTGCATATGGATATATAAAATTTATTGAAAAATTTACGCATATACCGGATCAACTATATTTGACTTTGGATAAGGGTACTAAACAATACACACTAGCAGAGATAAGGAATTTAAATCTAAAAGACGAAGATTGGATTAATAGATCAGTTGCTTATTCAGAAGATTGTAGCATGATTGTAGCAAAAAAAAGTATAGAAATACTTCAAAAGAAAAGAGCAATCAGTGGTTTGCCTCATAAAATAATTGCTGTTGCCTGCAGCATCCCTCATGCCGACCAATTAAAAGAAATATATGAAGGTCTAGAGTTAAGATCGATTGTTATTCATAGCGGTTTAACAAAACAAGAGATATCTAACGGGCTTCTTCAAATTGAGAACGATCAAGTAGATGTTGTTATCAATGTCGCAATGTTAGGGGAAGGCTACGATCACAAATACCTATCTGTTGCGGCGATTTTTAGACCTTTTAAAACACTACTTCCTTATTCACAATTTATTGGGAGAGTTTTAAGGGCTATCCCTAACACGCTCAACCAGGAAGATAATGTTGCATCAGTTATTTATCATCAAGAGTTAGGTCTTGATGATTTATGGGAATACTATAAGAAGGAATGCGATAAGGCACGTACAATAAAGTGGATCGTTGAAAACGAAAACATTAGCGAAAAAATAGATAGCGCGGGGCAAGATCCTAAAATAGTCAAAGCTGGTGATATAGGAAATGCAAAAGAAACTGGTTCCGGTATTACCACTATAGATTCACTTATAAGCGCTGAATTGGAAATGATTAGAAAGAAAAGGATAGAGCAAGAAAACGAGAAAATAAAGCAACTTAAAGAGATATTCCCAGGTATCAATGAAGGTCAGTTAAGAAACCTAATACATAAAGTTCAATCTGAACCAAAAGCCCAAAGAATTTTACGGCCTGACTTATATTTAAAACGCAAGCAAAAAGGTTTTGATGAACAGATTAAAGAGGATATTGTACCTGATTTTATTATCAAGTATAATATCAACAAGGAAAATGATGATTTGAAAGAGTGCCCCTTATTTAAAATACACCGTCATGCGTGGATCCCTAATAGAATTAAAGATAATGCAGGGATGCTAAGCTGCTTCTTTGAAAATGAAATGAAAAATCAGATCGGAAAGAAGAGGGTATCTTGGAATAATGACGAATACTCAATAGCAGAGAGAAAACTTCCTGAGGTTGTTAAATATGTTGATAAAGTTTTAAGCTCATTTTATGGAGGTAAAAAAGAATGAATAAGTTAATTGAAAAGCTAGATAAGCTATTAAATGATGAGATTGTTTTTCCGGATCAGTTAGTAAGAAATATGAAAATTCCAGGCTATGAAGAGCTTAAGTACACAAGAATAGATGGATTATTGAACGCAGAATTTACTTTTAAAAATGAATATGGGGGCGAGGTCTTTTTTAGATATTTCTTTGATGAATTTGATAAGCTCGTTAAAGCTGAGATTGATGAATCAGGTAAAATTACTGTGATATTTAACCGTAGCCAGGAAATAAGCAATACACAAGGAGCTTTAAAAAAACAGCTCTCAGGTTCTCAGAAAGCTGGTTAAATCAAGAATGTCATAGGGCTATTGGGGGCTATTAATAATAGTAGTCATTGACTACTATTTGACTACTAAAGATAGAAGTAGTAGCCAAAAATCATCCCGATGTGCAAGAGGTTAGTTTTTATAAATATAGTAATATCAAGGGTTGCAAGAAATAATTATAAGCTACCATAATTGCAATAACGCATTGCTAAACCGTTAGCAGGGGCAACTCTGGCCGGGGTTCGAATCCCCGCTTCTCCGCCACAATTTGTCCGATAACCCTTTTGCAGAAAGGGTTATCACTGTTTTTACGGATAAAAATATAGCTCGAT
>JBMNTI010000063.1:0-14525 GCA_050945655.1 Acetivibrionales bacterium | reverse complement strand
AATCCTGCCCGCTTACACCATATTTTTGCTTATCCCGATTATGTCCCTCAAGTGTTTCATTGTAAATATTCGTACCATCCGTTGTTGCAAAGAAATAATAGTAATTAGTTTTCTCAGGGTATAAGGCGGCTTCGATGGTTTCTATCCTGGGGGAACATATGGGCCCCGGAGGCAATCCCTGGTGAATGTAGGTATTATATGGATGATCGATTTCCAGATCTTTGTATAGCACCACGCTTGTTCTCCCCAGACCTTCATCAACCCTTGCGTACTGCACAGTTGCGTCTGACTGAAGCAAGGGTAGATCTTCACTGTTTAAACGATTGTGGAACACGCTGGAAATTTTCTTAAAATCTGCAGGATAACGGGCTTCCATTTCTATGAGAGATGCCAGCGTAATAACATCATCAACAGTCATTCCAAGCTCTTCCGCCCTCTTATAGTGTTCTTCTGTAAAGACTCTGTCGAATTCCTGCAGCATTCGCTCTATAAGGTCTTCTTCTGTCCAGCCTTCATCCATTTTATAGGTATCCGGATAAAGATAGCCCTCAAGAGGATATTTTCTGGCTTCGGTAGCCTTAACGTCCTTGAGAAACTTATATGCTGCGGTTTCCTTTTTGGCTATGTTCAGGAATTTACCTTCGTCGATATAACCTTGGGCTGATAAAATTCCGACTGTTTCTAAAAGTGACTTTCCCTCAGGTATCATAATATCCTTGGTCGGGTTCTTTAACGGTTCTCCGCTTAACCTGACCATCAGAGCATAGTAATTCATATCTTTTGAAATAAGAAATTTTCCGGCTTTATAAGCATTATCATAGCCAAGGATTTTTGAGATAATCCGAAAAACTTTGGTATCCTTGATAAAACCCTGATTTTTAAGATCTTCGGCAATATTTATCGTTCTGGCTCCTGAAGGTATCTTAAATATTATGCCGTTTTCCTCTGTCAGAGGTGCCGCTGCCTGTGCGGTGCCCTCTAAAATGAAGCGATAACCGTAAAGAGCGCATGTCATAAATACAATAACGCAAACTAAAACAAGTATTAAGAACTTTAGAAACAAATAGCGCTTCTTTTTTATCCTTTTCTTCTTTTTAGGTTTCATAACTTTTAAATCGCTCTGTTCACCTGTTTTTTTAAAGGTACTATTTTTTTGCACTATTTCTCACCTTAGCCCTCTGCTCAGTATTAAGAATCTTTTTTCTAAGACGTATTGATGTCGGAGTTATTTCCACCAGTTCATCATCGTCTATAAACTCTAGATTCTGCTCAAGGCTCATATTAATATGCGGAACCAGTCTTAAGGCCTCATCCGAACCTGAAGCACGCATGTTTGTAACGTGCTTTTTTTTGCATACATTAATAACAATATCTTCGGTTCGTGAGCATTCACCTACAATCATACCCTCATAAACCGGAACGCCCGACCCAATAAATAGGCTTCCTCTTTCCTGAGCGTTATATAACCCGTAGGTAACCGATTCCCCTGCTTCCCATGCAACCAAAACACCACGATTACGTCTCTTGATCTCACCCTTATATGGCTCATAACCATGAAAAATATGATTCATTATACCATTTCCCCGTGTGTCAGTCAAAAATTCCGAACGATATCCGATAAGACTTCTGGAAGGTATTTTATAGTCCAAACGAACATATCCTTGGATCGGGCTATGCATATTAAGCATTTCTGCTTTCCTCTGGCCGAGCTTTTCCATAACGCTTCCCACGTAATCCTCCGGAACATCTATTATCAAATCCTCTATTGGCTCATAAACCTCACCGTTTCTATCAATTGTTATAACTTCCGGTTTTGATACTTGGAACTCATATCCCTGCCTTCTCATGGTCTCAATCAGTATCGACAGATGAAGTTCTCCACGTCCGGATACTTTAAAAGTATCCGGTGAAGCTGTTTCTTCAACTCTCATGCTCACATTTGTTTCCACTTCACGGAACAATCTGTTGCGCAGGTGCCGGGAAGTAACGTATGTGCCTTCTTTTCCGGCAAACGGGCTGTCATTGACCATAAAATACATCGATATTGTTGGTTCATCAATATTAACAAACGGAATAGCTTCAGGGTGGTCTTTATCACATATTGTATCCCCAATTGCAATGTCGGGTATTCCTGATACGGCTATAATTTCCCCAATAGAGGCCGTATCCGTATCAACTCTTTTCAGACCCTTAAAGTTCTGCAAACAAGAGATTTTTTCTTGCTTCATAATATCATTTTTCTTACATATAACTACTTGTTGGTCTTTTTTTATTGTACCTCTTTCAATACGGCCTATTGCTATTCTTCCGATATAATCGTCGTAATCAAGGCTTGAAACCAATAACTGCAACGGTGCTTCGATATCGCCTTTAGGAGCAGGAACATGCTTTATTATTGTGTCAAAGAGAGGATCCATGTTATCCGATTTATCTTCCAGATCATATTTCGCAATACGATCCTTTGCCGATGTATATATTACAGGGAATTCAAGCATATCATCATCAGCTCCCAGTTCTATAAAGAGATCTAGTATTTCATCTATTACCTCGGCCGGTCTGGCTTCCTTCCTATCAATTTTGTTAATAACTACAATCGGCTTTAACCGAAGAGCAAGAGCTTTTCTAAGGACAAACCGTGTTTGGGGCATAGCTCCCTCATAAGCATCAACAAGAAGAAGTACGCCGTCAACCATTTTTAGTATACGCTCGACCTCACCGCCAAAATCGGCATGACCGGGGGTATCTACAATATTTATTCTGGTACCGTTGTGAACTACCGACGTATTCTTGGACATAATGGTAATACCTTTTTCACGCTCAAGATCGCCCGAGTCCATTACCCGTTCCACAAGCTTTTCATTGCTTCTGAAAATTCCGCTTTGTCTTAGCATTGCATCAACCAAAGTTGTTTTTCCATGGTCAACATGCGCGATAATTGCTATATTTCTTAATTCGTTTCTTATTTTGTTCACTTTATCACCTGCTGTTTCTAATAAAACGTACTGAATAATTCTACTTGGTTAGAGTACCATGTGTCAAATTAATATTAAAAGGTCAACCTTTATTTTTATTTTATTTAAAAACCCAACAATTATTTTACACAAACTAAAATGGTTATATTTTTATTTATTTGCGATTAAAAATTTAGCTTAAAATTGAATAGAAAAGGCGACCAAAGGCCGCCACGTGAAAAATTTATATTTATACTTGATATCATATTCTAATTACCGTAAATATATTTGGCAAATACGGAGTCAGGACTGATTATTATAGTTGTATCATCATCTATTACTTCCTTATATGTCTGAAGTGTTTTCCAGAACTCATAGAATTCCGGGTCAACATTATATGCTTCGGCATAAATCTTTAATGCCTCCGCATCACCTTCACCCATAAGCTTCTGGGCTTGCTCATAGGCTTGTGCCTTAATTACGGTTGCTCTATTGTTAGCTTCAGCTCTGATTGTTCTGGCATCCTTCTGACCATCGGCTCTGTATTTACTGGCAACAGCTTCCCGTTCGGACCTCATCTGTTCATATATGCTTGGTTTTGTTTCATCAGGGAATTCTGTTCTCTTTATTCTGATATCTACGATTTCTACTCCGTAAGCCTGAAGCTGATCATTTACGTAGTTCTCCACATTTAACAGCATGTTAAACATATACTCCTTGTCGGCGATCAATACATGAGCGTCAATCTTACCTATTTCCTCCCTCATTTTTGAATAGATTACCTCATCTATTCTTTGGTGGGCAGCTTCCCGGGTTCCTATATTAACCATAAATGTGGCCGGATTATTAATTTTCCATTGAGCAAAATTGTCGATAAAAATGGTTTTTTTGTCTCTTGTCGTTACTTCTTCTGCTGAAGTATCATATGTAAAGAGTTTATTTGAAAATTGTTTAACGCTTTGAATGAACGGAATCTTAAAAAACAACCCTTTACCCTGCTGAACTTTTATATTTGCAAACCGGGGATCTTCCTTTAAAGCTTGTATAGATGGTGAATTAATATCGTCGACTATTATTTTCACAATTTTATCAAATTGGGTTATTGCTGCTTGTTCGGTTTCATTCACCGTAAAAGTAAATGAAGCAATCAGTATAACAATAAGTACGCCTGCCGCTATAATAATACCCACACCCACAAAAAGCTTGTTAAGCTTATCCATATTTATGGGGCTGTTTTGTTTCTTTTGATTTTTGTATTGTTGTTGAAAATTATTCAAATTCTCCATACCGGCTCTCCTTTCTTCTTATTGTCCAACATTAATTGCTCCGCCTTCTAGTGGCAGAAAGCGTAATGTGTTACCCGAATCGTTCATAATATAAATCTTCGCTTTTGGGAGAATCTCCTGCATTGTTTCCAGATACATACGAATTCGGGTGACATCAGGACCTAACTCATAGTTTCTATATACCTGTTTAAAATTTTCTACATCACCTTTGGCTTCTGCTATGCGTTTTTCTTTATAGGCAATTGCTTCGTTGAGGATTTCCTGAACTGTTGCCTCGGCAGCTGGAACTATCTCATTTGCTTCCTTGTTAGCTTCATTGATATAACGATTCATATCCTCTCTTGCTTTGATGACATCATTAAATGCATCTTCTACTTCTACCGGGGCATAGACCATCTGAAGAGCAACATTTTTTATTGAAATCCCCATTTGGTATTCGTTGCATATATTCTGCAAATCTTCCTTTATCTCATATTGGATAATATCCTTTTGATCTGTTAAAACATCATCCAGCCTATGGTTTGCCACAACTCGCCGGACAGATGACTCGGAAGCCATCTTAAGAGTATTAAAAACATCATTTACATTAAAGACAAAATCTTTTACATTGGAAATTCTATATTGTATGACTGTTTCTGCATTTACAAGATTTTCGTCTCCGGTAATCATCAGAGCTTCCTGAGGAACCTCATCAAATGTAGAAATTGATTTACTGTCGCCTACATTTTGAGTTCTAAATCCTAATTCAATTGTACGTAAAGTTTCAGTTTTTACTATTTCCACTTTTTGTATAGGGTAAGGTATATGCCAATGCAAACCTGCTTCTTCAATTGTATCTACATATTGTCCAAATTGTGTTAATACTGCCTTTTCACCACCATCTGATTTTAGAGTATAAATACCTGTAAGACACCAAAAGCCTACAAGCATTACCACTATAAGCAACAGTAATCTTAGTCCGATTTTCTTCATTTACACCACTCCTTTTTCTTTTAATTCTTCAATTTCTTCAAGCGCTCGGTTTGCAGCAGCTTTATATCTTTCTTTCTTTTTCTTTATTCGTTCGTTCAAGGGATCAATAATGCCGAAATTGACATTCATAGGTTGGAATTTATTTGTTCCCGGATTTGATATATATCTGGCCAGTGCGCCTATTGCAGTACTTCCGGGAAAGATAAGCGCTTCTTCACCTTTAAATTGTTTTGCTGCATTTATGCCTGCTACAAAACCTGAAGAGACAGATTCAACATATCCTTCCACTCCTGTCATTTGTCCGGCAAAGTAAAGGTTTTGCTGCTTTTTTAATCTGTACGTAGCATCAAGTAAAGCAGGCGAATTTAAAAAAGTATTTCTGTGCATCACGCCGTAACGTTCAAATTCTGCATTTTCCAAGCCCGGTATCATTGAGAATACACTTTTTTGTTCTCCCCATTTAAGGCGTGTCTGAAAGCCCACCATATTATATAAAGTTGCTGCTTTGTCATCCTGCCTTAACTGCACAACGGCATAACTCATCATACCGGTTCCAGGATTGGTAAGGCCGACCGGTTTTAACGGACCGAAACGCATTGTATCCACTCCGCGTTTTGCCATTGTTTCAATTGGCATACAGCCTTCAAATACTTTATTATCCTCAAATTCTTTAAGCTCTGCCGTTTCCGCGTTGATCAGGGCATCATAAAAATTCAGATATTGTTCTTTATTCATAGGGCAATTAATATAATCCGAATCACCTTTGCCATAACGAGATGCTTTATAAGCAATTTCCATGTTTATGCTGTCGAGGCGCACTATAGGAGCAGCAGCATCAAAAAAGTAAAGTCTTTCATTACCGATAAGCCCGGCAATTGTTTCTGCCAGCTGATCGGATGTAAGCGGGCCGGTAGCAACTACAGTAATATCATCATTACATAATGCTGTCACTTCGTCATGAATCACTTCAATTAAAGGGTTATTTAGAATTTTATCTGTTACCATTTTAGAAAAACCATGTCTATCTACGGCTAACGCTCCCCCGGCAGGTACTCTGGTTTTATCTGCACATTCCATTATCAATGATTCAAGGCGGCGCAATTCTTCCTTTAACAATCCAACTGCGTTTTCCAGTATATCCGACCTGAATGAATTGCTGCAAACAAGCTCAGCAAAGGTATCACTATGGTGAGCCGGTGTTTTTTTACAGGGTTTCATCTCAAAAAGACGTACCTTTATTCCCTGTCTGGTTATCTGCCATGCGGCTTCACAACCGGCCAGGCCTGCACCTATTACATTTATATGATTGTTTGCCATCAACATCTCCTTAACACTTTATATTTATCTTTTTAATTATTATGATAACATGAAGGGATAAACAAGGGGTGACAATTTCAAAAAAAAAGTGATAAAATAATTCTAAATGCAATTAATGAGGTGTTTCTATTGAAAAAAGCGAAATATGGAATTATAGCCGTGACAATATGTTTAGCGGCCATATTGATTATTGGATATATAAACAAACAAAATAAAATAATCAAAAACAATCAGGCAAGTACTTCACCGGGTCAGGTAACCTCAGAAAGCCCTATTCCCACACCCGAGCCTGCACTTACCTCTACCCCTCGACCCTCGGTTCCTGAGCCGTCTCCTTCACCGATTACTGCCATTTTGGTTTCTGCCGGCGATTGTGTAATACATGATGATCTTCAAAAAGCAGGTAAAATAGAAGGAGAAGACCGGTATGATTTCACACATATGTTTGAAGAAATCAAACCATTTGTTGAAAAGGCCGATTACAGCATCATTAGCTATGAAGGCGCTGCCACTAACAAACGAAATGATTATTCCGGATTTCCTTATTTCAATTGTCCTCCTGAAATGTTTGATGCATTTAAATACGCCGGATTTGATCTTGTCAATAACTCGAATAACCACCAATTGGACAGAAGAGTAACCGGTATGCTGGAAACTCGTGAAAATGTAAAAAAAAGAGGTCTGGATATTATAGGCGCATATGACGGTGAAGAAGAAAGATATATTATCAGGGACCTTAACGGGATAAAAGTCGGATTTATGGCTTATACATATGGAAGCAACGGTAATGAAGGGTTGCTTACACCCCAGGAAATCGCAAAACATTTGGCTTTTTTTGACAGACCACGTATGGAGAAAGAGATAAAGGAGCTTGAAGAAAAGGTTGATATTACAGTAGTAGCAATGCATTGGGGACATGAATACTGGAGAAAACCAAACGAACAACAAAAAAGTCTTTCGAACGACCTTTTTGAGTGGGGTGCCGATATTATCCTGGGATCCCATCCCCATGTTGTTCAGCCGACAGAAATCCGTATGATTGACGGTGAGGCTAAGTATATTATATATTCCATGGGAAACTTCTTAACCAATCAGTGGCATGAGTGGTTTGACGACCCCAGAGATAAAAAATGGCTGCGTGAAGACAGTATATTAGTTACCATCGAATTATTAAAAGATCCGGCGACAAATAAAACCGTAATTAACAAAGTAACGCATATACCTACCTGGCTAAGCCGTGAAGGAGTTGGGACAGCAAAAATAATCCATAAAATATTGCCCATACCAACAAGGGACTATTACGACAAAAGCAGGTATCCCCAAGAGTTGATTAAAAAAGCCTACGAATCATATGACAGAACCCTTGAATATTTCACCGATTATGAACAGAAATAAATATGCAGGATAATACTTTATTTCTTTGCCTTTGAAGCGGCTTTGCTCTTGCTTTCTTTTTTCTGTTCTTCAATATGGTCGCATTCCGAATTGGAACATTTATAGGTAATCGTATTACCCTTAGATTTTTGAGTCAGAAAGTTTGAACATTTAGGGCAGGTTTTATCGGATGGCATATCCCAGGTCATAAAGTCACATTTAGGATAATTCTCGCATCCCAAATACTTTCTTCCTCGTTTTGTTTTTCGATATATAACCCTTCCTGAGCATTTAGGACATTTGACGCCCGCAACCTCTAGGAAAGGCTTTGTATTCTTACAATCAGGAAACCCGGGGCATGCGAGAAATTTACCAAATCGGCCCATTTTTACTACCATCTGCTTGCCGCATTTTTCACATACCTCATCCGATACTTCCACCGGCATCTCAATTTTACTTATTGTTTCAGCCTTCTTGACAGTCTCTTTAAAAGGCTCATAAAACTCTCTCAGAACTGTCTTCCACTGTATATTTCCTTCTTCAACTTTATCCAGCTTGTTTTCCATGTCGGCAGTGAAATTAACATTGACAATATCCGCAAAATTAGCAGTCATAAGCTGATTCACAATCTTACCCAGTTCGGTGGGAACAAGCTGCTTTTTATTTCGTTCCACATATCCTCTGTTGATTATTGTACTGATTATGGGTGCATAGGTGCTTGGGCGTCCTATACCCTTTTCCTCCAATGCTTTCACTAATGTCGCCTCTGTATAACGGGCAGGTGGTTCTGTGAAATGCTGTTTTGGATCAGTGTTGACCAGAGTCAGTCTTTCATCCTCATTGATAGACGGCAAAATCTGATTAGTAACATCATCATCATCGTCTTTTCCCTCAATGTATAATGCCATAAACCCTTTAAACAATAATTTTGAACCGTTTGCTCTTAAATTGATCACAGTTTTGCTATCCAATGTTTTTGGATAACCTTCTATTTCAACCGAAATTGTATCGAATATGGCAGGCTCCATCTGGCAGGCCAGAAATCTGTCCCAAATAAGCTTATAGAGCTTATATTGATCTGAAGATAGTTTATCTTTAAGGCTTTCCGGATCTCTTCCGGGATATGAAGGACGTATAGCCTCATGGGCATCCTGTGCTGCAGATTTAGTCTTGAAGTATCGGGGCTTGGAAGGCAAGTATTCCTTGCCGAAATGGTCCAGAATATATTTTCTTGCTTCGACCAAAGCATCCTCAGATATACGTACGGAATCCGTTCTCATGTATGTAATTAAGCCTACGGAACCCTCTCCTCCGATATCTACACCTTCATAAAGCTGCTGAGCTATCATCATGGTTTTTTGAGCGCTGTAGCCAAGCTTACGTGAAGCTTCCTGCTGCAGTGTACTTGTTATGAAAGGAGGGGACGGATTTCTTTTCTTTTCACTCTTCTTTACTTTGGATACTTTGAAATCAGAGTCTTTTAAAAGTGAGAGTAGTTCATCCGACTCATCTTTATTCTTTATTTCCAACTTTTTTCCGTTCTTACCGTGAAAACGGGCAGAAAAAACAGAGCTGTCTTCTTTTTTAAATTGGGTATCGATAGACCAGTACTCTTTTGGGACAAATCTTTCTATCTCTTCTTCTCTGTCGCATATAATACGGGTTGCTACAGACTGTACCCTGCCTGCGCTTAAGCCTTTTCTAATCTTTTTCCAAAGGACAGGGCTAATCTCATAGCCTACAATACGATCCAAAATGCGCCTGGCCTGCTGTGCGTCAACGAGATTCATATCAATGGGTCTGGGATGCTTAACGGCGTTAATAACAGCATTTTTCGTAATTTCGTTAAAGGTAATTCTGCATTCGGTTGCAGGGTCAACTTTTAATATATGTGAAAGATGCCACGAAATAGCCTCACCTTCGCGATCCGGGTCTGTTGCCAGGAATATTTTTTCCGATTTTTCCGCATCAGCCTTAAGCTCTTTGATAAGGGTGCTTTTACCGGCAATAATAATATACATTGGCTGAAAATCACTTTTAATATCAACCCCAAGATGACTTTGGGGCAAATCCCTTATATGACCCATGGAAGCCGCAATTTTATAATCCGGTCCTAAATATTTTCTTATGGTCTTTGCCTTTGCCGGTGATTCAACAATAACGAGATACTTTGACATTTTTTCCTCCATTGTAAATTAGGAAGGGAATTTAATCCCTTTTAACATGAGTAATAGTATCATTGATATTTTATTTTGTAAACCAGTTTTTTATTCAAATTAAATAGACAAGGCAAATGCCCTGTCTATTCTATGCTTAGGTTTAGATTCAGCTTACATAAAAATATATGATATGTAATGAAGATTATCTTGCCTATTAGTTAATATGGATGTGCATCACAAGTTGCTTTAGCAGTGTCATCACCATCAACATTAGAATACGTTCCACCGCCTGGACATGTCGGAACTTCACCATCTTGGAACATATCAGCAAAAGAAGCCGGTCTCTCTGCTGCCGTCATCATTTGCCACTGGGATTTCATTCCGTCTATTGTTCTTAGATTAGCGTGGCAGGTGCTTTCTTCGGCTTTATCCTGTATAGAATTAAACACCGGAATTGCTATTGCCACAAGTATACCAATTATGACTACAACTACCATAAGTTCAACCAAGGTGAAACCTTTTTTGCTTTTCATGAATGTTTTTAACATCACAAGACCTCCTAAAAAAATTATTCATAAATTGTTTCGGCAAAACTATCTATAGAATTTATACCACAAAAAATAAGTTTTAACAAGAATAATTTGGAATTTTAGAACTTTTTTCATAAATTAATATTAATCATAATAAATAAGATAATAATTCTAACTCTTTCATATATTTTTTAGCATAAATTTGCTACAATATCTTTAATTTATAATAAAGAATGATATCTTTTGAATATTCACAATCTTATTGCCGAATGCAGACAATAGCTCAGGTTTTTACGGATTTAGTATTTCCTCCCATTCCCTGACTTCCCAGCCTGATTTATCAGGTGTTATAAAATGGGGCGGTGTTTGATTCCTCAACCTGTAGTCAAAATAATTCACCTTACGATAGCCTGACCTTAAATCATAGGTTGAAGAAGAAAAGGTGCCGACCGCGCCTCTTTCAGCATTTTGTATTTTAGAACCGTATACTGTGAAATTACCCTTTGGATCAATATCTGCATAATCCTCAACGTAAATTTGTTTTCCTGCCTTATTTGTCATTAAAGCACCGTAAACTGTAATGTTTTTTACGGATACACTACTCTCTGACAGCTTTGAATAACCTGAGGTGTCGGTACTTGGCCACGTCCTGGTTGCTATAATTATATGCCCTTCGGATATTAGCCCCAGCATATCGTTGGAAAACTTTTTGCCGGAAGAACCTATGAGAGGTATGTTATCATCTGCATATTTAATACCTCCCTCGTCTTTACTAAACGTACCTTTGATTGAATTTGGCGAATAGTTTGTCGGATCTTTTCCCGTTATATAAATATTACCCTCTGCATATACCGTAAGTCTTCCGTCTAGTGTACCTGAAATAAAGACATTCCCTGCATTGGATCCTGAGCCGTTCTTAACCAGTAATACGCCACATTCAGGCAAATCATACGTTTTTATTTCATCATTATTGATATTTTTGTTTCTTATCTGTAATTTATTACCTATAAACAGTATACAGGTTCTCCCCGTGAAGCTCAGGCCTTCTTCCGATTCGCCCCATGAAATAATCTCATCGTTGGTTACGGGGAACAACAATTTAGGCTGATTCTCCAACTTTAACTTTGACGGGTTAAATGTTGGACTGCCTGACAATACCTTAATTTTGCCTCCTATAACAACATCATCGTGAAACACAGGGTTCCCTTTTATTAGTAAATCTTCGTTACAAAAGACCGGCCCGTGTGCTTCGTCATTACTTGTCCAATATACCTCACCTGAACTGTCACTGAAATCAACATATTCTGTAAATGAGCGCTGATGTATTTTTACCTGGACTGTTCTTTTTATATCGGGTTTATCGACGGTATAACCAGTAGAAATAACCGAAAGGTCTTCATTAACATTTGGTTGTATTAATCTTATCTTATAATAGCCAATAATATCGTTTCCCCGCTTATATGGAGTCTCTTTATATTCAATAGGCAATCCGTCGCTGTCTAACCCATCACCTGAATCATCATCAGTCCCGGGAATAAACCCAGTCTCGTCGTCAATTCCAGCGGTTCCATCAGGATTCAAATAAAATGTTGAGTCCTGATTAAGGTAGTACATAAAATGGTTATAGCCTGCCTCGGCAATTTGCAGGGCATCTTCCCTATCTATCCTGAATGATACGTTTCTCGTTAAATTTTCAGACAAAGTCAGCAATGTAAATACAAACATGAATACAATAGCGGTAACCATAATTGCTACCGGCAAGGTAATTCCTTTATTACTTTTTATAAATAATTTCATGGTTTTACCTCCCTCCTGGTATTAATAAGCTCCCTTTGTCCTGGAAGTATACGAAACTAAGTAGCTGTATGTAGTCGATATTCTATCGTAGGGATCATTTACGAGAAGATTTATTTCTATATGTCTTCTGTCATTGACTTCACCCTCTACCTCATCGGTAATATCTTTAAACAGCTCTCCGGGTGAAGGGTATTGAACGCCTTCCAAAATTGTCTCATATGTTACTGATGCCGTCTTTATTTCCGCAGTCGAATTTTTTTTTACAACGCCTCTTTTTAATGTATTGTTGGCGTATAAATAACTAGTTTTATAGAACTCTCCTTCTTTAACATCATAAATATCTATACGGTTACCGGCCGACACCAAGGTTCCGTCCTTATAAACCATTATGGATTTTACAGTATTATCGGGTTTTGAGGCAGATCTGATATCATTCGCCAAATACTGTAAAACCTTGTTGACTTCATCCTGTAAAATACTCTGGGTTTCAGTTCTTATATACACGGTTTGTGAGTGGTAAAAGAAGTTATATATCGCACCAAGTATTACTAACAACAAAGAGAGCACAATAATCAGCTCTACCAGAGTAAAACCTCTATTCAATTTTAATTTTTTCAAATATTTCATTAATATCTCCCCATAATTGCTAGTCTGTCGATACCGACACATCGTCAAACCATATACGGCAATCGCCCGAACCACCATTTAACGCAGGGTAACCTTCTCTCTGGTCATGAGGAGTAGTCCATACAAATAACCAGTCGACCGGCTCAGGGCTTCCTTCCTGCCATATCTTACCATATAGTGTTGTACCCTCACTCTTTAGTTTAAACCAATACCATGTTTGCTCCTGCCATGAAAATGCATATTCAGCAGACCATCCACGTCCATCATCTAAAAACTGAACCCTGTTTCTATTATTTGTTCTATGAAACAAAAGGTTATATCCTTGACCATTGGTTGTATTTGTATACAAGCTGACTCCTGCCCTTGCCATATCATCATCTATCAGCCAACTATCCAACCAGCTCTGTACATATACTTTTGCCTTTATCGTATAGTCTGTTGATTGATCAAAACCGGCATTTGATAAAATTGCTTTTTTAGGATCCTGTTTACTTGACGATGTTTGTTTCAGTACCCCACCGTTTTCAGCCCAACTTCCGTTAAAAAATGTCCAGGCACCGGCAACACTCTCATCATCAAAATTATCCTGGTCAAATACCCTTCTAAAGGTAAACCAATTGAATCTGAAATCGCCGCTGTAAACAAGATATAAATCATGAATGCCGGTAATTCCATTGACCCAACAGCTTTGTTCTTGATAATTTGTAGAAGAAGAGCTGGTTCGCTTGAAATTTAAAGTGCTAATAATCGGGCCGTTAACACTATCTACCCTTAAAGTAATAGTCCTGTCGGAGGTCGAAGAAGCTCTTGCAATAAAAAGTCTAGCTCCTGTATCGAAATCAACGTTTTGATACATAGTATAATTATTGCCCGACATACCCATAATTACCACTCCGCCGTCTTCGGAAGACTTTGTATATTCCCGGCTTGCCTCATCATAATCCTCAGCCTGTATTATACTGAATGCGTCTCTAATAATAATGCTGGGTTTAGAGGCTATTTGTATCTCAAGATTTATCGTTTCACCAGGCTCAGAAAAAGAGCCGTCCCATTCTTCATTAGTTCCCTCGATAACAGGTTTATTTCCCGAAGTTGACATATCGTAATCCAAATAGTCTTCTGAGCCGGGAAAACTAATCTTTATATTATAGGTTCCAAGAGGCCAAAGCCTGTCTATAATATCAGGTGTTATATTACCGCTTGCAAACGGACGGTCGGTAAATATAACCTTATTAGTGAAATCCATATTCCATGACATTGTGATACTGCCCGGCTGAGTTATTATATCTCCGTTTTCATCAAGTAATTTTATAGACAGTTTTGAGTAATTTTCAAGCTTGTCCATATAAAAATATATATCTCTTACACTCCAGCTATCTATTATTATATTTTTTCTGACAACATTTCCTGATTCAATGGTTTCACCTTGCGGCACATAGTATCCGCCAGGTATTGGAGCCGAAACGGAATAGGTGCCTTTGTCTATCTCGCCAAAAACTACCTGGCCTCCCT
>JBMNTI010000062.1:0-14600 GCA_050945655.1 Acetivibrionales bacterium | reverse complement strand
CCCGTAAAAATTCGGGATTTGACACAACATCAAAATCATATTGAACATTTCTTTTTTCAAGCTCTTCCAATACCCATTTCTTTACCTTCCGGCCGGTACCGACAGGCACGGTGCTTTTGTCCACAATCACCTTATACCCATTCATATATTTAGCTATATCTCTTGCAACCGCTTCAACGTATTTTAAATCAGCACTACCGTCTTCGTTTGGGGGAGTGCCTACAGCTATGAAGATGACATCACATTCCTCAACTGCCTTTTTTATGTCAGTTGTAAATGTAAGCCTTTTATAATAGTAGTTTCTTTCGACTATTGAATCCAAACCAGGTTCATATATTGGAATGATCCCATTATTTAGTTTGTCGATTTTCTCCGAGTCATTATCAACGCATATAACATGAAGCCCAAAATCAGAAATGCAAGATCCCGTAACCAAGCCTACGTAGCCTGTCCCAACTACAGCAATACTATTCATTAGTATTCCTCCCTTATTTTACCTTGTAATAATCAACATACCAGTCTGCAAATTTCTGAAGCCCTTCATCAATAGTTGTCTTAGGTTTAAATCCAACTGCCTGCTCTAAACTTTCTGTGGAAGCATATGTTGCGAATACATCACCGGGTTTCATAGGCTCAAATTTCTTTTCAAATCTGACCTTCCTACCCAATGAGTTACTAAGGCATTTCTCCAGAGTTTCTATAAAGACCATGAGCTTTACCGGTTTGTTATTCCCTATGTTGTATACTCTATGCGGAACCGGATCGGTAGGGGGATTACCGATAAGCCGTTCAATACCCTCAACTATATCATCTATAAATGTAAAATCACGATACAGATCATTTTCAAAATCACCATTATTGAAGACCCTGATACTTTCACCTGCAAAGTATTTCCGTGTAAAATCGAAATAAGCCATGTCTGGTCTTCCCATTGGCCCATAAACAGTAAAGAAACGCAGCCCGGTAGCAGGTATCTTATATAAATGACTATATGTATAAGCCATTAACTCGTTAGACTTTTTTGTCGCCGCATAAAGTGAAACCGGATGATCAACAAAATCGGTTTCTTCAAATGGAACTTTTTTATTTGCACCATATACCGAGCTTGATGATGCATAAATCAAATGTTTAACGGGATAGTACCTGCAAGCCTCAAGAATGTAATATGAACCAATAATGTTACTTCTGATATATGCATCAGGGTTTTCGATGGAATAACGGACTCCTGCCTGGGCTGCTAAATGGATTACAGTATCAGGTCTATACATCTTAAATATGTTATTCACCGTATTTTTTTCTGAAATATCAGCTTTAAAGAATGTAAAATTTGAATAGTTTTCAAGCTGTTTCAGGCGGGCATTCTTTAACCCAACATCATAGTAGTCATTGATATTATCTACCCCAACTACGGAATAACGCAGATCTAAAAGTCTTTTACTTATATAAAACCCGATAAAACCTGCTGCCCCGGTTATAATACATATTTTATTGCTTTTGTTTTTCTGAACTTTCATACATTAACTCCATCTTAATACTTTTATATGTTAGCAAATATCTTAATGCTTCTTTTCTGGCAGTATAAGCCAACTTCCCAGCCACTCATCAAAAGATTCGGGTTCAAACTTTTTTAAACCTCCAAGATGATAAAATTTAAGAATTGCTCCTTGCATTTTTCATTCTTATTTTGCCTTTGGTAAGCAGATTAATTACATATGATAAAACAGTTTTAAACTGCCTGAAGTCTAACAGTATAAAAATGAGAGCCGTAACTATACAAGCAACAACAAATGTAATGAAGGACGATATAAAGAAATCAATCCATGTAACAGTATTAATTCTAAATAATCGAGTCATTGTCATTGCTGTTGCAATAATCGACATCCACATCTGAATTATCTTCTTTAAAGTTAATAACGGTGATGTACCCAATATTTTTTTATTTGAATACATCACAATATCTAAAACTCTATACAAATAGGAACACAAACCTCCGACAAATATAGCATATATGCCAATCCACTTAATCAAAACAACCGTGACCGTAAAATTAGTAACTGCTTCAATTAATGCTCTGACTTTTGTCTGATGAAAATGTCCACTAGCATTAATTAGCATATTGCAAGGTACCCTGGAACAATTCAACACTTCTGTTATTGTAAACAGCAATGCGATTAAAGCATTGACATATTGTACATCTGTAACGCTCTTTGTATAAAGCGATACAAATGGTAATACCATAACGTAAATAGATCCATATATGACGCTTATAATCACGTAATAAATAAACTCATAAATTCTGAATGTTCTTTTTAAGCTCTCCTTATCAGTATAAAGCAACTGCCCGAAGCTTGATACTATCCCCTGTGAGAAAGATGCGGTAATCAAATTATACATATTCTTGAAAACCAGGTTATATACAGCATAAACGCTAGCCAGCTTTAATCCGCCCTCTACACTTACAGAGAGAAGAATACCACCGGTATTGTGAACTACTAACCCGGCGATTTGGTGTATGACCAATGCTGAGCGCTGTTTTATAGCCGTTAGATTTAAAGGAGCACGATAATCTATATATGTATAGTGTTTATATACATACCATCTTATATAAAGTATCTTAAAAATTAATACTATCGGTGTAACAAGAAAAACAAGGATAATATTAGCTCGAATAAAAATTATTATCATTTTTATTACGGTACTTAGTATCAATCCTGCTGCTTTAGTGTAATTGATTACAAAAAGCTTTTGATCAGCGGTTAGTAAAACCCTATATTTGGCATGCAGTGAATATTCGACGGCACTTGGTAATGATATAACTAAAATAAGCAAAGCAACTGTTATCCTGCTAACACTTCCTTTAACAAAGAAAGGATAAATAACAGTAGCAGTAAATATAATAATACCGAAATACGCAGCAACCCTGTTATAAAACACTCTTGTAGCTGAGCATATGCCATTGATACTCTCCGTATTTTCTTTTGCCAACGGCGCATACAAAGACTGGATTGATGCCAGCCCTAAGCCTGCTTCCAAGAGCGATGCATAACTGATAATCTGATTGATTGTAGAAGATACACCGTTTATTTCCGATCCATAAAATAATAATATGTATCTCGGTACTAGTAATCCGGCAAATACCGTTACCAACTGAAATATACCCGATGAAAAAACGTTGTATAATGCGTATCTAGCCTTGGAGACTTTTTTCATAATGTTCCTCTGAAAAGCTTATGATGTAATTCAAGCACATCATCATACTGATTGTTTTGCTGCTGCAAATTGTTTTCTATACGATTCTTTAAATCAGGTGAATTATATAGTTTAATAATGCCATCTGCTACACCTTTCGGTGACATCGGCACTATTAAGCCATTGGTTTCGTTAACTATCTGGTCATTTACAGAGGGGTAATCGGTGCAGACTATGAGTTTTTTCAATATTTTTGCCTCATCTACAACTATTGATTTCCCTTCAAACCTGGAAGTCTGGATTACCATATCCGCTTTCTTTAGGTAAGGATAAGGATTCTCCCTTATACCAAGTAGTGTAACATGTTCTGACAGACCTTTTCTTTGTATTTGTTCCAAAATCTCATGTTTAAGTTCGCCATCCCCCATAAAGTACCATTTGAACGATATCCCTTTTTCCTTCAATATAGCAGCAGCATCAACAGCAATATCATAACCTTTCTGATAAGTCAATCTTCCAATGGTGATTAACTTTAGAACACCATAATAATTATTGAATTCCGGACATATTCCTGAATCAGCTAATTTGTTAATAAGTGAGGGACAATTCATATTATATATTAATTTAATATTCGTAAGCTTCGGAAAACATTTTTTTAATGAATCAACGCATCCTTCAGAAACAGTTACCAGTTTATACAATTTGCTCAAGTATTCATACTCCTTGGGCACAATAGGGAGTTTTAAATAATCATTATGTATCCAGCCAATTTTATATGCAGCATTAATGCAATCGACAACGTAATAAATTGGTTGGCCTTGAATATAACCTATTGCAGCATCATATTGTGTATCATTCTTTTTGATATACGGTTTTACAAACTTCCAAAAATAAAAAGCTTTATTCCTGTAGGAATTGTTTTTGATTAATGGGATTATGTTGCAAAAAATACGTTTCATTAGCTTAATAAAATGAAAATGAAAAATTGCGTATTTACAAAATTTAAACCCATTTAAAAAAAGGTAATTATTATCGTTTAACGGCGGTAAAACATTAACTTTCTCAGGTATAAACTTCATATTCATTCCTGTATTTTGAAACAACTGCAAGTCAACATCAAACAAACAATAATCTATATTGTTGAGTAAGTTGACCAGTGCTTTCTCTGCGCCGCCAGCACCTAATTTTGTCATTACAAGCAGGAGCTTTTTTTTCATTTCAATCCCTCATTAATACTGATATTGCTGTATGCATCGCTTTTCTTAATTTTCTTGTAAAAATAATATACTATCATTAAAATAAAAGATATCCTTATTCTGCTCGTTGCTAAGCCAAAATGTGCCCTTGCGTAGAATATCTGATTTGCTAATACATAAATAATCAAAGTAGGAACCAGTATTTTACCTTCCTTGCTCTTCTTGATGCAGTATAGTTCCAAATAGCTGACAATGAAACCATATATACCTGTAAAAATAAAACCTGAGTAGCCATAATTTAAATATGCCTCAGCAATAATCGAATATCCAAGCCCGCTGCTGGAATTCGTATGATAAGTTATCCACGCACTTGGAACTGCTATAGTAGGTTCATATATTCCTACCGCGTCAAGCACATCCTGAGGGATAAACGATTGAATAAAGTCATAAAAAATAGTTGACTGATGCGGAATTCCTATATCATTTCTGTGCATGGTCAATAAAATGGTTCTTGCGCTGGAGCCCATCTCCTGAATAACATCGCCAATTCTGTAAAATAAGCCTTTTTGCACTATACCCTTTACATTTCCTGATAAAATGGAGTTTAAGTCATGTGACCTCAACTCCGCTATGGAACCACTTACTGCAAGAAATACAAATGATGCAAGAATGTATAAAACTACTTTCTTTCTGCTCAAATATCGCGGTCTTGTTAAAAAAGACAAAAATGCAAGGCTAGCTAGTATTGGTATAATAGTTGATCTTCTTCCAACTAATAGCATAATAAAGGATTGTATAAAGGCTACTGCATATATCAATGTTTTTCTGGTTTTATCATTATAGTTGCAAAAATAATAACTAATCATTGATATATAAAAAAACGCAAGTAAATATGGTGATGAACTTTCTCGCGTATAGTAATAGTAATCACCATAAGAATACTGCATTCTTAGTTGAAATTGTTGAATGCTATCTATAATTGATATTATTGAAGCTATAGTAAATAATAAATCATTAATAATTGTTGGGAATGATACATTATTTGTAATAATAATCTCGCCAGTATTTTTTTTATTATATATTGCACAACTTATTAATGCACCAATATGCATAGCTAAAACACAAATAATCTGAAAAACGACCATTCTTAATATATAACTTTTAGAATAAGCCGTATATATATTAATATGGCTATATCCCGGGTTTGGGAAAAACTGCAGCAGTGTTTGACCGGCATTACTGAAAAAGCAATAGACTAAAAAGAAGAAATACAGCGAAAGATAATTCTTTGTGACTTTCAGCCATGTATATATGGACCAAAAATAAACAAATACCAGTATAGCATTAGCTACATTCAGGTGCATTTCAGTAAATTTAAGTGATTCGCTTTTTAACAAAAACCAGCAGTATACGAATATGGGCAATGCGAATGTAATTGTTAAAATCATGTATCTATGTGCCCTGTTATATGAAGTACCTAATATTTCAATACTATTCACTTTTGATGACTGCATGCTCTCCTCCAACGATTTTTTCACAAAATTCCAGCCATTTATTTACGATACTGTTGACATTCAATTGTTTCCTTATTTCTTTTGCTTTGTTGCCTAATTTATATGCCAATTCCCCGTCATCAACCAGTAAGCATAATGCTTTTGTAAGCTCATTTCTGTCATTTACAGGTATGAGAATGCCATTCTCCATATTCTGTATCAGATACATCGGTCCTCCGCAAGGACAATCTGTTGAAATGCAAGGCAACCCTATAGCCATTGCTTCTGCCAAAGAATTAGGCATGCCCTCAAAATTTGATGACAGAACAAAAATATCGGAGTTTTTAAGCCTATCGGGTATTTCGGGTGTCGAACCCATAAGCGATACCGAATCATTCAAGGCCAACCTGTTAATTAAGTCATTGAGTTTATCGTAATAACTTCCTGTGCCGTATATCTTGAGCTTATACTGTTCATGAGTTTTCTTAAAATCATAAAATGATTTTATAAGCAATTCATGGTTTTTTTGTGGTTCCAGCCTTCCAACCGAAATGATCTCATATGTTGGTTCATAATCAGCTTTTTTCGGTAAATCATCCGGGAGAGGATTCGCAATAACAGTAGATTTTTCTCTAATCCTCCCGGAAAAGTAATTCATTGCATCCTCGGTTTGAAAAACATAACCTGATGCTAAAGGATAAACAAGCTTTCTGGCAAAAGCTTTTTTCCCTTTCTTAGTCTTTGGATCATTCCTTTCGGATACAATAACCGGTGTTTTTAGTCCAATAGACATCAATATGGTGGCAATATTTATTTCTGTCATAAATGAAATAATAATATCAGGTTTGCATTTCTTAAGCTGTACTCGCAGTTTAAACAGCCTTATGATATATCGCAGGACAGGAATCCTTAAACGTACCGGTATGTTAACCATTTTTACCCTGTCATCCAGTGGATATGCTTTCTCCATGCTTTCCTGCACGATAAGTGTAACATCCTTATTCCTGTTTGCAAACTCGTTGCATAAAACAGTCATTACTCTTTCTGCTCCACCGGTTACACTGATTTTACCAATAACACAAGCAATTCTTTTAATCATAAACCTCCGCACTTGAATCTGAATAATCCTGGCTCTATTGAGTATTAATCATTTCAAGATAAATGTTTTGCAAATGTTTAGCTATGTGCCTCATATCAAACCCGGCATTGATTATTTCTGCTTTTGTATTTTTGCGTTCCGTTGTTGAAATAACATCAAGAATTTTTTCACACCAATAAGAAGGCGGGTTTTTGATTGAAATAAAATGTACCAGGTCTGTAACGGCAACCTGTTTCGTTATTGTATCCGATAAAAAACAAGGCAATCCAGCCCCTTGAGCTTCGATAACCGACCCAGGCAAGCCTTCATGTAAGGATGGCATAACAAAAGCATCAAATGCTTGTAATAGCTCATGTATATCAGATCTATATCCTGTAATGATTACTTTATCACGTAAGCCAAGGTTAGTAATCTTATCTTCAATTATTCCTCTGTTTGCGCCGTCTCCAATTAACATTAAAACTGAGTTTTTTTCATATTTTGTTATTTCATTAAATATATCTATTAAATACAGATGATTTTTTTGAGGATGAAAACGACCAACATTTCCGATAACAAGTTTATTGCTGATATTGAACTGCTCCCGGACTTTTCTTCTTACATATTCATCATATACAAACTTCTCGGCAATAATCCCGTTGCTGATTATCTGTATATTAAGCTTCTTATCCCCATAAAACCATTTTGCCGCTAAATCAGAGCAGGCAAAATAATGTGTAGCATATTTATCTATATTTAACCGATTAATCCTATGAATATATTTGTGTAGCCTACTTCCTCCCTCTTGTGTATTCCTGCTGTGAATAATTCTAAAAGGTACACCCATCTTCCTGGCAATTATGAGAGGAGCAATATATGATAATGAACCAACATGCATATGAATGATTTTATATTCCGGATGCTCAGAAATAAAACTTTTAGCTTCTTTGATGTTTTTAATTACACTCTCTCTTCTGGATGGTATGTTATAGATTCTTCCTCCTAATGACCGGATTTCATCATTATACGCACATTCCTTATCTGTATGGAGTAAAAAATCAAACATAACCTTGTCCCGGTCTATTAAACGGAATATGTTCATTAGCGTTGTTTCAACGCCACCTCTGTTCATTGAATTGAGTATATGAAGAATCCTAACCATAATGATTCACTACCTCTTATTCTTAAATAGATAAAAAAAGTTTTGTCGTCGCTGTTCTATTATCTCTTTATCATATAATCTTGCTGTCTGGTAATTAATTCTTACTTGATTACTCATTGTCTCTTTATCAAACTTTTTTAATATAGCACATATTTCATCAATGTTGTTTTTGTTATTATTAAAAACGAATTCTTTATTTAACAACTCCGGAATTCCTCCGACGTTAGTACCAAAACACGGCAGTCCCATGCTCATAGCTTCTATCAGCGCACGTGGCATACCCTCAGTACGGCTTGGTTGAGCATATAAATCTATACTTTCAAGCCAATCGAATACTTCTTCATGTCTTAAAGAACCAATAAATCTAATCTTATCTAAAACATCATACGTTCTTGCTATTTTTCGCAAATAGCTTTGATCTCCAGTGCCAACCAAATGATATTCAAAATTATTAATACCTTGCTTCTTTAGCTTTCCTAACGCCTTTATTATGTATTGCTGCCCCTTATAGCGAACACTGACTGCTGCTACTGTACCAATAATTATAGGCTTATCCGCCGACATATTGTCAATTTTCGCCAGACGTTTCTCTAAAACCTTATCATCAGTTTCGGGCAATGATACATCGGAACATCCTATTGACTCTCCAATACAAGGATACCTATTCTGCAAAAATCTATTAGTCACATAAACAACGAAGGACGCATCTTTTACTCTTTTTTTTGTTGCAAAATACATATATGGTGCGACTATCTTCCCTTTAAAACTATGATTCCAAGATGCTTCCCAGGGGCATGCAACAACTTCAATCAGATATGGCTTGTTATGCTTCTTGGCATAGTCAACTGCATAGAAACCAATTAAGCTTGGAAGCCGCGCCACAATATAATCCGATTTTACGATTTCTTGTTCAATTATATCTTTTGCTGCATTCTTGAAAAAAAAACCCTTTAAACTTGTAATGTTTGGGCATGGAATAACTTCAAAAGGGCTGACAGTTATTTTGGAATATTTATTCTTTGCAATATCTTTTGGGATATCAACTACTCTTATTAATGCGGCCAGATTATTTGCGATTTTATAGTATCGGCTAAATGTTTCATCATTATGAGCAGTACCATAATAAGTATTATTCTCATCTTTCCTTAATGGCCCATCATGGCAAAATAATACCCTCATATATTTTTTCCCTTTCAATTAATTTTTGGTGACAATATAAATTGTCTACCTAAAATACAATCAAATTCATCTGGAGTAAAAGTCTCATAACCTGATGTATCATAAAAAGTCAGCTCTCCAAAATAAATTTTCCCATCAATATTATACAAATCTACTCTTACATGTGGAAAATCTTCTGACAACTTTTTTGCGATAAAAACCATTTCATCAAATTTTTGGGGTTTTTCAAGATAATTATCAATTCTTCCTACGTCGTTCTTAAAATATGGGAGCTGTTCAAATCTGTTGTTGAATATTCCTTGTTTCTGCCCTGATATATGAAACCGATCTTTTACCACCTTAATGTATTCAACATTTCCTCTGAAACCATAAAATTTATAATCAATCAATTCATTTCCCAGCATTTTTTCGCAAATTATTCTCGGTTTAATATTATAATAAGCCCATTCCCTGCCAGCTTTTACAGGCCTTTTATTTAGCCATTGGTACAATAATTTTTTTGTTTCGGTTATGTCAAGTTTTTCTTTATCTTCACAAAAAATATTGGTGTGACTACCATTTGTAGTTTTAAGCACGAATTTGTCCGGGAGTACATCAAAATTAATATCTTCAACGCTTTCATAAACACCATACAGAGGCACCAAAATATCCTCAAAACCCTTTTGTGAAATATATTCTCTCACACTATGCTTATCCACACATTTTGTCATTAAAGCATCGCGGTAATATAATTTATACCATTGCAATTTTTCAGTAAAGCGGGTCGGGTTTTTCAAATTAAGCCTTCTACCTGTCTTAATCTTATATTGCAATTGAATCATCTGTTTATCTGGAATAAAGTCAAACAGCCTAAGTATCTTTAATCTGGTTTCCTGATTCTTTATTATTTTTTTGTAATCCATTAAATTCACCCGGTTATATTTGTTGTTTCTTTTATATACAATGTTTTTACTATATTTCTGTCAAATTCCTTCAGTACTTTTGCTCTTGCGGCCTTACCCATTGCAGCTTTGTTATTGTAAGGCAGATTTAAAAAGCGTTCCAACTTCTCTATCAGATCATCAGAATTTTTTTGTTCGACAATATAGCCTGTAACACCGTCTTCAACAATTTCTCTACACCCGCTTCTATTTGTTGTAATTACCGGGCGCCCACAAGAGGAGCTTTCAAGCAATACATTTGACAAACCTTCCGGGTAATAGCTGGGATGAACCGTACAGTGGGCTGTTCTGTAAAACTGTTTTACGTCTTTTTGCAAACCATGAAATTGGATTATTTGCTGATCATGCAATTCATTAAGGATATCCTCATATTCTTCTTCACAAAATCCTACAATATGAAAGACTGTATTAGGATACTTATTTTTAATATATTTTGCCGCCTCTAGATATTGGTCTATGCCCTTCTCTTTCATAATGCGCGAAACAAAAAGAAAATGTATAGTGTCATCAAGAGGATAATCCATTAGATCATAGTAATTCGTATTGACTCCTGAGCCCGGTATTAGCATGTTTTTGACTTTTACTATATTCTTGCCGGTAAAAAAGGCTTGGTTTTCTTTATTCTGAAAGAATACGCAACTAGCCTTTTTCATAGCAGTCTTATATAGAAAGAGGGTAAATTTTTGAAGAAACCCGCCGTTCTCAATCGATGAGCCCAAACCCGTGATATTTGAAATGTACGGAATTTTTGTCAATGTACATGCCAGCCCGCCATATATATTTGGTTTTATCGTATATGTCAAAACTACAAATGGTTTTACTTTTTTAATTGATTTTATATATTTTAGAAACAGTTTAAAGTCTGTTATTGGATTTGTTCCCCGTCTGCTTATTGGAGTTTCTATGTATTCACAGCCTAGAGCAATTAAGTCAGGGATAAACTCACCATTCGGAAGGGATATAAATACCTTATACTCTTTTACCAATTCTTCAATAAGTTCTTTTCTGAACTTATACAAACCAATATCATTGTTGGCAAGTATCAAGATGTTTTTCATTTGTTGATTCTCCTGGCCGGTACCCCAACATAAGTTCCAGGTTTTGTAATATCTTCTATTACCACTGCACCGGCTCCGAATATACATTCGTCTGTAATTGTTACGTTATTACTTACTTTCGTTCCTATGCCAAGCCATGTCTTTTTACCGATAGCAACAGTACCCGCGGTGTTTGCGCCTGGCGAAACATGCACAAAATCCCCTATTTTATTATCATGGTCAATAGTAGCCCCGGTGTTTATTATGCAGCCTTGTCCAATTTTGGTGCAGCAGTTGATAACTGTCCCCGCCATAACAGCAGTACCTCTCCCTATTTCAACCTGATTACCTATTACAGAATCGGGATGGATCAAGGTAGCAATAAACGCTCCTGCTTCAATCATCCTGTTTTGAACCTTTTCTCTTGATGCATTACTGCCAATGGCAATAAAAAAGTCATACTCATTTATGTACTTTTCGGCATCCGAAACTTTTCCGATAACATTAATCCCCAGGGAATTTTTTAGATCTTCATTATCGTCCAAAAAAAAGAACCTATCCCAAAGGTTCATTTTGATGGCAATATCGGCGATTACCTTTCCATGCCCACTTGCCCCGATTATTATCAGTTTGTTGTTCTTGCTATATTGCATTGCCTATGTCCAAACCTTTCTTTGGTTAGTTTCCTAAAAAGGGTTCCATGGTAGCGGAATTATCCGAATTTATGCCTTCTCGTTTTATTGCTTTGTATATCGTTAAAAATATTATTTTCCAGTCTCCCTTAAAGCTGATGTTATCAACATATTCAACATCCAGATTGAATTTATCGTCCCAACTTAGAGCATTTCTACCTCTTATTTGGGCTAAGCCGGATAATCCCGGCCTTACCTCATGTCTTCTCTTTTGATGTTCGTTATATAAAGGCAAATATTGAATCAATAACGGTCTTGGCCCTACGATGCTCATATCGCCTTTTAGGATATTAAAAAGCTCCGGAAGCTCGTCAAGGCTGGTGGAGCGAAGGAATTTCCCGAATTTGGTCAAGCGGACTTCATCAGGCAGAAGCGCTCCGTTCTCATCCTTTTTGTCAGTCATGGTTCTGAATTTATTGATGGTGAAGATTTTTTCGTTAAGCCCCGGACGTTTTTGCCTGAACAGAACAGGGCTTCCCAGCTTGACCCTTACCAAAAAAGCCGTTATTAGAATTACCGGTGATAATGCTATTATTGCTAATAAAGAAAGGATAAAATCCATTGGACGCTTTATGTACTTTTTATAAATGTAAGGTTTTTTCTGCATGGCTGATTTACCTATTTCCACAAGCTCTTCATTATACCGGTTATTCTGTAAAGATCATCGTCTGTCAGTTTTGTATCGCTGGGCAGGCATACGCCGTTTTCAAAGATCTTGTCCGCTATTCCGGTACCAATAAAATCGCAGCCTTTATAGAAAGGCTGTGCATGCATAGGTTTCCAAACAGGTCTGGATTCTATATTCTCCTTTTCCAGTGCCTCCATTATATCAAGGGGCCTTACTTTACTATGAAGAAGAATCGTAGTAAGCCAGAAATTAGGTTTATTCCATTCATTGTCGGGCATCATTTCAACACCGTCCAGCCCGCCAAGCTCTCTTCTGTAGAATTCAAAGATTTCTCTCTTCCTTTGGACTCTTTTATCCAATACCTTGAGCTGGCCTCTTCCGATTCCCGCTGCAATATTGCTCATACGGTAGTTATATCCAAGCTCGCTGTGCTGGTAATGCCTTGCCGGATCTCTGGCCTGAGTTGCCCAAAATCTGGCTTTGGCAATACCTTCCTCATTGTCCGATACCAGCATGCCGCCGCCGGACGTAGTTATTATTTTATTGCCGTTAAAAGAAAACACGCCATAAACACCGAATGAACCGGTGGGCTTGCCCTTATACAATGTGCCGAGGCTTTCAGCCGCGTCCTCTATGAGGGGTACGTTATATTTATTGCAGATTTCGATTATCCTGTCCAGATCGGCGGATAAGCCGTAAAGATGGACAACTATCACAGCCTTGGGGCGATATTTTTGAAAAGCCTGTTCCAGGGCTTCAGGGTCCATGTTCCAGGTTTTATAATCACTATCTATGAATACGGGTATGGCGTTTTGATAGATGATAGGGTTGGCTGAAGCCGAAAAAGTGAGAGACTGGCAAAACACTATGTCATCCTTACCTACCCCCACCGCCTTTAAAGCAAGGTGAACCGCCGCTGTTCCTGATGATAACGCCGCTGCCGATTTAACCCTAATGCGGTCGGCCATTTCCTTCTCAAATTCATCTACATTCTTCCCTAAAGGAGCGACCCAATTGGTGTCAAAAGCCTCTTTTATATACTGCATTTCATATCCTTCATCACTCATATGGGGAGATGCGAGATATATTTTTTTATTACTCACAAGTTATACCTCTTATGTCGTCAATATTTCTTAGCTTGGCAGGACTGTATGGTCTTCAGCCGTGACTGCGGCTTCTGCTTTTGCAAGCTCGCTTTCAAGCTCGTTTTGGTAATTATATGTCGTGACCATATCATGTACCGTCTTTAAAGCCAACTCCGGATTAGCAGAATTCAATTGCCTGTTCAAAAGCTTGATCTGATGGGAAATCTTTATATAGCTATGTTCTACCTGCTTCAGGACAAAAATCTTGTCATTGCTGGTCTTAGAAACTTCTTCTTCCGACAGGTTGATTTCCTCGAAGAGTTTTTCCCCGGGTCTTAAGCCGGTAAACTCTATCATTATATCCTTATCGGGTTCCAGGCCGGACAGCTGTATGAGTGTTCTGGCAAGATCCACTATCTTTACCGGCTCTCCCATATCCAGCACAAAAATTTCTCCCCCTGATGCCATTGCACCTGCCTGCAAAACAAGCTGAACCGCTTCGGGTATAGTCATAAAATAGCGCTTGATATCGGGATGTGTTACCGTTACCGGCCCGCCCTGGGCAATCTGGTGTTTAAAGAACGGTACTACGCTGCCGGTGCTTCCCAGCACATTCCCAAACCTGACGGCGGCATATTCGGTGTTTGACACCGCATCCATCATCTGAAGACACAGCTCGGCTATTCTCTTTGTGGCTCCCATGATATTGGGAGGATTTACGGCCTTGTCGGTGGATATAAGTATGAATTTCTTTACTTTATGCTTATCGGCTACTTTTGCCACATTAAGGGTACCGAACACATTATTCTTTATTGCTTCTAAAGGATTCCACTCCATCATGGGGACATGCTTGTGGGCAGCGGCATGGAATACAACATCGGGTTTATATTTGGAAAATACCTCTTCAAGCCTGTTCTGTT
>JBMNTI010000061.1:0-14681 GCA_050945655.1 Acetivibrionales bacterium | reverse complement strand
GTGCTTCCTTTAAAATGCTGCTATATAGGAAACACCTTCAGCTTTGACGAATTGGGCGGAGGCCGGCAGAATGAATTTACTCAAGCCGGATGTGAGTTGTTGGGCATAAATTCTCCCGAAGCCGATGCGGAAGTGGTTGCCATGGCAATCGAAGCCGTCAAAGCAGCGGGAATCGAGGAATTCCAGATTGATATTGGACAGGTGGGTTTTTTCAAAGGGCTTATGGAAGAATCAGGGCTATCGGAAGATGAGATAGAGGAGGTCAGAGAGTTTATTGACCAGAAAAACCTTGTGGGAGTGGAACAGGTTATGGACAGACACAAGGTAAATGAAGCATTGAAAAGAATTATTCTGGATCTCCCAAGGCTGTTTGGTTCAAAGGATATCCTGCAGGAAATCAGTTATGATGATATCGGAAAAGAAGCAACCAGGGCAATAGCGAATATCAGGGAGGTTCTTGAAATCCTTGAAGACCGGAATGTTGCCCAATATGTTTCTTTGGATTTGGGAATGGTGCAAAGTCTTAATTATTATACCGGGATTGTTTTCAGAGGCTATACCTACGGAGTGGGATTCCCCATTCTGAGCGGCGGTCGCTACGACAGGCTGGTTTCCAAATTTGGACGAGATTGTGAAGCAACAGGATTTTCCCTCGGAATAAATATGGTATTGATGGCTTTGGAAAGCCAGAAAAAACAGTTTAAAAAGGAAGCCGGCGGAGTTTTTGTGACTTATGAAGAGAATGCGCGAAAGGCTGCCGCCGAATACTGCAGGCAATTGATCATGAACGATTGTGTTTGCGAGCTGGATATCATGCGTAAGGGAATGGAAGAGAGCAAAAAGTATGCTGTCTCAAAAGGATTCTCCAGATTTGTATGTATTAATAATAACGGCTCAAGAGAGGAGATAATGCTTTGAGATATATAACGTTTGCTTTATCCAAGGGACGACTTACGAACCTTAGTATAAGCCTTCTGGAAGGAGCCGGCATTGACTGCAGCGAGCTGAAGGAAAATTCAAGAAAACTGATTCTTTCAGATGAAAAAAACAGAATCCGATTTTTTCTGGCGAAGCCTGCCGATGTTCCCGTATATGTCGAGTACGGTGCGGCCGATATAGGTATTGTGGGCAAGGATACATTGCTTGAAGAGGGCAGGGACTTGTACGAGGTTCTGGATCTGGGATTTGCCCGGTGTAAAATGTGCGTGGCAGGGCCAAAGGAATTGGAAGGCAAAATGAACTTGATTTCAATAGCACGGGTGGCAACAAAGTATCCTGAGGTGGCCAGAACATATTTCCGGCATAAGCGGCGTGAGTCGGTCGAGATAATAAAACTGAGTGGCTCTGTTGAGCTGGCGCCGCTGGTGGGGCTTTCGGAGGTTATTGTGGATTTGGTCGAAACAGGACGGACATTAAAGGAAAACGGACTTGTTGTTTTAGATACAATTGCCGAGATAAGCGCAAGAATGGTGGTAAACCGTGTCAGCATGAAAATGGAAAACCGGCGTATTACGAAAATTATTGAAGGTATAAGAAAGCAGCTATAAAGATACGGCTGTAAACGATGGAGATGGTTATGAAGATCTATGAATACAAAAAAGATAATCTTAAGTTATTGCTTGAAGCGCTGAATAAGCGAAGCCCCGAGGGGCAGGCTGAAGTTGAAAAGATCACGGCCGAAATTATCCGCAATGTAAAAGAGTGCAAGGATGATGCTCTTATCGAATATGGAAAAAAATTCGAAGGCGCCGAGCTTACCGCGGATACTATTGAAGTTTCCCAAGATGAGATACAAAAAGCTTTTGATTCGGTTGACGTGAATCTTCTTGAAGTTATTAAAAAAGCCGCGGCCAATATACGCGCTTATCACGAAAAGCAGCTTGAAAAATCATGGTTTACTTCAAGGCATCCCGGAATTCTGCTGGGGCAGAAGATTACCCCTCTGTCCAGAGTAGGGGTATATGCTCCCGCAGGAAGCGCTCCTTTGCCCTCAACGGTTTTAATGGATGTAATTCCTGCAAAAGTAGCCGGTGTGGAGGAGGTTATTCTTTGCTCGCCGCCGGATATGGACGGAAAGGTTGATCCGATGATTCTGGCTTGCGCAAAGCTTGCCGGAGCCGACAGGGTTTTCAGGGCAGGTGGAGCTCAGGCAATTGCAGCCATGGCCTATGGAACAAAGACCATTCCCAGGGTGGATAAGATTGTGGGACCGGGGAATATTTATGTGGCTACAGCAAAAAAGATGGTTTTCGGAGTCTGCGGGATTGACATGATAGCAGGGCCAAGCGAGATATTGATTATCGCCGACGAAACGGCAAATCCTGCTTATGTGGCGGCTGATCTTCTTTCACAGGCTGAGCATGACAAATTGGCGTCATCAATTTTGCTGACCACTTCAAGAAAGCTTGCCCAAAAGGTTTCCAAAGAGGTCAAAGAACAGTTGGCTAGACTATCGAGAGCCGAAACGGCTGCCGAATCTTTGAAAAATTACGGAGCCATAATTGTAACCGATACGATTTATCAGGCGCTAGAAATAAGCAATATGATTGCTCCCGAGCATCTGGAGGTCTGTACGGAAAATCCGTTTGACCTATTGCCCGCCATAAAAAATGCCGGAGCCATATTCCTCGGGAATTATTCGCCCGAGCCTCTCGGGGATTATTTTGCGGGACCAAATCATACTCTGCCCACATCAGGTACGGCAAGATTTTTCTCCCCTCTGGGAGTGTATGATTTTATAAAAAGGCAAAGTGTAATTTCATACAGCCGGGATGCTTTTTATGCCGCATCTTCCGATGTGGCCGAATTTGCACGGGCCGAGGGGCTGACAGCCCATGCCGAGGCAATACGCATCAGGACGGAAAATAAAGACTGAAAATATGAAGGCATTATGCCTGCAAAAAATGACATGCTGTGCGAAAGCTATCAATAGTATTAAATCTATGCAGGTTGAGCGGCTGTAGATTGCTGCGATTTAGCGCTCCATCTCCAACATCCAGTTTCCAGTCGCGCTTGCTACTAAATCCATGCTTCGCTTTAAATCGCAGCAACCACGCCGCTTATTTACGATTGCATTATCAATAATTATAACCTGCGTGTTAAAACAGTTTTTGCACCATATGACGAGGAGGACGAAAAGTGAGTCGTTTTTTAAATCGAAATACAAGGAAGCTTATCCCCTACACACCGGGAGAGCAACCGATGGATAGTATTTTTATTAAATTAAATACAAACGAAAATCCTTATCCGCCTTCGCCGCTGGTTATGGGGAGGATCAAGGATTTCAGACTTGAAGATTTGCGCCTTTATCCCAACAGTGAGGGAGCTTCAGTAAAACAGGCAGCGGCAAAGTATTACGGCATATCGGCAGATGAAGTTTTTGCCGGCAACGGATCCGACGAGGTGTTGGCTTTTATCTTTAAGGCTTTTTTTGATAGTACGGAAAAAATCGGATTTCCCGACATAACCTACAGCTTTTATCCGGTATATAGCGACCTTTTTGAGATACCGTACGTAAAAGTACCTGTAGCCGATGATTTTTCCATTGACTTTTCCAAATACCCGGAAGACCTTAAGGGTATCATATTTGCTAACCCCAATGCTCCTACCGGTATTTATATACCGCCGGAAAGGATAGAAGAATTATTAACGGAAAGGCCGAATACCCTTATTATCGTTGACGAGGCATATATAGATTTCGGCGGTGAATCCTGCATACCTTTGATTTCCCGATATGATAACCTCATTGTTGTTCAAACTCTTTCCAAATCGAGGGCATTGGCCGGGCAAAGAGTAGGTCTGGCCATAGGCCAAAGAGAACTGATGGAAGGCTTAACAAAAATAAAAGATTCATTCAATTCCTATCCTTTGGACAGAATTGCCCAGATAGCGGCAGAGGCTGCGTTTGACGATACCGGATATTTTAACGAAACAAGACGGAAGATAATAAAAACCCGTGAATGGACACAGGAGCAGCTGCTGGGTTCAGGTGTTGAGGCTACTGATTCGAAAGCCAATTTCCTGTTTATTAAAATTCCGGGCATTAAAGGACCGGAAGCTTTATTAAAGCTGAGGCAGGAGGGTATTCTGGTAAGAAATTTCAGCCAAATGAGGATTTGTGACTGGCTGCGTATCACCATAGGAACTCAGGAAGATATGGAGATATTGGTCAAAAAAATAAAGAAGATAATGGCAGATTGATGACGGCAATGCTATAATTAGATGAATAGCCTGTCTGGTAACGGAGGTATTATGATGAGATGTGCCGAATTAGTCAGAAAGACTAAAGAAACAGATATTTCTCTTAGACTGGATCTTGATGGAACCGGAGAGAACACTATTTCGACCGGATTGGGTTTTTTGGATCACATGCTATGCCTTTTTTCGGGGCATGGGCGTTTTGATATTAAGCTTGAGTGCAAGGGAGATTTGTCTGTGGATGGCCACCATACTGCCGAGGACATTGGCATAGTGCTTGGGAAAGCAATATCGGAAGCTTTAGGCAGTAGAGAATCCATTAAGAGATTCGGAACAAGCTATGTCCCGATGGATGAGTCTCTTGCGCTGGTTAGTCTTGATCTTTCCAACAGACCGTATCTGCATTTTGAAGTACCATTTTCAACTGATAAAATCGGGCAGATGGAAACCGAGATGTTTGAAGAATTTTTCCGGGCTCTTGCGGCCAACAGCGGTATGACTCTGCATATCAAATTAATACATGGAAAAAACAATCACCATATTATAGAAGCCGTGTTTAAAGCTTTTGCCCGGGCATTAAAAGAGGCGGTTACAATTGATTCGGAAATCAAGGGCGTTCTGTCAACCAAGGGTATATTATGATCTTGTTTATATAACACAGTTTTTCGAAGCAAATATACATAATGCATATTTTTTGTATAAAGATATAGATAGAAAACGGAGGATGCGTTAATGCTCATTAAGGATACGAATTTTATTGATTTGCCTGTTTTTATCAAAGGGAAAGTTAGAGACGTATATGAAGTTGGAGCCGATAAGCTTTTGATGATCGTAACTGACCGTATATCGGCTTTTGATGTGGTGTTTGACGATCTGATACCCGATAAGGGATGTGTTCTCAACGGTATTTCCGAGTTCTGGTTTGATTTTTGCAAGGATATAATCGGGAACCATGTGATAACTACCGATGTATCCGAATACCCTATGGGACTCTCGAAATTCAGGGAGGAGCTTCAGGGCCGCTCCATGCTTGTAAAAAGAGTTAATATGGTGGAAGCCGAATGCATTGTTCGCGGATATCTGGAAGGTTCGGGCTTAAAGGATTATAAAGCTGCCGGCGAAATCAGCGGAATAAGGCTGCCGGAAGGTCTGAAACAGGCAGACAAGCTTCCTGAGCCGATTTTTACCCCCTCTACCAAGGCCAAAGAAGGGCATGACATTAATGTGAGCTATGAATATGTCAGGGAGAAGATAGGAGAAGATTTGGCCGCCCGGATTAAAGAAACGGCAATAAAACTTTATAAGAAGGCAGAACAGTATGCATTAAGAAGGGGAATCATTCTGGCCGACACCAAGTTTGAGTTTGGCATGCTGGACGGAAAGCTTGTTATCGCCGATGAAATGTTTACTCCCGATTCATCAAGGTTCTGGGAATTGGCCGACTATGAGCCGGGCAGAGCCCAGAAGAGCTTTGATAAACAATATTTAAGAGAATATCTTGAAACCCTGGACTGGAACAAAAAGCCTCCGGCTCCCAGGCTTCCCCAGGAGGTCATTGACAAAACCAGAGCAAAATATATCGAAGCATACGAGAGAATTACCGGGAAGAAGTATACCGCATGATAGCAATAATCGACTATGATGCAGGGAATCTTAAGAATGTGGAAAATGCTTTTAAAAAGATGGGGGCAGTTTCCTTAATAACATGTGATGAAGCAACTATCCTTAAAAGCGAAGCTGTGGTGCTTCCCGGAGTAGGAGCGTTTGCCGATTGTATGGAGAGCCTCGTTAATAAAGGCATGGACAGGGTGGTAAAAGCTTGTATTGATATGGGAAAACCATTTCTGGGTATTTGCCTGGGCTTTCAGATGCTGTTTGAATACAGTGAAGAGCATCCCGAGGGATTTCCGGACACTAAAGGTTTGGGTATATTAAAGGGCGGAGTGAAAAAATTTCCCACCGGCACAGGCTTAAAAATTCCCCATATGGGCTGGAACAATCTTAGTTTTCACAAACCCTGCCCATTGTTTAAGAACCTTCCCCGGGATATCTTTATAGATTCGGATGATATTTCTTCTGTGCCGGACAATAAGCGAAATCAAGGGGCATATTTGTACTTTGTCCATTCATATTATGTGGAGGCATCGGACAAAAGTATCGTATCGGCAACGGCCCAATACGGTATCTCATTCGATGCCGCCATATCATGGAAGAATGTTTACGGAACCCAATTCCATCCAGAAAAGAGTGGGAAAGCAGGAATGGCAATAATTGATAATTTCTTAAAGGTGGTGCATAGAATATGATAATATACCCGGCTATTGACATACGGAATGGCAAGTGCGTTCGCTTAACTCAAGGGCAGTATGATAAGATAACAATTTTTTCGGATGATCCGGTCAGCATGGCATTGCAATTCCAAAATGCAGGCGCCAGATATCTTCATGTGGTCGATTTAGATGCTGCCAGGGGCGAAACCGGCAACCGTGAAATAATAAGCAATATTGTAAAAGAACTAAATATCCCGATCCAAACCGGAGGAGGCATAAGAACGATTGCCGATATCGAGGATGTGTTGGGATTTGGTGTCAAACGGGTGATACTGGGCACTTCTGCCGTAAAGAATCCTGAAATGGTTGCCGAAGCCGTTAAAAAATACAAAGATCGCATAGTTGTGGGAATAGATGCCAAGGATGGATATGTGGCAATTGAGGGCTGGGAAAAGACCAGCGGGATCAAGGCGATAGATCATGCTGCGAATATGGAAGCCCTGGGTGTGCAGACTATAATCTATACGGATATAGCAACCGATGGCATGTTATCCGGTCCAAATCTTTTAGCAATGTCGGAAATGATAAAAAAGATCGGTATGGATGTTATTGCGTCGGGTGGTGTATCATCTTTAAAGGATATAAGACATCTGAAAGAGATAGGGGTAGCCGGGGTAATTGTAGGCAAGGCTATTTATACCGGCGATGTGGATTTAATAAAAGCACTGGAAATCCAATGATACCACAATACCAAAAAAGGAGTAAATTATGCTGACGAAACGAATAATTCCCTGCCTTGATGTTTATAAGGGCAGAGTAGTTAAAGGTGTGCAATTTGTAAACCTCATAGATGCGGGAGATCCGGTGGAATGTGCCTCTGCCTATGATAAAGCCGGTGCCGATGAAATTACTTTTCTCGATATTACTGCCTCTTCGGAATCCCGGGATATCATGCTGGATATGGTGGCAAAGGTTGCCGAACAGGTCTTCATTCCTTTTACCGTAGGAGGAGGAGTAAGAACCGTTGAAGATTTCCGAAAGATTTTATTGGCCGGAGCCGATAAAATAGGAGTAAATTCTGCCGCTCTTAAAAGGCCTGAGCTTGTGAGCGAGGCAGCACTTAAGTTTGGTTCCCAGTGTGTTGTGGTGGCAATAGACGCTAAGAAACGCCCGGATGAATCAGGCTGGGATGTATACCTGAACGGAGGCCGTGTCAATACGGGAAGGGACGCGGTAGAGTGGGCTTATGAAGCGGAAAAGCTGGGAGCGGGCGAGATTTTGCTTACCAGCATGGACAGGGACGGAACCAGGTCGGGCTATGATATAGATCTTACCAGAGCTGTTTCAGAAGCAGTAAGAATCCCGGTCATTGCATCGGGCGGAGCGGGTACGTTCGAGCATTTTAAGGATGCCATTATCGAAGGCAAGGCGGATGCGGTTCTGGCCGCATCACTGTTTCATTTCGGCCAAATGAAAATATTGGATTTAAAACAGTACTTAAAAGATAATGGTATCGCAGTAAGATTCTAAATTGACAAAAAAATAACAATTATGATAGAATTAATAATCATAATTATAGGATATATAAGTATAAGGCAGGTATTAATATGATTGAAGAAAAGAAAATCTCAATGGCTGTCATAAGAAGGCTACCGAGGTATTTTCGCTATCTTTCGGATCTCATGAAACTTGACATTAAACGTGTTTCATCCAAAGAACTAAGTGAGAGAATGCATATTACCGCGTCACAAATCCGTCAGGACCTAAACTGCTTCGGGGGTTTCGGTCAGCAGGGTTATGGCTACAACGTTGAGTATTTATATGAAGAAATCGCTAAAATACTTGGCATCGACAAAAGATTTTCCTGTATAATCCTTGGAGCGGGGAATATGGGAAATGCTCTGGCCAACTACGAAAACTTCAAAAAAAGAGGGTATGATATCCTGGCTATTTTTGATGTAGACGAGAATAAGATTGGGAAGAAAATCAATAAAATTGAAGTATACAGCACCGATAAGCTTAAGGAATTTGTGACTGAGAATAAAATTGACATTGCGATCCTAACAGTTCCTAATAACAAAATAATTGATGCCGCAAAAGAGGTTATATCCTTAGGCATTAAGGGCATATGGAACTTTTCTCCTTCGGATTTAAGGCTTGGTGAAGACATTGTGGTGGAGAATGTACATTTAAGCGACAGTTTGATGGTTTTAGGGTATCGGCTAAGGGAAAATGAAAATTAAATCCGGTTATAAAAAGGCAGGCTAAGAACAGCCTGTTTTTTTTGCAGCCTGGAGCTGCAATTCAGCTCTTTTTCATGTTATAAATACAAGTTTAGCAAATAATTAATGGATTTATGTGGGATATTCTATTATACTTAAGAATATGTGAAATCAAGAAAATGATTTGTGAAGCGAGTTGATTTTTTTGTTCAGGGTAGCTATAGGTCAGGACAGCCACAGGTTTACTGATTCCAGGGACAATAAAAAGCTTGTATTAGGCGGTGTTGTTATTGAAGGTTATCCCGGATTAAAGGGAAACAGTGATGCCGATGTCGTTCTTCATGCTGTTACTAATGCGATTTCGGGAATTTCGTGTGTAAATATTCTGGGGAAAAGAACAGATGAGCTTTGCCTGAATAAAGGGATAACCGACAGCAGGGTTTATCTGAAGGAAGCTTTGGAGACACTGAAGAGTAAAAAAATTACTCATGTATCGGTTTCCATTGAAGCTTTAATTCCGAAGCTTGCGCCTTATATTGAGCTTATGCGTCAAAGCATTGCGGGTTTACTTAATCTTGATGTAAACAGTGTTGGAATAACCGCTACCTCAGGAGAAGGGCTTACCGAATTTGGCAAAGGCAACGGTATTTTTTGCACGGCGGTTATTACCGTACAGGAAATTTTTACTGAATCAAAGGCGGCAACGCAAACCGACGGCTAAACATGACAATAAATTGCTATGGCTGAGCTTATGATATTATGGTATAAGATATAATAAGATTATTGGGAAGAATAAGCAATAAATAATATAAATTTCTTTAAGTTTTGGAGGTAGTCTTTGTGAACAAGAAAACATTCTATATTACAACACCGATTTATTATCCAAGCGGAAAGCTCCATATAGGTCATTCCTATACAACGGTAGCTGCCGACGCTATGGCGAGATATAAAAGATTACAGGGTTACGATGTCATGTTTCTTACAGGCACCGATGAGCATGGTCAGAAAATTCAGAGAGTTGCCGCTGAAAACAGGGTAACTCCTCAAGAATATGTAGACAATATTGTTGACGGCATAAAGAAGCTTTGGAGCCTGATGAAAATCACCAACGATAAATTTATCAGGACTACCGATGAATACCATATAGAGGCTGTTCAAAAGATATTTAAAGCTCTTTATGATAAAGGCGACATTTATAAGAGCGAGTATGAGGGCTGGTACTGTACTCCTTGTGAATCATTCTGGACAGAAACCCAGCTTAATGACGGTAAATGCCCTGATTGCGGAAGAGCAGTTGAAAAAACAAAAGAAGAGAGCTATTTTTTCAGACTTTCAAAGTATCAGGATCGGCTTATTAAGCTGTTAGAGGAGAATCAGGAATTTATTCAGCCCACCTCCCGCAGAAATGAGATGCTGAATAACTTTTTAAAACCCGGGCTTGAGGATCTCTGCGTGTCCCGGACATCTTTCAATTGGGGAATTCCGGTGACCTTTGATGAAAAGCATGTGGTCTACGTATGGATCGATGCTTTATCCAACTATATCACAGCCCTTGGATATTTATCAGGAAAAGATGATAATTATAAAAAATATTGGCCTGCCGATGTACATCTTGTCGGTAAGGAAATCGTCAGATTCCACACAATTATCTGGCCGGCTATGCTTATGGCTTTGGATTTACCGCTGCCCAAACAGGTTTTCGGGCATGGATGGCTTGTTCTCGAGGGTGGTAAAATGTCAAAGTCCAAGGGGAATGTGGTGGATCCTGTCGTATTAATTGAAAAGTATGGCCTTGATGCTATCAGATATTTCTTATTGAGGGAAGTTCCTTTCGGGGCCGATGGCGTATTTTCCAATGAAGCCCTGATAGCTCGTATAAATTCGGATCTGGCCAACGATTTAGGCAATCTGGTCAGTCGTACTGTGGCCATGATTAAGAAATATTTTGATGGAATAATACCTGAAGAAAGGGAAAAAGGCGAATTTGATCAGGAATTAAGAAGTCTTGTTGTCAATACCAAAACAAGAGCCGAGGAATACCTTGATAAGCTCCAGTTCAGCAATGCTCTTTCGGAAATCTGGAAAGCAATTTCACGCACAAATAAATATATTGACGAAACAATGCCCTGGACCCTTTCAAAGAGGGAGGAAAACAAAGCCCGGCTTGCAGAGGTCATGTATAATCTTGCCGAGAGCATTCGCATTATATCAATATTGATTCAGCCATTTATGCCCGATACGCCTGAAATCATATGGAGGCTGCTTGCCGTTCCCGGACATCAGAGAACCTGGGAAAGCGCAGGCAAATGGGGAGTTTATGAACAAGCAGCACCTGTAACCACAGGAGATATCATATTCCCCCGTATCGATATTGAAAAGGAAATGGAGGAGCTTTCGTCACTTACATCAGGTGAGAATAAAACAGAGGAGCCTGCACCTGATAAAGAAATAACCGAGGAAAAGCCCGAGGGGATTGCTTTGATAGGAATAGATGATTTTTCAAAGATTGATTTAAGAGTAGTTAAGGTAATTTCCTGCGAAAAGATAGAAAAAAGTGATAAGCTCTTAAAGCTGAAACTATTGTGCGGAACAGAGGAAAAGCAGGTTGTATCAGGTATTGCTCAATATTATTCACCTGAGGAAATGGTTGGCAAGACGTTAGTTCTCGTAGCTAACTTAAAACCCGCAAAGATTCGCGGTATTGAGAGCCAAGGAATGATTCTTGCCGCCGCCGGGGATGAGAAGCTTGTTTTGGTCACCGTAGACAAAGATATATCTACAGGCAGTAAGGTTAGCTAAAGAACGGAGAATTGCTTTGATTGACTCACACGCCCATTACGATGACGAGAGATTTGATATGGACCGCGACCAAGTCCTGCAAGATTGTGTAGCCTATGGTGTTACACATATAGTTAATGCAGGCAGCAATATTGAAAGCTCAAAGAAATCAATTGAACTTGCCGGAAAATATCCTTTTATTTATGCGGCCGTCGGTGTTCATCCCCATGATGCTTCAGAATGTGATATGAATACCATCGGCACTCTTACAGCCCTCTCAAAGGCTGATAAGGTAGTTGCAATAGGGGAAATAGGGCTTGATTATCATTATGACTTTTCCCCCAGAGAGGTGCAGAAAGAGTGGTTTGCCAGGCAAATAGCCCTCGCACGTAAGTTAAGGCTGCCAATAATAATCCATAACAGAGAATCTCACAAAGATGTTTTAGATATAATAAAGAGCGAAAAAGCCTATGAAGTGGGAGGGGTGTTTCATTGCTTTTCCGGGTCAAGGGAAATGGCACGGGAAGTATTAAATCTTGGTTTTAAAATTGGGCTGGGAGGTGCGATAACCTTTAAAAAGGCTCAAAAGCCTATTGATGTGCTGCGCTATGTGCCTCTTGATATGCTTCTGGTTGAGACCGATTGTCCGTATATGGCCCCTGAACCCCACAGAGGAAAAAGAAATTGGTCAGGCTACATTGAGCTTATTCTTAGAAAAGTTTCTGAGATAAAAGAAATAGATTATGCTTTGGCTGAAGAGGCAACAACCAATAATGCAATTCACCTATTCAGATTTTGACCACCCGATTACTTGGAACTGGGGGAGTTAGCTATGAAAAAATTCGTAATAGTAATGATATCCGCAATTGTTCTTTTTATGTTTCTCATGCTCAATTATCTTGTGTGGGATAAAGGAAATCTGCAAAATCAGCGTGAAAGTGACAAGATTGAACAGGATTGGCTCAGGGGACAAAATAGAATTCTTACGGCCACAGTAGAGGAGTTGGAGCAAGCAAATAAAAAGTTGGAAAGCGAAAACGCTTCCCAAAAAAAAGAAATAAGCGATCTGGAATCGAAACTGCTTGTTGCCCGGCAAAAGGAAACAAGCGATCTGCAGGCAATTCAGAAACAAGAAGAAGCTCTAAACATTTTCAAAGGCCTTATGTATGAAGATGTAAAACGGGTCACTGAAAAATGGTTTCTGAGTATTACCCAAAAAAAGGCCCATGATTCGCTGGAGTATCTGGACAAAGATTTCATGCTTTGGAGTACTTCCTATAGAGAAAATGAATACATAGAATTTATATCTAACATTGAATCCATTTCCCTGGTAGAAATCAATTCGGATAAAGACAATGCTTTTATAGTCGTTCCGGGTGGAGAACCTCATGTCGTACAAGCAAATCTGACGGTAAATGCATATGTTAAAGAAGAAGCCCAAAAAAGCATGCCCTATCTTGTTGACGGGCAAAATACTCTGGAAATGGGCTTTAAGTACAATTCTGAATCAAAAAAATGGGTAATATTGTATGTAGTTACCAAAAAATAATGGGAACCCTTGACAAAAAAAATAATCCTATATAAAATGTAAAAGCCTTGCATAACAATAAAAAGCAGAGGAGTGTATTTATCCCGAATATACAAGAGAGCGGCTGTTTATGCCATAGACAGAAGATACGCAACACATAAAAGCAACTAAAAGAGTTGCCTGAATCTGATTAAATAAGGAGAGGAAGTTTGAATGAACGGATTATATTTTACTTCCATCAAACGAACGCTTCCCCTTAAGCAATTGGCTATGCTGCTGATTCTATCGGCATTTGCTGTGACCGCAGGTATTAGATTATACAGGAATATCAGTAAGGATGTTAAGGTTATTGATAACGGCAAGCCAATCGTCGTGAAAACTATGGGAGCTAATGTGGCACAGGCTCTTGAGCTATTGGATATCTCAATAAAGCCTAATGATTACATTAGTATGCCCCTTAACGCAACTTTAGATAATGAAGCCCTGAATGTTATTAATATAAAACGGGCAGTACCAGTTAGCATAATGATCGACGGACAGCTTAAGGAGGTATGGTCCTACAAGGACACGGTTGAAGAAGTAATAAAAGAAAACGGCATTAATCTAGATCCTTTGGATCGCTTCGAAGGTCTGACGGCCAATAGCCAGGTTTCATCAGACATGGTTATCCAGGTGGTTCGTGTGAATGAAGAAATCGCAGCAGAAAAGGAAGAGATACCGTTTGCCGTAATAGAAAAACCCAATAATACCATGAACGATGGAGATACCAAAACCATTGTTAAAGGGGAAAACGGAATAAGAGAAAAGTATTATAAAATAACCTATGAAGACGGAAAGCCGGTTGAACGTCTATTTGTAAACGAAGATGTAGTAAAAGCTCCTGTAGATCAGGTAGTTGAGTACGGAACGGTGATGAATTTCAGAAATTCACGGGGAGATCTGGTAAGGTATTCAAAGGTATTAGATATGAGAGCTACGGCGTATACATCATCCTTTGAAGATACCGGTAAACATGAAGATCACCCGGAATTCGGAATAACTTATACAGGAATGCGGGCAAGAGAAGGAATAATTGCAGTTGATCCGAAGGTAATCCCTTTAGGAACGAAGGTTTACGTTGAGGTTCCCGGTTCGGCTCCGGACTATGGTTTTGCTATTGCAGGGGACATCGGAAGTGCTATAAAAGGGAAGAATATTGACTTATATTTCGATACTAAATCCGAAGTCAGCAAATGGGGCAGAAGAAAAGTAGTTGTGTATATTCTGAATGAGCAGAATGACAGTCGTTGGAAAAACAATATGAATGCATGTAAATAAGTTTTAACGTAAAATTTGGGCGGTTAATACCGCCCATTTTGTGTTATATGGTATGTTTTCAAGCGTATGGTTCAAAAAAGCACCCGATAGTTTTGTATTGTATAGCGGGTATAATCACCTAAAACAAAAACAATAAAAAATTGGTTTCATAATATTGACAAAATTAATAGTATTATATACCATAAATATAAACATCTTGTGTCAATACATATTAGCACCAGATGTTTTTTAAAACTACAAGAAAATTATGTAAGATACCTGCCCTGAAAAAGGTTATCGTATTCGTATTGAGACTGGTAATTTCATAATGCATGGTGCTGAAAATTTCGAATTAGATATCATATCTTCAATCAAAGGAACATCTAAGTT
>JBMNTI010000060.1:0-15129 GCA_050945655.1 Acetivibrionales bacterium | reverse complement strand
TTTATGGGCACAGGCACGCACTAAAGTCGAACCAATGCGAAATCAAGGTTTACCATATACAGCAGAATGGTGCATGCTGGGGAATCATTAATTTTTAGTCCTTCCAATGAGGGAAAATATATTCCGGTTAATATTTTGAACTTTTTATTTCAATATAATTCATTGTTAATTATTTAGATCAACGACAGGCTGTGCGAAAACTGTTCATATATGCTAATTGACATAATAGCTGGTGAAGGGTTTCTTGTATGACGCCAGAACCGTTCAGAACCACTGAAAAAGTCCATATGTCATTCTGAATTGAGCGAAGCAAAATGAAGAATCTGACGCTGTCATTCTGAGGGAGAAATTGACGAAGGATCTTATACTCGCATGAATAAAAGATCCTTCGCTGCGCTCAGAATGACATCCTTTCGTGTCATCCTGAACGGAACGAAGTGGAGTGAAGGATCTTTGAGTCAAACAATAAGATCCTTCGCTGCGCTCAGGATGACATCCTTTTGTGTCATCCTGAACGGAACGATACGCCATACCTGTTATCCTGAACGAAACGATACACCATACGTGTCATCCTGAACGAAACGATACGCCATACGTGTCATCCTAAACGAAACGATACGCCATACGTGTCATCCTGAACGGAACGATACGCCATACCTGTCATCCTGAACGAAACGATACGCCATACCTGTCATCCTGAACGGAACGAAGTGGAGTGAAGGATCTTTGAGTCAAACAATAAGATCCTTCGCTGCGCTCAGGATGACAATTAGGGGACGAGTTTTTCAGTGGTCTTGATCCGCTCCTTCGTACTACTTGGAACTGTTCCGGTAAATAATATGGCTCTGTTAACTAAGTATGAAAAAATGAGACCTAAAAGACCTTTGGTTAGAGGTTTAAAAAGGAAAAAGCCTACTAATTGTCAGGAGAATTAATCTTATGAAAAAGAGTATTTCTTTATTTTTAACCTTAGCAATTCTTCTAGTGACCTTGTTACCCACTTTCCCGCAGAAAGTCAGGGGAGAATAGGCGGCAGACACGCATGATACGACTAGAGATTTAAATGTAGTGCCAGGGTCGCTGTCGATACGATGAGTAAAGAGAAACACGCGCGCCCGATTAATCGGGGTACTCACAGGAATATGAGAGATACCATGTATAACTATATAAAATAATTTAAAAAAAATAACGATAATAATTATAGGTGGTTAATTTATTACGGAGGTCTTTGCGTTGGGTACGAATATAAAGGCAGAAGTAATTAGGGAAAAAAGCTTCGACCCTCACTTTTTAGTGAAGGTTTCTTATGATGACGGCGTAAACAGGTTTAAGAATGAGATCGTATATGTGGAGAGAAAACCGCCAAGGGTAAAGATTGATTATTCGGAGAGCATTAAGAAAGTTATTGATAAGATCGACATAAAAAAAGTTGAAATCGAAATACTGAAAGCAATCGTTGAAAGTCTGCTAAGTTCATCGACCCGATCTTAATGGACTGCTCACTCCAGATACTCTCCTTTTTTTTGAACAAATAATTCCATTTTATTGTTTATATAAGCGTAAAAAACATGTTTATAGTCATTTATGCCGAACTTTTTTAAGGCATTGTCGAGCCACTCTCTCTTTAATTGAAGCCGTTCTAAATTTCTGCCGATTAGTTTTCCGTCAATAATTATATCCCGGTTGAAGCATTCAGGAGGCAGATCCATTCCCAGATCTTCAGGTGTCACGGCTCTTTTGTTGCTTTTCAGCAGAACGCTCAGTTGGCCGTTTGTTTCCAGAATTCCATACTCAACATCGTTTACATCCTGAATACTATTGAATCTCAGTTGTTCAAGCAGATCATTAATCGTATACATTTCTTTACGCATATTTTTTTCAAGTATTTTGCCGTTTCGTATAAGTAATACCGGCTTTCCGCAGATTATTTCTCTGATTCTCACACCTCTAATAGCTAAAAATGAAATCAAGAGCTGACATACTATCAATACAGCAATGGGTATGAGCGCATGAGAAAGCTTTTTATCTTCGTCTGCAAGGGGAATTGCCGCAAGATCTGAAATCATTACTGCAATAGCAAATTCAAATGGCTGCAGTTCTCCTATCTGACGTTTTCCCATAAGACGCATCGCCACTATAACTACCAAATATAAAAAAAAAGTTCTTATTATTAACTGGGGAATCATTAATTTTTAGTCCTTCCAATGAGGGAAAATATATTCCGGTTAATATTTTGAACTTTTTATTTCAATATAATTCATTGTTAATTATTTAGATCAACGACAGGCTGTGCGAAAACTGTTCATATATGCAGGGTTATAATATTTGATTATGCAAACATAAATAAGCGGCGTGGTTGCTACGATTTAAAGCGAAGCAAGGATTGCGTAGCGAGCGCGACTGGAAACCGAATGTTGGAGATGGAGCGCTAAATCGCAGAAGATCCTTCGCTGACGCTCAGGATGACAAATGTCACCTACAGCCGCTAAGTTTGCAAAGATTTAATACTATTGATAGTTTTCGCCAATCTGATAACTTATACGAGAAGGCTGTCCAATGGCGGACACTCTTCACGCAGCAGCGAATACAGTCTGAGGTTATGATACTCCCCCTGGTTGAAAGTTGCCTTACGCATTGTACCTTCATAGGTAAAGCCACATTTTTCGACTACTCTCGCACTGGCAAGATTACGTTCCATGACATTTACCTGTATGCGGTTAATGGGGTAAACAGAAAACATATAAGCACAAAAGAGAAGCAAAGCTTCACTCATGTAGCCTTTGCCGGAAAATCCCGGGTCAAAAAGCTCATACCCCACTTCATAACCTGACTGATAATCCAGTCCTTTAAAATAAAGAAGCTCACCTATATATTCTCCGTCAGGAGATATAATAAGCATGCGGCCTTCATTCATGCTCCAGAATCCGGTACGGTTGTATTCCTTAACAAACTCATTAGCCGACGGAATATTCAGATGCCAGAATTCCCCTTTTAAATTAATATGGGTGATAAGTTCATAGATATGCTCCACCTCATGGGGGTATATAGTTCGAAGTATTATGTTTTTACCTTGTATCATAATCAATTGTCCTTTCGGTTTTTTTATTCTTAAACCGGTAATGAAGGTGAAAAAATTGCCAATGGTTAGACAGACTGTGCAAAAACTGTTTTAACATGCAGGTTATAATATTTGATTATGGAATCGTAAATAAGCGGCAATCTACAGCCGCTAAACTTGCATAGGTTTAATATAATTGATAGTTTACACACAGTTTGTCGATATGCCTTAAAGCACGGCTTGACTATTCTTTGTTGTATATTATATCATAATACAAGACATATGATAATTATGGGAAAAATTCCGTATCAAGGAGGTCTTTATGTATTATATTGGGGTTGATTTGGGAGGCACAAAAATTGCTGCTGGAATAGTGAACGAGGAAGGAAATATCGTCAAAAAAGCCAGCGTACCTACGGGCAGAACCAGGGAACCTTCTTTAATTGTTAATGACCTGTGCATGCTGGTACTTGACCTTATTAAGGAATACGGAATAACCGAAAAGGACGTCCATTGTATTGGCATAGGAAGTCCAGGTACACATGACAGGGAGAAAGGCATTATCCTTTACAATAATAATTTATGTTTTAATAATGTACCAATCAGGGAAGAACTTCAAAAGCTTATTAATGTGCCCATTTATCTTGAGAATGACGCAAACTGCGCCGCAATAGCCGAAAGTGTTGCCGGAGCCGCCAAAGGGATGGATTCGGCGATAATTATTACTATCGGAACCGGGATTGGCGGAGGCATAATTTTGAATCAAAAACTCTTTACAGGTTCGAACGGAATAGGAGGAGAGCTTGGCCATACGGTTATAGAATTAAACGGAGAACAATGCACATGCGGCAGAAAAGGCTGCTGGGAAGCTTATTCAGCCGCCCCCGCCCTTATCAGGGAAACAAGAAAAGCAGCCGAAAAGAGTCCTCAATCCAAGATTCATGAGCTTTGCGGAGGGAATTTGGATAATATTGATGCAAAGACTGCTTTTGATGCCGCAAGACTGGGTGATGAAGCAGGTTGTGCCGTTGTTGACAAATACATAGACATATTCGCAGAAGCATTGGCTAATATAGTTAATATATTCCAACCAAATGTAATCGTTATCGGCGGCGGAGTATCCAAAGAAGGCGATAATCTGATCCTGCCGCTGAAGGAAAAAATGAAGGGCAAGACCTACAGCAATCAGGATATACCTGCGACTCCTATCGTTGTTGCAAGAATGGGCAATGATGCAGGAATTGTGGGAGCAGCATTTATTTCCAAAGTATAACTTAAACTTACAAGGATAAGATGAGAAAGATAAAGCTCACAATTGAATATGACGGTTCCGGCTATCATGGGTGGCAGTATCAGAAAAACGCTCTTTCGGTACAGGAAGTATTGGCAAAGGCAATAAAAAAGCTTACGGGCGAGAGTATTATTCCCGACGGAGCCGGAAGAACCGATGCCGGAGTACATGCGTACGGACAGGTAGCCAGCTTTATGACAGAATCAAGCATTCCTGCTGAAAAATTTACTCCTGCCCTTAATTCATACCTGCCTGATGATGTTTCGATAATAGCATCAAAGGAGGAAGAGGATGGATTTCATGCACAGTTTTCGGCTAAGGGAAAGCACTATAGATATATGATAATAAACAGACCTCAAAAATCTGCATTATGGGCTAAAAGAGCATGGCATGTCCGGGAAACACTTGATTTTGACGCAATGGAAAAAGCCGCCGGATGTTTTTTGGGGAATCATTCTTTTAAAGCGTTCTGTGCCTCAGGTCATAGTGTAAAAACCTATGACAGAACGATTTTATACTCCAAATGGCATAAAGACGGTGAGTTTTTTGTCTATGACACTAAGGGAGACGGATTTCTTTATAATATGGTGAGAATTATGGTCGGAACCATGGTGGATATTGGGAAAGGGCGTTTTGAACCTGAAATAATCAAAGAAGCTATAATAAACGAACAGCGCAATTCGATCGGAGTAACCGCGCCGCCGGTTGGACTATATCTGATGGAAGTTTTTTATTAGTAACAAGGGAGTTGTACTATGCGTACCGTAGGTAAGCTCATAAAAGGGACAACAATAATAGCGGAGCAGGTTTATGAGATAGATGATAGTGAAGGCTCTTATCAGGACAGGCTTGAAAAAAGTCTTGTAGGTGTTTGCGATTTGCTGAAAATTGAGGTACCCCTTTGGTTATCAAAAAACACCCGTGAATATGTAAGGTTCAGGAGAACCTCATTTAATGCCGATCAGTTTTTCAATCCTGTTATTTTTGAGAGGTTTGAAATAATGGTAGAATAGAAATATAATCGTAATATTATTGAAAAAATGATTTAAAAAAAACCTGGTGCCCTTAGTTGACATTAGGTTTTTACTATGTTACAATTAAAAACTGCATCATTATAAATGCCGGTATTGTATTATTTTTTTCAGTTGTGCATCTTAACGATTATTTACGGTTGTTTCAATAATATTATAGCACAATTGTATGAATGATACAATACATGTCAATAATCTTTAAGATTAAAAAATAGATCGGGAGAATGATATCTTGGGATTTATACACAAGTTTATAACTTAACTTGATTAATTGTAACAAGAATGGACTCATTTCCCCCCTTCTATATTTTTATGTCTTTTCCACCAAAATATGCGATTCATACGAGGTGATTACTAATGGTCCATGAAGTTCAAATGGGCAAAACAAAAAGAATGAGCTTTGCCCGAATCAACGAAGTTCTTGATATGCCGAACCTGATTGAGATTCAGAAGAACTCATACAATCAGTTCCTTAGAGAGGGTTTAAGAGATGTCTTAAGAGATGTGTCTCCAATAATGGATTACACCGGTAATCTGATTATGGAATTCATCGATTACACCCTTGAGACCGATAATATCAAGTACACGGTTGAAGAGTGCAAAGAAAGAGACACTACTTACTCTGCGCCTTTAAAAGTGAAGGTACGACTTATTAATAAGGAAACCGGCGAAGTCAAAGAACAGGAAATTTTTATGGGAGATTTTCCTCTGATGACCGATACCGGAACTTTTGTCATTAACGGCGCCGAGCGTGTTATTGTCAGCCAGCTGGTTCGTTCTCCAGGTGTATACTACTCAAAAGAGAAAGATAAGCATGGTAATAATCTTTATTCAAACACTGTAATTCCATACCGCGGGGCATGGCTTGAATATGAAACCGATTCGGCAGAGGTTATCTATGTCCGGATCGACAGAACAAGAAAATTGCCTATCACGCAGTTTTTGCGCGCATTAGGATTTGGTACCGACGCCGAGCTGCTCGAGTTATTGGGAGAAGAGCCAAAGCTTCAGGCTACTATAACAAAGGATGCAACCAAGAGCCGTGAAGAAGGCTTATTTGAAGTATACAAGCGTTTGCGTCCCGGTGAGCCACCGACAGAAGAGAGCGCCTCTACTTTACTGAATAATTTGTTTTTCGACCCCAAGCGCTATGATCTTTCCAATGTAGGGCGTTATAAGTTTAATAAAAAGCTGTCTCTTGCCAATCGTATCCGTAATCAGATTGCTGCTGAGGATATTAAGGATAAAAAAAATAAAAAGGTTCTTGTTAAAGCCGGTGGAGAAATAAATGAGGAAATGGCATGGAAAATACAGAATTCCGGCATTAACACCGTATTTATTGAAGTAGACGGAAGATCCGTAAAAGTTATAGGTAATTTAACAGTTGACATTACGGACTATATTCCGTTTGATCCCGCTTTAGCCGGAATCAATGAAAGGGTACGTTACGATGTGCTTAAAACGATCCTGGAGGAAAACAAAGGGGCGAAGGAAGAACAGCTTATTTTAGTTCTGAAGGATAATATTGATGCTTTAATGCCAAAAAATATCACCAAGGAAGACATTGTGGCATCAGTCAATTATATATTGAATCTGGATCATGGCATTGGCTATATAGATGATATAGACCATTTGGGCAACCGTCGGCTTCGCTCGGTAGGAGAGCTACTTCAGAATCAGTTCCGTATCGGTCTTGCCCGTATGGAAAGAGTGGTCAGAGAAAGAATGACCATACAGGACATTGACGCAGTTACACCCCAGGCATTGATCAATATTCGTCCGGTGGCAGCGGCGATTAAAGAGTTCTTTGGATCCAGCCAATTATCACAGTTTATGGATCAGACTAACCCCCTGGCCGAGCTTACACATAAACGCCGTTTAAGTGCGTTGGGTCCCGGAGGTCTTTCCCGTGACCGTGCCAGTTTCGAAGTTCGTGACGTTCACCATTCCCACTACGGACGCATGTGCCCCATTGAGACTCCTGAAGGCCCTAACATCGGTTTGATAGGATCATTAAGCACATATGCCCGTGTCAATGACTATGGGTTTATCGAAGCGCCTTACCGTAAGGTTGACAAGCAAAAGGGGCGTGTTACTGATATAACCGAGTATATGACCGCCGATGTTGAGGATATCTATATGGTGGCAGAGGCAAACGAACCTTTGGACGAAAACGGATACTTTATAAACAAGCGGATAGGCTGCCGTTTTATGGATCGAATTCTTGAAGTAGACAGAAACAAGATCGACTATATGGATGTTTCACCAAAGCAGTTGGTTTCAGTTGCTACAGCCATGATTCCTTTCCTTGAGAATGACGACGCCAACCGCGCCCTGATGGGCTCCAACATGCAGCGTCAAGCCGTACCGCTTATTAAACCCGAAGCTCCGACGGTCGGGACGGGAATAGAATACCGTGCCGCTAAGGATTCCGGTGTTTGTATCGTGGCGAAGAATTCCGGTGTGGTGGAAAAGGTTACGGCAGGCGAAATAGTGGTTAAAACTGCAAAAGGACAGAAGGATTATTATAAGCTTTTAAAATATAAGCGCTCCAACCAGGGTACCTGCATCAACCAGAGACCTATTGTTAAAAAAGGTGAAAAGGTTGAAGCCGGTGGTATTTTAGCAGACGGTCCCTCCACCGATAATGGTGAGATTGCTCTGGGCAAGAATGTTCTTGTAGGCTTTATGACCTGGGAGGGTTATAACTATGAGGATGCTATTCTTATTTCCGAAGAGCTGGTCCGAGATGATGTATATACCTCTATTCATATTGAGGAATACGAATCCGAATCCCGCGACACAAAACTGGGTCCTGAAGAAATAACCCGGGACATTCCAAATGTGGGTGAGGATTCGCTAAAAGATCTGGATGAACGAGGAATAATAAGAATCGGTGCGGAGGTTCGTTCCGGTGATATTCTGGTGGGCAAGGTTACACCGAAAGGTGAAACCGAGCTGACTGCCGAAGAGAGGCTACTTCGCGCCATATTCGGTGAAAAAGCTCGTGAAGTCCGCGATACGTCCCTTAGAGTTCCTCATGGAGAATCAGGTATTGTTGTTGACGTTAAAGTGTTTACCCGGGAGAACGGCGATGAGCTGCCTCCTGGTGTAAATATGCTTGTGCGTGTTTATATTGCCCAGAAGAGAAAAGTCTCGGTAGGAGATAAAATGGCCGGTCGGCATGGTAATAAAGGTGTTATTTCAAGAATTCTGCCTATGGAGGACATGCCTTTCCTGCCTGACGGCACTCCTTTACAGATAGTGCTTAACCCTTTGGGTGTCCCTTCCCGTATGAATATCGGGCAGGTGCTCGAAGTACATTTGGGCTATGCTGCAAAGGTTCTCGGCTGGAAGATCGCTTCTCCCGTATTTGACGGAGCAAGAGAAGAGGATATCTTTGAAACTCTCGCAAAAGCAGGGTTGCCGGAAGACGGAAAGACTGTTTTGTATGACGGCAGAACCGGTGAACCTTTTGAAAACCGTGTAACAGTCGGTTACATGTATTATCTTAAGCTTGCTCACCTGGTTGACGATAAGATCCATGCCCGGTCAACAGGACCTTACTCACTAGTAACCCAGCAGCCTTTGGGAGGAAAAGCTCAATTTGGCGGTCAGCGTTTCGGAGAAATGGAAGTATGGGCTCTTGCCGCCTACGGCGCAGCGTATTCTCTCCAAGAGGTTCTGACGGTTAAATCCGACGACGTAGTAGGCCGTGTTAAAACCTATGAGGCTATTGTCAAGGGTGAGAATGTACCCGAACCCGGTATTCCGGAGTCCTTCAAAGTTCTTATGAAGGAACTGCAGAGTCTTGCACTGGATGTGAAAGTATTTAGTGACAGGCGTGAAGAAATAGAAATAAAAGAATCTGTCTATGATGATATGGAAGAACTCGACGTCAATATTGAAGGCCGCGAAGATGAAAGCATTTCCTATATTGATTTTGAAGATGAAGAGGGACGAAGTGTCAATGTTATTGATGAAGAGTTTGAAATCGATTCCCTGGATATCGGTGATATTTCGGAAGGGACAGAGCTTAATGAGGACATTGTCGGAGACATTCTTGGCGTAGACGATGATGAAGAGATTGATGACGATGATGAAATATAGGAGGTTACAGGCGATGTTTGAATTAAATAATTTTGATGCCATAAAAATAGGTCTTGCCTCCCCGGAAAAGATCCGTGAATGGTCAAGAGGAGAGGTTAAAAAGCCTGAAACCATTAACTACAGGACTTTAAAACCGGAACGTGACGGGTTATTCTGTGAAAGGATTTTTGGTCCGACAAGGGACTGGGAATGTCATTGCGGAAAATATAAGCGCATTAGATATAAGGGGATAGTCTGCGACAGATGCGGAGTTGAAGTGACCCGTTCAAAAGTGCGCCGGGAGCGCATGGGTCATATTGAACTGGCAGCCCCGGTTTCCCATATATGGTATTTTAAAGGGATACCAAGCCGAATGGGACTTTTGCTTGACATGTCGCCCAGAGCTCTGGAAAAGGTGCTGTACTTTGCATCGTATGTGGTGATCGATCCGGGAAGTACCCCGCTTTCCCATAAACAGGTATTGAACGAAAAAGAATACCGGGAAAGTATAGATAAGTTCGGAAGCAATTTCCGGGCAGGCATGGGAGCCGAAGCTATAAAAGAACTTCTTTTTTCTATGGATCTGGATGCTCAGTCCGAAGAACTCAGAGAAGAAATTGAGAATTCGACCGGCCAAAAGAAAATCCGTGCTATTAAACGCCTGGAGGTTGTTGAAGCTTTCCGTGAATCAGGGAATAAGCCTGAATGGATGATCTTGGATGTTGTTCCCGTTATTCCGCCGGAACTTCGTCCTATGGTTCAGTTGGACGGCGGACGTTTCGCAACATCCGACTTAAACGACCTTTACAGAAGAGTTATTAACCGTAATAACCGTCTAAAAAGACTGCTTGACTTGGGAGCTCCTGAAATAATCGTAAGAAATGAAAAGCGTATGCTCCAGGAAGCAGTGGACGCTCTCATTGATAACGGCCGCCGCGGACGCCCTGTTACAGGTCCCGGCAACCGGCCGCTTAAATCCCTTTCGGATATGTTAAAGGGCAAGCAGGGACGTTTCCGTCAGAATCTATTGGGTAAGCGTGTTGACTATTCCGGTCGTTCAGTTATCGTGGTAGGACCGGAGCTAAAAATTTACCAGTGCGGACTTCCCAAAGAGATGGCTTTAGAGTTATTCAAGCCATTTGTTATGAAAAAACTTGTTGAAGGAGGGCTTGTCCATAATATCAAGAGTGCAAAACGCATGGTCGAACGCGTTAAGCCGGAAGTATGGGACGTTCTGGAAGAAGTAATAAAAGGGCACCCCGTTCTTTTAAACCGCGCGCCTACATTGCACAGACTTGGTATTCAGGCCTTTGAGCCGGTGCTGGTAGAGGGCCGTGCCATTAAACTTCATCCGTTGGTATGTACCGCTTACAATGCCGACTTTGACGGCGACCAAATGGCCGTTCACGTGCCTTTGTCAGCTGAAGCCCAGGCTGAAGCCCGTATTTTGATGCTTTCAGCCAACAACCTGCTTAAACCCCAGGACGGTAAGCCTGTTACCGTGCCTACCCAGGATATGGTGCTTGGAAGCTACTATCTGACTATTGTAAAAGAAGCCGAATATGATAAAGACGGAAATGTTATCAACGGCGTTATCGGGGAAGGAAAGACTTTCAGCAGCCCGGAAGAGGCTGTTATGGCCTATCAGACCGATACTGTCAGTCTTAATGCCCGAATTAAGGTTAAAGTAATTAAAGAGCTTAACGGGGCTAAAATAAGTAAGATTGTTGATACCACCGTAGGCAAGATTATCTTTAATTCGGCTATACCTCAGAATTTGGGGTACGTTGACAGAACAAACCCGGAAACGGTATGCGATTTTGAAATAGACTTTTTAATCGGAAAGAAAGAACTGGGCAAAATTATCGAGAAATGCATCAATATCAACGGCACCAATAAGACAGCTGTGGTTCTTGACAAAATCAAGGCATTAGGATTTGAGTACTCGACAAAGGGTGCTATCACCATTGGTATTACCGATATGACCATACCGGACGTCAAGCAAAAATACCTGGATGAAACCGATAAAAAAGTTGAAGAAATTGAGAGACATTACAAAAACGGTTTGTATAATAAGGAAGAACGAAAGAGCGCTATTATCTCTGCCTGGAACAAAACAACCGAGGATATTAAGAATGCTCTGATTACCTCATTGGATCGCTTTAATCCGGTTTATATGATGTCTCAGTCAGGCGCACGAGGCAATATTAACCAGATCAGACAATTGGGCGGTATGCGCGGGCTGATGGTTGACACATCGGGTGAAACAATTGAGATTCCTATCCGGTCCAATTTCCGTGAAGGACTTAATGTTTTGGAATACTTCATATCAACCCATGGAGCCAGAAAGGGTCTGGCGGATACGGCTCTTCGTACGGCCGACTCAGGATACCTTACACGTCGTTTGGTTGACGTAGCCCAGGAGGTTATTATCCGTGAGGAAGACTGTGGTACCGATGACGGTATCGAGATTGCTCCAATAGTAATAAGCGGAAAAATCATTGAAGGCTTGGCAGAACGTCTGGCAGGTCGTTACACTCCTGAAGATATTGTCGATCCGAAAACCGGAGAGGTTATAGTAAAGCAGAATCAGCTTATCACCGAAGATCTTGCGGAAAAAGTCGAAAATATCGGGTTTAAGAAAGTTAAAATCCGCTCGTTATTGACCTGCCGGTCTAAAGTTGGTGTCTGCGCAAAATGCTACGGCATTAATCTAGCTAATGGGGAGGAATGCAATGCGGGAGAAGCGGTGGGATTCATCGCCGCCCAGTCTATAGGCGAACCGGGAACCCAGCTTACCATGCGTACCTTCCATACAGGCGGCGTTGCCGGTGATGACATTACACAGGGTCTTCCCCGTGTCGAGGAGCTTTTCGAAGCCCGTAAGCCTAAAGGTCTGGCAATAGTATCCGAGATAGCCGGTACGGTTCATATTAAGGAAACTAAAAAGAAGAGGGAAATTGAGGTTGTCAATAATGAGAAGGGTGAATCTAAAACCTACCTCATACCCTATGGTTCATCCATAAAAGTTACCGACGGTGAAGAAATCGAAGCCGGTGACGAACTCACCGAAGGCTCTGTCAACCCCCATGATATTTTGAAAATAAAAGGGGTTCAGGCTGTGCAGAGATATCTTTTACAGGAAGTACAAAAGGTTTACAGACTCCAGGGCGTTGATATAAATGATAAGCATATAGAGGTTATTGTCCGTCAAATGCTTCGCAAGGTAAAGATTGAGGATTACGGCGATACCGATATGCTCCCCGGCAGCCTGGTAGATATGTTTGAATTTGAAGAAAAAAACAGACTTGCCGAGGAACAGGGTTTGAGGCCGGCAACTGGAAAGCGCGTACTCCTGGGGATAACAAAAGCCTCTCTTGCTACCGAATCCTTCTTATCGGCCGCTTCATTCCAGGAAACTACCAGAGTTCTTACCGAAGCTGCCATAAAGGGCAAGATCGATCCATTGATAGGTCTGAAGGAGAATATTATTATCGGTAAGCTTATTCCGGCAGGGACAGGTCTTGCCAGATACAGGGATATCGAAGTAGATATCGATGAAAACACTCCTGTTTATCAGGAACAACTCTAAACAATCTTATATGGATAGTTGATTATAACAGGGGGCTGTTTCAAAAAGAATGTCATTTAAAGAATCTTCGGCCATAATATGGACCCAGAATGACATGTTGCGTATTTGAGATGGCCTCTTTAAAAAAACACGAGGTTAAATTTATGGATTATGCACAAGAGTCATTGAGGCTTCACAAGGAGTGGAAAGGAAAAATAGAGGTGATTGCGGCTGTTCCTGTTGACAGTAAGAAGAGTCTATCCCTTGCTTACACCCCCGGTGTAGCGCAGCCATGTTTGGAAATACAAAAGGATGTTAACTTAAGCTATGAGCTGACAAGACGTCACAATTTATGTCTGGTCGTTACCGACGGTTCGGCCGTACTTGGGTTGGGAGATATAGGACCGGAGGCGGGTATGCCGGTAATGGAAGGCAAATGCGTATTATTCAAGAAGTTTGGTAATGTAGATGCATTTCCGTTATGCATTAGGTCGAAAGATGTGGATGAAATTGTAAATACCATATATTTGATAAGCGGCAGCTTTGGGGGAGTTAATCTTGAGGATATTTCCGCTCCCAGATGTTTTGAGATAGAGAGAAAGCTGAAGGAGAAATGTGACATTCCGATTTTTCATGATGACCAGCACGGTACGGCAGTAGTAACCCTGGCCGGGCTTACTAATTCATTAAGAATTATCAATAAGAAGAAAGAAGCTGTAAAGATAGTTATAAACGGTGCCGGAGCAGCGGCCATATCGATCTCAAAGCTGCTTTTAAGCGACGGATATAAGAATATTACTCTCTGCGACAGGGCAGGCGCTGTCTATGAAGGCAGAAAAGAGGGGATGAACTCTGTTAAGGAAGAGATAGCCCTTGTAACCAACAGGGAAAGAAGGGCAGGTTCGCTGGCCGAAATGTTAATAAACGCGGATGTTTTCATTGGTGTTTCGGCTCCGGGAATATTAACAACCGATATGGTAAAAACCATGGCAAAGGATGCTATTGTATTTGCATGCGCAAACCCCACACCTGAGATTTTTCCTGATGATGCAAAGGCCGGTGGGGCAAAGATCATTGCTACCGGCAGAAGTGACTTTCCAAACCAGATCAACAATGTTCTGGCATTTCCGGGAATTTTCAGAGGTGCTTTTGATGTCAGGGCAAGTGATATAAATGATGAAATGAAAATTGCGGCGGCGAAAGCTTTGGCAGACCTTATTTCCCCTGATGAACTTTCTGTAGATTATATCATTCCGAAACCTTTTGATCCGAGAGTGGCTAAGACTGTTGCGGAAGCAGTGGCGGAAGCAGCCAGAAAATCGGGAGTTGCAAGGATATAAAATATATATTCCCGGATTAGCGGTCTTTCCTGCGAATCAATCCGGCTTATCTCCGTTTGAATCTTGCACTCGCACAACTTGGTAACGCAATTAAGCAGTGCAGGGTTCTTAATGAGATAAGCCGGAATGCTTTGCCAGCCTGTGCGTAAACTGTTTTAACATGCAGGCTATAATACTTGATCATGCAATGGTAAATAAGCGGCGTACTTGCTGCGATTAAAGCGAAGCATGGATTGCGAAGCGAGCGCGACTGGAAACTGGATGTTGGAGATGGATCGCTAAATTGCAGAAGATCCTTCGCTGACGCTCAGGATGACAAATGTCAGCTATAGCCGCTAAACATGCATAGGTTTAATATTCACAGCCACTTCGCAATTCTGCTCCGTTTCACGCATGACATCGACTGCGGTTCCTTCCAAAGCTTAACGTGGTAAGACGGGTGCAAGGTTCTCGACAAGATAAATCGGCCGCTTCAAAGAGCGACCACCGCATGATAACTATATTGGGAAAGATTGAGCCACCCGTGGGCAAAAGACCACACGTCGGGATATGCATCAGGCTATATACTTATGCTATATGCTCCCTGCGCCTTACAAATCTGGAACAAGCTTTTTTTAGGCTCCCGTCACATTTTCTGACCGAAAACATTCCGCAGACACCATATGAGCTTATGTTCTCGTGAGGGTGAAATATAAAGAATTCACAATCGCAGCAACGGTAAAATTCCAGTTTCTTAAAATCATCCATTA
>JBMNTI010000059.1:0-15305 GCA_050945655.1 Acetivibrionales bacterium | reverse complement strand
GTCTTGCCGGTCTGGGCAGAGCCGATTATTATTACGTTTCCATCAAGCAGGTTGAGTTTAACTTCGGGCTGCACCTGATTACAGGGGTCATCGTATATGCCTATTCGAACTACCGTACCTGCCTGATTTTCTGCGGGTGTACCGGCAAAATAGGCAATGGCCTCCGGCAACGGCGGCAGACATATGCTTGGTAGTTTCTTAATGCAGGCTCGTTCGCAATAGGTGTTGATATAATCCACCAGAGCCTTAAGTTGCGTTATTTTGCTACCGTCACTCAGGCTTTCTGCTTTACGCTCATAGACAATAGTGCGTTTACCGGTAAATGATACGCTGGAAATAGTAAATTCACGGATATTGCCGCATTTGTCACTGATTGCGGACGCCCCACTATATGCGGATTGAAAGAGCGTAAAGATTTCATTGTTGCCGACTTGCAGATAAGCACGACCGGGCTCGCGGATTTCAGACGCAAGGGGAGATTTAAGGACTTCGTTGCTGTCCTCTCTGGTAGCAACTTTTAGACAAAGTTTAAACCGTGAATTGCTCCATATTTGCTCATTAACCTGACCGGCGGGTTTTTGCGTCGCCAGAATAAGATGGATACCCAGGCTGCGACCAACCCGTGCGGTGCTGATTAATTCTTTCATAAACTCCGGCTGCTCAGCTTTTAGTTCGGCAAATTCATCAACTATTAGAATAAGGTGAGGAAGCGGAACAGAAGCAACACCGGAGCGATATGTCGCAATATAGTTGTCAATATGGTTAACGCCGAATTCTGCAAACAGCCGTTTACGTTTTTCAAGCTCGGCCCTGATTGAGAGCAAAGAACGATTGATCTCATGACTGTCGATGTCGGTAATCTTTCCTACCAAATGCGGCAAATACTCAAATTGGTTAGCCATCCCGCCACCTTTGAAATCAATTATGACAAATGACACTTCATAAGGGTGAAAGTTAACCGCGGCTGAAAGTATGTATGACTGTATAATCTCGCTTTTCCCGGAACCTGTCGTACCTGCAACCAGACCGTGGGGGCCATGGGCTTTTTCATGCAGGTCAAGATTGACAATTTTACCCTTTACATCAACACCCAGCGGTGCTGCAAGTGTCTTTTGCACATTGGATCCAGACCAGCGGTCGATAAGGTTCAAGTCTTCCGGTGAGATAATGTTCAGTAGTTCAAACAATGTGATGTTTGACGTTAGGCGCGAAGACAGCGCAATTTTCTCACAATAGACCGGGGCAAGACGTTCGGCGACAAATTTTATGCTTTCATCCTTGACTTGCTCACGAGTGAATCTGCAAGCAAAGGCTTTGTTATTTCTGAGACGAAGAGTACCGTTGTTGGGGCTGAGCTCAACAATCTCAGAACAGTATTGCGGTAAATTCTCGATATACTGCTTGAAATATATGAAGCTTAAGCCCAGCTTTGCGGAATCTGGGGCGAATTTTGATAAAGGATGTGTTTTTAAGCCATATTCTTCTAGCACAAATACAACAAAATACGGAAGCGGTATATCTTCAGAGTTTTTAGCTGCTGTGTTACGCTCGGTCATCAATGCGTAAAGATATTCGAATACGTTATCGCGGCTTTCATCGTCACAGACAATGCCGCGAATCCCGCCACCGGAACTTTTAAGATGCGGAAGCCACTTAATCCAATCATATTTTTTCCGGTCGTCTTGCGGCATGAGAACAATGACTTGCACTTCTTCATAATGGTGAAAAACACATATGTCCAGTAAAAGAGTTTTGAAAAACTCGTACTGCTCATGAGAGTTTCCCACCGCTCCAATCGTACCGGACTCGCGCAGATGAAGCATAACAGGAGCATTGCTTATTAAAGCGAATTCCGCGCAAATTTGTTCGGGTATTTGGACAAGCTCATTTTCGGCTTTTATATTATGTTCCTGGTTATAAGTCGGTTTGCGCAAAGCCGGGATTGCTCCAAGTCCTGCTCTGACATGCAAGAAGTCTATATCTTCCGGAGAACGTTCGAATAGCCTGCCGGAGAAGGTCTTGACAAAATTACGAACTTGTTCTGTAGATGGATAAGTATCTATCAGTTCAGCGCGTTCTCTCCGCTGTTCAAATTCTATTTCACTCCGTTTACCGGCAACGTAAGCAAAGTAATCGGCTCTCCACTCTGCCACATCCTTTTTATAACGTTTACGATTATATACAAAGCTAAGCACCGAGGTAATAATACCTACAGAGATCGTTGCGAGACTGAACACCAAAAATGCCGGATTCCCTACGCTCAAACCGCCAATTAACCCGCTGCGCGTTAATACTGTGACCGCTATCATCAACAGAGCGGGAGAAATTTGAAGAATAAAGTTGTCCCGAGGTTTCTCCGGCTTTTTTGGAGGGTTTAAGATTTCAATAGGTTCGGTATTAAATTCATAGAGCATCCTCGGACTGCGGTTCAATTTAGGGTATGTAAACGCAGGTGTTTCATCACGGAGCGGTTGGGAGGAAATTCCATCTACCTGCAAATCTTTGCGCATAGCGGTATACAGCACCTGGTTCTTATAATAGAAGTTATAGTCAGCAATACCGATAAAATCAAACTCTTGAATCACCGCAGTATCGAGTAGCCGTATACCATTAAGGGTAGCGCTTTTTGGCGCATTAGTCGCATCTATTAGAATAACACCGTCGTTCCCACGATTTAACTTAATATACTCTGAACCGATGAAATGTCCGCCTAGTTTTATTTGTGCGTCAGGCGTATTGCCGATTATAAGTTCGTTAATGTTGCGAATGTCTATTATTGTATCAAAGACAACCCCACTCATTGTAAAATCATAGGTAAGGGACAGGGTCAACAGTTTTTCCTTATCGACAGTACTGTGTATGTCAAATATATCACCATGATTTATGGTAGTTTCACTACAATCCTTGAGGGCTCTTGTGCTTATATGCAAGCCGGTATTGCAGGAAACCCGCCACTGGTTCACTTCAAGGCGCAACGTTACACAAACAGGGATCTTAAACAACTCACGCTTGAGCCGCACATCACAATCCTGCAGTGTGCCGATTCTAATAAGCGGAGTGTCGTTTGACAAGCTTACTTCCTTGAAAATATTGCTGTTTTGAACAGTTAATGTGTATCGTTGTTTTTTCATAGCCTACCCGGTAATATTAATTATACTTCCATCGCGGATGCCATACTCGCGCAAAGTACGTTCTCCACGCAATAAAGCAATAGGTCGTTCTGCCTTTAAGTAATATTGCTGCATATCACCATGACAGTGGGGAAGGTACATCTGGTATAGAGCAGAACAAAGTTCACCGGCAGAAATATCCAGTGGTACCTCTAAATCGTAGTTTTCCCCTGTCTTAATCAGGTTAATTGTAATAATTGCATTGTTTGAGGCCATTAGAATTCCTCTGTGTTTATTAAAAAGATTTTGCAGGAAAATCTGGTATGATGAAACACTAATACAAGAAATAACATAGGTAATTTGTGTGCTAAGAATCTTTTATTTTCCTGTCTACATTATATTACCATTATGCGGCAAATTCTGTCAACAAATTCGTGCTAAACGAGCTGCAGCAAAGCGTTTCGGGCTACATGGGGCTGCTTGCCCGTCGAATTTTCTTTGAATTTGTTAACTTAAGCTAAATAGATTATTAATTCCAGAGCTATGTTGTAAACATTGGAGAAGCAAATATGAACTACGGTATTGAATATATTTCTGTATAAAAGATATGCTGATGTTGTAACAGGTTGAACATTGCACGGCACTCCTTTGCGGAATGCCGTGTTTTATTCATATGGTTAATATTTGTTCGTAAACAGCTAAAGTTTTTACCGGCCAAAAAGTTCGTTTATCTCTCCGTTTAGATAGGTTGCGGCAGCATCGGTCGGATTATCATTTAAATAAAGTTCGGCCAGATTCGACAATGCCGATAGCGGGCTTATGTCGCTGATTTGATTTTCATTAAGATAGAGTTTTGTCAGGTTCGTAAGTTCAGATAGCGGAGCAACATCCTCTATATGGTTATGATTTAAATAAAGCTCCGTCAAATTAGTCAATTTCGACAACGGACCAACATCATTTAAGAAGTTTCCCCCAAGGGCAAGACTTTTCAGGCCGGTCAATGTTGACAGCGCATGGATATCGCTGATGAAGTTGTTCACAAGCTCCAGTTTAGTTAGATTCTTCAGCGGTGCCAGTGGGGTGATATCACTGATTCTATTATTCCACATGCTAAGCTCCGTCAGATTTTTCAACGATGTTAGAGGACTGATATCACGAATCATGTTATTATCCAGATTAAGTCTTTCCAGATCAGTCAGAGATTCCAACGGGGTAATGTCGCTGATTCGGTTATTTTGTATGCTAAGTTCTTTTATTTTTGTCAATGATTTCAGCAGGCTTATATCGCTGATTTGGTTATAATCCATCTCCAGCCAACTGAGTTCAGTGAGCTTTTCCAATGGACTTAAATCACTGATATTGGTATTTTTAAGGCAAAGGCCTTTCAGTTTAGTCATAGATTTCAGCGGGCTGATATCTTTTATATTATTTGATTCTATATGTAGTACCGTTAAGTTTTTCAGCGACGAAAGCGGGCCTATATCAGTAATTCGGTTATGTGAAAGGTTTAGGGAAGTTAATTTTCTTAGTGTTGACAAAGCGCTGACAGCGTTTATTTGGTTGGATATAAGATAAAGCTCCGTCAGGTTTCTCATATATGTAAGCGGAGTTATATCACTGATTGGATGCCCATAAATACATAACCAATTCAGGTTTCTAAAGTGCGTAATATCCTCAATCGATTTAATTGGCGATTTAATACTGCTTACGGGATTTTTCCGAATTGGATCTACGGGTTTGATAATCGAAATCTCTTCCCCATAAATGTCAAGAGAAGTTATTGCATCAAGCTCACTGCGCATGATCACACCTTCGGGCTTTTTGATCAACTTGCGCACCAGATTCTCAAAAGCCTGGTCCGCCCATTTAATCTCATAGTCGCGTGAACTTGGGGAAATGGCTTCTTTATCCTTGATATAAATCGTTTTTGTTTCATCATCGACAGTCAATTCTTTTCCTAGATACTCCACTAATTTTCTTACCGGAAGATATGTCGTATCTTTATAGACTATACTGAAAGGAACCCTGTTTCCACTTGTAAGTGTAATATTTTGGCCTTTCTCATTAACTTTTTGTCCGTCAATATTAATAATCATCGTATTGAAATCAACTTGTATCGGCCCCTCAATCACCGTATCATCGGAATCTGTACCGGGTCGAATCGACGAGCCGGGAGTCGCGACGGTTTTATCTTTTATGTAAACCGTGCTTGTTGCGCCGTCAAAAGTTAGATCTTTTTCAAGAAGCTCGGCCAGTTTTCTTAAAGGAAGGTATGTAGCCTCTTTATAAACTATACTGAACGGGACGTTTTCCCCATTTGCTAGTGTATAGTTCTGGCCTGCCTCATTAATATTCTGACCATCAATATTAATAACCATAGTATTAAAAGTAGCTTCTATTGTTTCGGCGGTTGCCGGAACACAGAGAATAAAAATCGATGCCGCTAATAACCCGCAAAGAAACGCTCTAAGCTTTTTCATCAGAAAACCTCCAAACCTAACTTTGTTTATTTTCCATATAATTGAAGTGTACCATATTCATTTACATTATAGCAAGGTTATAGTGAAAACTATCCCTGCTATCTACCATAAGTTCTTCTTTTCTTGACACTCCCCGTCACAAAATCAAGAATTTCGACTAAGTTATATGCAAACGGTGTCACCGATTATACAAAAACAGTCTGAACAAGAATCATATAGATTACCGTACCTGTTCCGATGCTTAGAAGTGCGTTTCCCTTCCAGTAATGAAATACGATAATGCAAATAATAGCTATTGCCTCGGGAATCCCATATGCGGGCACACTAAAGCTTATGCCTTTAAGGCAGTACACCACCAGCAACCCGATAGCGGCATAGGGAAGAACCTGTCCCAGATAACTAATATAAGAGTTAGTCGACTTGGCACCTTTAAATAAAAGAAAAGGTAAAAATCTTGTTATCATAGTCCCGGTAGTAACCATCAAAAGAATAATAAAAGTCTGCGCAGAAGTTAAAGTCACCGTGCTTCCTCCTTTACCCTTCTATCCTTTTCGGAGTTTTCTTTTCTGGCTATTGTCAATACAGTTAGTATGGCAATCATGGAAGGTATAATAAAGTTATTTGGTCCGAAAATAAATAGACAAGCAATAGCACATAAAACACCGGTTATTGCTGGTCTATGATCTTTTTGGGATTTCCACTGGTCTGTGAATATTACAACAAAAAGAGCAGTTAAAACAAACTCCAGACCTTTTGTATTAAACGAAATCACAGAGCCAAGCAGCCCTTCTGCAGTCACGGCGAATTTATTCCAGATCCTTTGCTTTGTAGACAATCTCGCCATTAATTATTGTATATAGTGTTTTTGCAAAAATGTCCATCGGATGCCCGTCAAATATTGCAATATCAGCGTCTTTCCCTGTTTCCAGACTCCCTACTCTGTGAGCCACATTACATACTTCCGCGGCATTAATGGTTATTGCCTTGAGTCCTTCCTCCTTGCCCAATCCTTCCCGGGCTGCATAAGCAGCACAGAAAACTAAATCCTGTATTCTTGTAACGGGGTGATCGGTCATTATGGCAACCTTGACACCCTCTTTGCTTAAAATACCGGGGGTTTTAAAATCCACATTTCGGGTTTCTATCTTATTACGTGTGGATAAAGAAGGGCCAATAATAACAGGAAAACCTGATTCTCTGATTTCTTCGGCAATCAGATGGCCTTCGGTGCAATGATCCAGTGTAAGATCAAGATCATACTCTTTTGCTATTCTGATAGCTGTCAGTATATCGTCTGCTCTATGAGCATGAGCTTTAAGGGGTATTTTTTTCTCGAGCACCGGTATCCAGCACTCTAACTCAAAGTACTCGTCAAAGCTATCACCATTCTTTTTTGCATTCCGTTTTTTAGTATAATACTTTTTTGCATCAAAAAGCTCTTCCCGCAGCATGGCACTGATAGCCATACGCGTAGTAGGCATTTTGCCTATTTTATCATAATTAGACTTTGGGTTTTCACCGAAGGAAATCTTCATGGCTGCAGGCTCCAAAACAACCATTTTATCTATTGATCTTCCATAAGCTTTTATAAATGCGAACTGTCCGCCGACAATATTTGAGCTGCCGGGACCAACCATAAGCCCGGTTATCCCGGCACTCAGGGCATTATGAAATGCCGAGTCCATCGGATTTATCGCATCCAATGCTCTCAAATAAGGTGTTATCGGCTCATTCTTCTCATTGCAGTCGTCGCCTTCAAAACCCTTTCTTTCTTCAATTATGCCGACATGGCAATGGGATTCAATTAACCCCGGGAGTACCCAGCAACCGCTTGCGTCAATTACCTGGCAAGCATCTTTCTCAGAAATACTGATTTTATCCCCTATATCAACGATTTTATCATCTTTGACCAGAATATTTCCCTTCTCGTAACTTGATCCTGCCATGGTAAGTATCTTTCCGTTCTTTATCAATAACATAAATTCTCCTTAAAAAGTCTAACGTTTCGTTATTTCTTATTCTTAGCATTACATAAAGCAACTATGCTTTTAATGCCAATCTCGCCTGATCAAAAATATTTATTGGTTCTAAACAAAGCTTATGAATAATGTGATGAAATTTTTCCAATATTATTAAATACAGGAGGTGATATCGTGGAAAAAAATAACCGCCAAAACCGAAACGAGGAAAACCGCAATAATAACAACAATCAGGAGAACAACAGGAACAACAACCAGGATAACAGAAATAATAGGCGGTAACATTGATAGTTGGGTAAGTTGCTCGCTAACCTTGCGGAATGATAAATGGCTTGGGATCATTAATATTGATTCCAGGCCATTTTTCGGCAGACTAAAACTATCTATGAAATTAAATTTACTGTTTAAATTCATTAATCAATTTGCTCCGATCATAATTCCAGGGAAAGCAGTATAAAGAAAACCCACTGCTGTAAAAACAATGGTTGGGGAAAGGTTTTTAACCTCTCATAAAATAGCATTAGTCAGCCGACAGTGCCAGTAATGCTAGGAGGATGGATAATCTAAACGCAGACTCTCCTCATCAACATAAATAGTCAGGGAAGACCCGCTAACAAGTTTAAAAGTGCTGCTATCCTGAGAGATGGCAACTTCGATCAAAGACCCGCGATAAAAAATTCTAAAGCTGTATTTTTGCCAGCCGGAGGGGATACGGGGGCGAAAATTAAGCCCTTTTTCGTTTATTTTTACTCCGGCAAAACCAAATACAACCGCCATATAGCTTCCGCCCATGTTTGCCGTATGTATCCCATCCTTTGTATTGCGATGGGTATTGAATAAGTCCATTTGTGCACTATCTCCCAGATAGTCATAGGCTTTGTCTATATCTCCGAGCATGGAGGCTACAATGCTGAATGCACAGGAAGACAATGAAGAATCATGGGTCGTGATTTTCTCATAGTATTCAAATGTACGGCGCATAATGTCCTTTGGCAAATCCTGCTCGGACACTAAAAAGGATAAAACCGTATCTGCCTGCTTGCACACCTGGTAACGGTAAAGATGAAGCGGATGATAATTAAGAAGCAATGGATAATGATTCTTTGGAGTCCCTGAAAAATCCCATGCTTTTTTTTGTAAAAATGAGTCATCCTGCGGGTAAATGCCAAGTTCCTCATCATAGGGCAAATACATGGCATCGGCGGCCGAAATCCATTTTTTTACTTCATCATGACTGATATTTAAGCGTTTTCTGTCGTCTTCTCCTACAAGTATATACGCCTTTGCCGCCCAATACAGATTCTGCTTCGCTATGAAGTTTGTATAATAGTTATTGTTGACCATACAGGTGTATTCGTCGGGACCGGTAACACAATTAATATGAAACTTCCCTTTATAATAATTGCCCACATCCAGCCAAAGGCGGGCAATCTCGGCCAGCATCTCGGCTCCCATCTCTTTTAAGAATCCATAATCTTCTGTCGCCAAGAAATACTGGGATATCGAATGCCCTATTGCGCCGTTTATATGGTAGGCCGCCGAACCGGAGAGAAAGTATCCGCTGCATTCGGAACCATTAATAGTGCGCCAGGGATAAAGAGCCCCGGATTTATGACCTAAAAGCCTTGCATTCTCACGAGCTTTATCCAGGGTATTATAGCGGAAACCAATAAGATTTCGGCATAGCTCGGGCATTGTCAGAAGGAAAAAAGGCTGGAGATACATTTCGGTATCCCAAAAGTAATGGCCCTCATACCCCTCGCCCGATAAACCTTTTGCAGCAATGTTTCCGTATTGATCCTTGGTGACGCTTTGAGCCAGTTGGTACATATTGTATCGCATGGCATTATCTATCTGGTCGTCGCCTTCAATTTTCATTGTACAGTGTTCCCAGAACCTGGATAAGTACCGAGCCTGTTCCTTATATAATATATCAACACCAAGTTCTGTCACATCTTTAAGGATAGCACGGTTTATTTGGCTGTAATTTGACCGATGATGTATAGTGTCGGTGACACAGGCGTATTTTACCAGCCGCACCTGTTCCCCTTTATTTACCCTTGTGCTTAATATCCAGTCAACACCTTTATCCGAAGGCTTGTAATCAATATAAGCGGGATAATTGATAGTATGGGTAACTCCGGTGCATACTGCCTGCTTAGATCCGGATGTATCTGAATCTATATAGGAACAATTATTATTAACGGCCACATTGCGTACAAACAGATTCTGAACGCTTTCGGCGGCAAGCCGTGGGTCATTGGGATCGCAGAAATTCCTGACATCCCCCGAATGGGTTGAAACAAACCGCACTTCCCCGGAAAAGTTACACAATTTGACACAATAATCGATTGTAAATATCGAAAGTTTTGTAAAGCTCGCCATCCGGGTTATTTCAATAATTATTTCATGACCTTTTGAAGAGCGCCAGTGTATATACCGCCGGGTTACCCCCTTTTCCATATCCAGTAAACGGAAGCTTTTTAATATCTCCCCTTCGAACATGGAAAATTTCTCGCCGTCTACATATAAATCAATTGAAAACACATCGGCCAGATTTAATGTAGTCTGTTTCTCATTTATCAACCCATAAAGCGGCTCGGCCTGCTTCATATCAATAATGTCATAAAATCCGTTTACATACATTCCCCTTACGGTAGGAATATCCGGGTATTTCTCTTCTGTGCAGCCGCGCACTCCTAAATAGCCGTTTGCGTTATGAAAGATTGTTTCATGCAAAATCAAGCTCTCTGCATCAAGAGGAATAGGCTCTATTTTATATATGCTCATGAAAACCTCCGTCTTGAGCTAAATTTACTTTCTTACAGTATAACGGAGGTTTTCGGCATAGTATTCCATTTTTTTTTGAATAGTTATAAAATTTTAAGGTGCTTTATTATTTTTTTAATACGTATCAAGGTTTTTTCTCAAGTATAAAGTTAACCGTTACATCTTCACCCTGTGATAGCGTTACATTACTGCTAGCCTTTGTATAATCAAAGCCGCCGGCTAAAACTGTATATTTACCCGCCGGAATACCATTAAACGAATACGACCCATCTTCTGCTAGAAGAACTGAATAACTAAGATTATGTGAGTGCGAACTTAACGAAACACTTTGGCGATAAACCGGGTTTCCTTCGGTATCGGTAACCGTTCCCTTAATACTGCAGGGATTTTCCAAAGGTTCAAGAATTATTTCGATTCCTTCAAAAGCGTATTCATTGCTGCTGAAATTTAAATCACCGTATACTGTTTCCTTATACCATTGTATGTATGAACTAATAGTAAAAACACCATAACTGCTGCTTTCCCACTGAAATTCTCCCGCTTCATCCGATCTGAATATTTCAATATTCTTCCCTAAGATTCCAATAATGGGTTTGTGCGTCATTCAATGTTTTTAAATTTACTTTCTCGGCGATAATATCTATTGGCAAATATATTCAGTGTATAATAAACTGGATATAACAGGAGGTTTCATATGGAGAACAGAAAGAAGGCCTTCGTTCTGGGAATGGCAAGAAGCGGCTATGAGGCGGCAAAGCTTTTGGCCGGCAAAGGTTATGATGTTTTAGTAAACGACGCAAATATGCATCAGCCGCCCGAGCATATATCCGAATTGCAGTCCATAGGTATCAGGCTTGTTTTGGGAAGCCACCCCGAGGATATTTTTGATGACACCTTTGAGCTTTTAGTTAAGAACCCGGGTATATCGAATAATCACTTCTACGTAAATAAAGCCGAAGAGTTTTGCATTCCCGTAATAAATGAATTGGAACTGGCTTACAGGTATTTTCCGAAAGGCTTGAACATTATCGGTGTAACAGGCACCAACGGCAAGACCACAACCACAACAATAATTTATAAGTTTTTGAAAGAGGCCTCAAAAAGTGCTTACCTGATGGGTAACATAGGATTTCCGGTATGTTCGTTTGTCCCTGTTTTAAATTCCGGGGACATTGCGGTTATGGAAGTGTCCGACCATCAGCTTTGCAATGTAATTGAGTTTAAAACAAATATATCTATATTGACAAACATATCCGAAGCCCACTTGGATTTTCACGGCTCCTATGATTCATACAAGACTATGAAAAAAAGAATATTCAATCATCACACCGGGCAGGACATATCGGTTTTAAATTATGATGATAATGAAGTGCTGGAGCTTGCCCGGGACATAAAATCAGTCAAAAAGTATTTTTCGTCGCGCCGGAGAAATGAAAACGGCTGCTTTATAGCCGACGGCTGCATTTACTATAAAACCGACAAAATAATAGCCCTTGATGAAATTAAACTAAAAGGGTATCACAACTACGAGAATATTATGGCTTCTATAACCACTGTAAAAGAATTTGGAGTTGATAACCAAAGCATTGTCAATGTTCTAAAGACCTTTGGCGGTGTGGAACACAGGCTCGAATATGTAACAACGATCAATGATATCGAGTTTTATAACGATTCAAAATCCACCAATATTACTTCAACCCAGATAGCTTTATCCTCATTCGAAAAGCCTGTTACACTGATGATGGGCGGTTTGGACAGAGGCCACAGCTTTGACGGGCTTAAGGATAATATGAAAAATGTAAGTTTTATTGTTTCATATGGTGAAACAAGAGAAAGAATCAGTGATTTTGCCCGGGAATGCGGAATACCCTGCAAGGCTTTTCAGAATCTTGAGGATGCCACAAAAGCGGCATTTGAGGCCTCCCATCCGGGAAATGTCATTCTTCTGAGTCCTGCGTGCGCATCATGGGATCAGTATGATAATTTTGAAATCCGGGGGGATATGTTTAAAAAGTATGTTTTTCAGCTAAAGACGGAGCCATAGAGTATTGCTTCGTATTTTTCAAGTGTTATAGGATCTTTTACCTGTTCTGCGGATTTGTAAAAGGTCACTTTTCCCTTTTTATCCGACCGGCTTAAAAGGTTATTGCTTTTTAATAAATCAATCAGATGATTTACGGTGCCTTTATTGCCGTCAATAATATCAATATCTTCAGGTATGATAGCCCCCAATGCTTTTCTGAACAGCGGAAAGTGAGTGCAGCCAAGGACCAGAGTTCCGTACCGGTTGATGTTTTCCGGCAATATCTCTTTTATATATTCCGATACTTCGGGCCCGTCAAAGGCATATTTTTCAGCAAATTCCACAAGCTTTGGAGCGGGCAGCATATCGACAATATGCCCCGCATCGAACCTTGATACAAGGTTTTGGAATTTCTCTTCTTTCAGGGTTAACGGTGTTGCCAGAACAAGTACCCGCTTGCCGCCGTTGTTGCTTTTCTCCACGGCAGGCTTTACGGCAGGTTCCATGCCTATTACCGGGAAATCGTATGCCTGCCTCAAATCCCGAACGGCAGCGCTCGTAGCTGTATTGCATGCTATAACAAGGGCCTTTATATTCTTTTCGTTCAACAGCTTAACCGCGTCGAAAGTAAGCTTCCTGACTTCTTCTTTTGTTTTTGTGCCATAAGGAGCATTGTCGGAATCAGCATAATATATATAATCCTCATTGGGCAGAAGCCTCAGCGCCTCTCTGAGTACCGATAACCCCCCAATTCCCGAATCAAAAAAACCGATATTCATCTTGATCCCACCGTTTTAAACATAAATGATTTATCTTTATATCAATACTTATTCTATCATATCCTCTATATTTAATTTATAATTTGTTGTGGTATACTATAAATTACTATTCCGCTTTTGACTGTCATGCCTGTTTGCTTGCCGGTTACAGGGTTTTTATAGCATATGTATTGTATAGTCATGTAATTATTATGCCGGGTATACTTTCTCAATAATGCTATACAATGAAGAATGTGCGAAACAAATGAAGAATCTGACTCTGTCATCCTGAGAGAGGAATCAGCCGAAAGATCTTAAATCCGCATGAATATAAGATCCTCGCTGTGTCCAGGATGACAATTAGGGAGCGGATTTTTTAATGGTTTAAAAATGTGCTTTTGGCAAAAAGGAGGGTCTCTCATGATCAAGAAGCTTCTGCCGAGCTTAGGTAAATATAAAAAACATGCTGTATATACATCTCTTTTTGTAATCGCGGAGGTAATACTTGAAATCTATATACCTTTCCTCATGTCAAAAATTATAGATATAGGAATAAAAACGGCTGATGTCAACTACATATTAAGAGTTGGCGCATTAATGATATTAATGGCACTTTTTTCGTTGTTTTTCGGGGCTTTTTCCGGTAAATTCGCCGCTATAGCCAGTGTAGGCTTTGCAAAAGGACTTAGGAAAACTCTGTTTGAGAAAATACAGATGTTCTCTTTTGCAAATGTGGATCGATTCAGCACGGCTTCACTGATTACCAGGCTGACCACCGATATCAACCACGCCCAAATGGCTTTCCAAATATCCATCAGAATGCTGGTGCGAGCCCCTATAATGCTTGTTAGTGCTACATTCATGGCCTATACCATCAACCCCCGACTATGTACCATATTTTTGGTGGCCATACCTCTCTTAGGTACTGCTCTTTATCTAATCGGCTCCAAAGCTTTTCCTCTTTTCAGGGCAATGCTTAAAAAATATGACAGTATGAATGCTTCTGTCCAGGAGAATCTTATAGGAATTCGGGTTGTGAAAGCATTTGTGCGTGAAGACCACGAGAAGGAAAAATTCAGACAAGCCGCAGATGCTGTTCGTTTGGCACAGCTAAAAGCAGAAAGAATTTTGGTTTTTGGCATGCCTCTGATGCAATTTGTAATGTACGGTTGTATAATTGCAATTTCATGGTTCGGCGGAAACATGATAGTCAGAGGCAATATGCTTACCGGCGAGCTTATGAGTTTCATAAGTTATGTAACCCAAATACTTGTTTCACTTATGATGATTACTATGGCCTTTGTTATTATTGTTATTTCAAGGGCTTCCATAACCCGGATCATCGAGGTGATTGATGAAGATATCGATATCAAGGATAACGCTTCAAGTGAAAATCTTACTGTAAAGGACGGCTCAATCGTATTTGAACATGTCAATTTCAGCTATAGCAAGAATAAAGATAATTTAACCTTACATGACATTGATTTAAAAATTGAATCCGGCGAGACCATCGGTATTATAGGCGGGACAGGTTCCGCAAAGACAACACTGGTTCAGCTTATACCAAGACTGTATGATGTATTGGATGGACGAATACTGGTTGGCGGCCATGATGTCAGAGAATATAAGCTTGATACCTTAAGAAACACCGTAGCAATGGTTCTTCAGAAAAATGTCCTTTTTTCGGGAACAATAAAGGAGAATTTAAAGTGGGGCAATGAAAATGCCACCGACGATGAAATAACAGAGGCATGCAAGGTTGCTCAAGCCTATGATTTTATTCAGTCTTTCCCCGACGGATTCGAGACAAATCTGGGTCAGGGGGGAGTAAATCTCTCCGGCGGACAAAAACAACGCCTGACTATTGCAAGAGCTCTGCTTAAAAATCCTAAAATACTTATCCTGGACGACAGCACCAGCGCCGTTGATACGGCCACCGACAGCAAAATCAGGCAGGCTTTTGCTCAAAAGATTTCAAATATTACTACGATAATCATTGCGCAACGTATTTCTTCGGTGTGTGAAGCCGACAGGATCGTTGTACTGGACGACGGAAAAATTGATGCCATAGGAACCCATGATGAACTTCTGGCCACAAATCCTATTTACCGGGAAGTCTATGAATCACAGCAGAAAGGGGTTGCTTAAGTATGCCACGGCCCGGA
>JBMNTI010000058.1:0-15382 GCA_050945655.1 Acetivibrionales bacterium | reverse complement strand
CAGTCCCGATTACTAATAAAAGAATAGATTATGCATTGCATAAGAAAGAGCCGGAAAGGAGTTTCCCTCCTCGTACTGAAGTGCCGCAAAAGGTCTTTGAACCGGTAAAGATAAAAAAATTAAGCTATCCTGCAAAATCGTATATTGTTCTGTATTCGGTTGTAGGAACTCTGATTCTGTTTTTCACGGTGCTTATGATAACCGGTATTTTGTCCACAGATAATCCGGATTCACTTCTTTCGTTATTCGGGTTTATTCTGATAAGCGGAGCCGTATCTTATCTTGTCTATTCAAAATTATTTACTCCTGATAAAAGAATTGAGAAGGTAATAGAGAAAACTGATAAAAGAGAGAAGATAAAAGGTGCTGAGTATGTAAATAAAGCATTCCACATACCGGTTCCCGGAGGCAGCACCGCGTGCAGGGAAGCGGCTGCATATAAAGAGTTGCCTCCGCCAACAAAAAGACAGCCTTTTTATCATTCAAGGCACGATATTATGCTCGATATGCCTACATACCAGAGAAGGCAAATCAATTGCGGTTCAATAGACACTCAGCCACAAGACAGGACAGTAATTTTAAACGGGGAAAATTCGGCGTTCCCTTATCTAAAAAGAATGTTGGGAAACAGTACTGAAACTATCGTAATAAAAAGTTTTCCCTTTATGATGGGAAGGCTTGAGGGGCAGGTTGATTATTACATCAATAATCCTGCAGTTGGTAAGCTTCATGCGGAGATCAACAAAACGGACGATGGGTATTTTATTAGCGACATGAATTCACGAAACGGTACTATCATTAACGGAAAGAGAATCGAACCTATCAAGGAGGCAAGCATAAAACATGGGGATCGTATAACTCTGGGAAATGAGGAGTTTATCTTTTGCAGCAATAACAATAGCTCATTAAACTGAACACCAAATTATTTGATAGCATGAACCACAAATAACTTTTTCTTGACAAAGAAAAATATGAACTCTATAATAATGAATAAATATTCAAAACGCAATGATGGAGAATAGTAGCGTTGCATTTCAACGATAAAGAGAGTTGCCGGAAGGTGAAAGTGCAAACTTGAAAGAACGTGAATCTCGCTCCGGAGCGGACCACTGAAGTAAGCGGGCTTATTGTAGGTTGGTACGGATACGGCCGTTACACTGTCAGGCATTGAATGATGCTGGAAATGAGCGGACACATACGGTGTCAATTAGAGTGGTACCACGGAGTATAACCTTCGTCTCTTGGATGAGATGGAGGTTTTTTTGTTTATATGATCCTTTCATATAACTTGGCCGAAAGCCCATGACTTTTGTCACTGGGAGTGTCAAGAAGTAATATATGACCATAAAGGCTCGAGACTTTATGCTCAGATTGCATTGCGCAAAGTTGCTCTTGGATAATCTTTTGAGGAAACTTGAATTTTACGTTGACAGGGGGACAAACAATGGAAAAGCTTATTAATATTACGGTTGGAGGTTTGATTGAAAAAAATGCAAGGGAATATCCCGACAGACTGTGCTTGAAATTTCCGGCCACCGGTTATGAAAGAACCTGGAAAGAGTTTGACGAAGAAACTACGAGAGTTGCCAAAGGTTTATTAAAAATGGGTATTAAAAAGGGCGATCACGTAGCTATATGGGCGAACAACTGTGCTGAATGGGTTATTACGTTTTTTGCCACAGCAAAGATAGGAGCCGTTCTTGTAACTGTTAACACCAACTATAAGATTTTTGAGTTGGAATACCTGCTGCGTCAGTCGGACTCCAAATGCCTTGTAATGATTGAGAGTTTTAAGGATTCAAATTACTATGAAATTATCAATGAATTATGTCCTTCATTGAAAAATAGTGAACCCGGCCGGCTTAATGAGCCAATGCTGCCCTGCTTAAAGGATGTTGTTTTTATTGGAGAAGATAAACGTCCGGGAATGTTTAATTTTAAGGATCTCTATTGGATGGGGAACGATGTTCCGGATGAGGAGTATTATACAGTCAATAGTACCCTTGATGTGCACGAAGTTATCAATATGCAATATACATCCGGTACTACCGGCTTTCCGAAAGGAGTTATGCTGACCCATTTCAATATAGTCAACAACGGCAAAAGCATCGGAGACCGCATGAAGTTCACGGTCGATGATAAGCTCTGTATTCCAGTACCTTTTTTCCATTGCTTTGGTATGGTTTTGGCAATTATGGCCAGTATTACCCATGGAACCGCTATGGTTCCGCTGGATTATAATCCGGTAAGGGTAATGGATGCTATAATGAATGAAGGCTGTACGGCTGTTCATGGTGTGCCTACCATGTTTATTGCCATGCTTGAACATCCTGATTTTAAAAAATATACTTTTCCCAAATTGCGAACCGGTATTATGGCAGGTTCGCCATGCCCGGTGAAGGTTATGCAGGATGTGGTCGATATTATGGGCGCAAGGGAAATTACCATTGTATTCGGCCAGACAGAATCCTCTCCCGGATGTACGCAGACTACTACCGATGATAGTATTGATATCAGAGTATCAACAGTAGGTAAGGTTTTTCCCCATGTCGAAGCAAAGATTGTGGATCCTGAAACAGGCAAAGAGTGTCCTCCCAATGTCCCGGGAGAATTTATCACCAGAGGCTATCATATTATGAAAGGCTATTATAAAATGCCTGAGGCCACCGCTCAGGCAATTGATGAGGACGGTTGGCTCCACACCGGTGATTTGGCTACTGTTGATGAAAATGGCTATTACAAAATTACCGGCCGTATCAAGGATATGATTATCCGCGGGGGTGAAAATATTTATCCCAAGGAGATTGAGGAATTCCTATATACATATCCAAAGATAAAGGATGTGCAGGTAATCGGAGTCCCCAGCAAACAATATGGCGAGGAAATAATGGCTTGTATAATATTAAAAGAGGGTGAAACCGCAACGGAAGATGAGATCAAGGATTTTGTGAAATCTAATATGGCAAGACATAAGGTTCCCAAATATGTTAAATTTACCGACAGCTTTCCTATGACTGCCAGCGGCAAGATTCAGAAATATAAAATTCGTGAGGCTGCAATAGAAGAGTATAACTTAGAAGATGATGCAGCCATTGAAACGGCATAAGGCAGTAAGGTATTATAAAAGTAGCGGCTGACTTATGGAAGCTGTCTATGATATTGAATCTATATAAGCTTAGCGGACGCAGCAAAAAGATTAAATAATTTTGCACAGACCGCCCTATCAATTGATAAATTGGAAAGGACGATGAATATGATAAAATTGGCGTTTTCTACCTTAGGTTGTCCGGGTTGGTCCTGGGAAGAAGTCTATGCCACATGTAAGGATTTAGGCATCAATGGAATTGAAATCAGAGGCATTGAATCGGAAATATATGCTCCCCGTAGCAAACCATTCAGAGAAGACAACATTGGGAAAACTCTTAATACGTTGAAAAAGTTAAATATCGAGATTCCGATACTGACTTCAGGCGCTTTCCTGTTTGATAAGGAAAGGCAGGAAGAAGTATTGGCCGAGGCAAAAGCATATATTGACCTTGCCCAAAGAATCGGTACTCCATATATAAGAGTATTAGGTGACAAAGATGGCGCACCGGGCGAAAAAATAGATTTAGATTTTGTTAAAACGCAATATCAAAAGATCTGTGATTATGCTCAAAATAAAAATGTGATTCCTCTGGTTGAAACTAACGGGGTATTGGCCGATTCAAAAGTTATGGCCGATTTCATAAAAGCTGTTGAACGACCGAATACCGGTATTCTTTGGGACATACATCACCCATACCGATACTTTGGAGAGGCGCCCGATGTCACTCTCAAGCATCTGAATGGCAATATTAAATATGTTCATATAAAAGATTCGGTAATTGAAAACGGCAAGGTATCATACAGAATGCTGGGCTACGGAGACGTACCTGTTCTTGATTGCATGAAACAGCTCAACAAAAGCGGATATAAAGGGTATGTGTCACTGGAGTGGGTAAAGCGCTGGTGTCCTGAGCTTCAAGAGCCGGGAGTAGTCTTCTCCCACTATATTAATTATATGAGTTATCTCATAAGACAGATTTAATTCTGCCTTTGTTGAATAGGATGTAAATAAGTTTAAAATAAGTATGCATGTGCAGACTTAGTTTGTACATGTATTTTTTGTAGTCAACACCCATTATATTTGGTATTATAATGTACGAAGCCATACCATTTATATTCTCGTTTTAATGCAAGCATATAATCGTAAATATGGTTTTATTATGGGGGAAGGCATGCTTTTTAATAAAAAACAGGAAATTGATGTAAATAATATTCCCAGGCATATTGCAATCATTATGGACGGGAATGGCAGATGGGCAAAAAAAAGAGGTCTGTCAAGAAGCATAGGACATAAGGAAGGTTCGAGAACCCTGAAAAAAATTGTGGAGGCCTGCTATCAACTAGGCGTAAGATATCTTACTGTGTATGCTTTTTCGACAGAGAACTGGTCCAGACCAAAAGAAGAAGTGGATGAGCTGATGAAGCTTCTCTTGGAATATCTTAGAAATGCGGAGAAGGAGTTGTCCGGGAAAAAGGTAAGAATAAGAGTAATAGGTGAGAAAAGACAGCTTACCGAAGAAATCATAAAGGAAATAGAAAGAGTAGAAAAAAATACTGAACATATTGAGGAGCTGGATTTTATTATAGCGCTCAATTACGGAGGACGTCAGGAGATTGTACAAGCAGTTAAAAAACTTGTTGAGGATGTTGAAGCAGGGTTGCTGTCTGAAATAGATACGGAAAACATATCCGAAAGGCTTTATACAAAAGGCATTCCCGACCCGGATCTTCTTATACGTACCAGCGGAGAAATGCGAATCAGTAATTTTCTAATCTGGCAATTATGCTATTCGGAATTCTATTTTTGTGATGTTCTGTGGCCTGATTTCAGTGAAGCTCATTTAAAAGAGGCAATTTTATCATATCAGGGAAGGCAGAGGCGCTTTGGAGGTGTAAAATGCTGAAAAGAATAATAAGCGGTATAATTGCGGCGGCAATACTGATAGCATTGCTGTTGCTGCCGCAGTATGTCCTGGCTTTTACAGCATTAGCTGCCAGCATTATTGGGCTTTTAGAATTTTCCAATGCTATGAAGCAAAAGAATATCAATATAGACTTGCCGGTTAGTGTTGTTTCGGCCGTTGTTATCATGGGGAAGGCATATGGAGTGACAATCCCTGCAGATATTGTTCCGGGTTTATCGGGATTTCTAACCAAAGCATTTGCTGCCAAGAACTTAAATGCATTTTTCTATATTCTGATTTTATATCTTTTCTGCAGAATAATATTTGACAGAACAAATTGCCATATTGAGGACATGGCTTATACCTTATTGGGAATAGTATACATTCCGTTTCTTCTTTCATTCGCGATAATGACACGCAATTTGGAACGTGGTTTTGAATTTATATGGTTAGTCCTGATAGGTTCGGTGATGACAGATATTTTTGCATATTTTGTCGGCGTAACTATTGGAAAAATAAAGATTATTCCGCACATTAGCCCTAAAAAAACCGTGGAAGGCTCGATAGGGGGAGCCATTGGTTGCATGATGATAATGATACTCTATGGCGCAATAATTATGAATAGAGCGGGGGTTAACCCTATTCCATTGTATCACTTTGCTGTCATGGGCTTTCTGTGCGGTGTGGCAGCTCAGCTTGGAGACTGGGCTGCTTCGGCAATAAAAAGAAATGCCGGTATAAAAGATTTCGGGAATATAATTCCCGGACATGGGGGAATAATGGACAGAGCCGACAGCATAATCTTTGTATCACCCCTGGTTTATATTTATGTAAGTTTGTTTTTATGCTAGAAAGGTTGTAATATGACAAAAGGTTTATGCATACTTGGGTCAACAGGGTCAATAGGCTCTCAGACTCTTGATGTTTGTGAAAACTTAAAAATAAATGTGGTATCATTGATTGCCAACAGCAATGCCAGGGTTATGGAGAAACAAATAAGGCGGCATAAGCCGAAAGTTGCCGCTTTGCTCGATGAAAAAGCTGCCGGCATGTTAAGGCTAGCTGTTAAGGATACAAACACAAAAGTATTAAAGGGCGAGGCAGGAATTATTGAGGCTGTGACCCATAAAGATGCCGATACCGTGCTGACATCGGTAGTAGGAATTGCGGGACTTTTGCCTACTATAGCCGCAATTGAGGCGGGAAAAAATATTGCCCTGTCAAATAAAGAAACCTTGGTAACAGCCGGATCAATTATTACAAATTTAGTAAAAGAAAAAGGTGTCCGGCTATTGCCGGTAGACAGCGAACATTCGGCAATTTTTCAATGTCTTGCAGGAAACAGGGAAAGGGATGTTGAGAGAATTATTTTGACGGCATCCGGAGGTCCTTTCAGAGGATACACAAAGGAGGGGCTTAAATCCGTAACGGTAAAGCAGGCTCTTGATCATCCCAACTGGTCAATGGGCAGCAAGATTACAATAGACTCGGCTACTATGATGAATAAGGGGCTGGAAGTAATTGAAGCAATGTGGCTGTTTGATGTGCCGGATTCAAGAATTGATATTGTTGTTCATCCCGAAAGCATCATACATTCTATGGTTGCCTATAAGGACGGTTCGGTGATAGCCCAGTTAGGAGCGCCCGATATGCGCATACCTATTCAACTTGCGCTTACCTGGCCTGCCAGGATGGAGAATTCCTTCAGAAGAATAGACTTTGATAGCTTAATGTCTCTAAACTTCAGCAAACCTGATTTTGAGACCTTTGAGTGTTTGAAGCTTGCATATGAAGCGGCAGAAACCGGAGGAACACTGCCGTGTGCGATGAATGCTGCGAATGAGGTTGCTGTTGAACTGTTTCTTCAGGGAAAGATAAAATTTCATCAAATAATGATGCTTATTCGAGAGGTTATGAAAAATCATTCGGTGAATACTAAGCCGGTACTTAGCGATATAATAGATACTGACCGGGAATCAAGAATTTTAGCCCGCAGTATATATAACGGAGGTTTTTAAATGGGCATTATAAGTGCATTGATAGCGTTAAGCGTTCTTATTATCATACATGAATTGGGACATTTTATAATGGCAAAATCCGTGGGGATAAAGGTTCTTGAATTCTCGTTGTTTATGGGACCTAAACTCTTTTCCTTTACCAAAGGAGAGACAGTATATTCGTTGCGGCTGATCCCTATGGGAGGTTTTGTCAGAATGGAGGGCGAAGAGGAATCGTCCGATGATGCAAGAGCTTATTCCAACCAGCCGGTTGGCAAACGTGCCCTTGTTATAGCTGCAGGACCTGTAATGAATCTGATTGCCGCCTTTGTTTTTGCAGTCATAGCTCTTTCAAACACGGGGTTTTTCACTAATACCATATCAAAGTTTTATGAAAACTCTGTAGTAGAGAAAGCCGGCGCCGAAATAGGGGACAAATTAATATCCTACGGCGGAAGAAAGCTTTTTGACCCGGAAGCGGATCTAAGTTTGCTTATGTATGGTGAGGACGGCTCCGAGAGAGAACTGATCTATTATGATGTGAGCGAGAACAAAACAGTTAAGAAAATAATTACTCCAGGAAGGACAGAAACTCGTTTCAGACTTGGTTTTACAGCCCAGGTGGCGGATGGTAAGGGTACAAATGTAATTGATATGATCGAGACCGATTCACCGTTAATAAAAGCCGGGATAAAACGTGGTGACAGGATTATTAGGCTTGATGAAACAGAAGTGTTTTCAACGCTGGATATCCAGAACTATCTTAATGTTGCCAGGGCTGATAAATCAGCGCCCTTAACGGTTACTGTTGAAAGAAACGGGAAAATACTGACATTTGATAACATTAAACCTTTTTCTGATTTTAGCTATACTCTGGCTGTGAATTTGGAGTATGAAAAAGGTAATATTTTTGAGGTGATGGGCGCTTCTTTTAAATACTGCATCTCAACCGCCCGTAATGTTCTGATGACGCTTAAATGGTTATTTAACGGTACGATCTCAATTAAAGAGCTTTCCGGCCCTGTAGGTATTATAGGGGCGGTGGGCAGCGTTGTGGAAACTCAGCAATCAATCGGAAAGATACTTATTAATCTGATTTATATCAGCAGTTTTATAAGCATCAACCTTGGAATAATGAATCTTATACCTTTCCCGGCTTTAGACGGCAGCATGCTTCTTATTCTTCTGATTGAGAAGTTAAGGGGCAAACCGGTACCCCAGGAAAAGGTGGGCATGATTTCATTTGTAGGATTAGTACTTCTAATAGGGGTTCTGATTATTACCTTGTTTAATGACATCCCAAGGTGGCTGCTGTAGCCTGCAACGATTTAGCGCGACCGGATAAGCATCCAATGATTGGTTTTAAAGGCGTTATTATATGTTAACAAGTGAGCGGACGCAAGAATCTCACTTCGAACGCCTCCAAACACCAAGATCTAAAAGATTAATTATCCCGGGTAAGCGACATGGCTCCGGTTTCGCTCCGCCATGTCCCGGCGTAAGGTCTTTTGCTCACGGGTCGCTCAGATCTTTCTAATGTAGTTATTGTGCGGTGGTCTTTCCTCTGAAGCATCCGGCTTATCTCCGTGAGAAGCCTTGTATCTGCTTAGTCACGTTTATTCTGGTCGCGCACGCTGCGCAATCCTTGCTCCGCTTTAAATCATTGCAGGCGCGTGGCTTAATCAAGAATTGAATAAACAATAAACAAATATTATATTTGTATAGTACAACAGTTTCCCATAATCTAACGCGGACGTCAGTAATTGGGGATATTATCAAGGATGGAGATTTATGATACGAAGAAAAACCAGAAAAATCCGGGTTGGAAATGTGTATATCGGTGGTGATGAGCCTATCAGCATCCAATCCATGACAAATACAAAAACAAGCGATATTGAAGCTACGGTCAGCCAGATTCACGCTTTAACCGATGCCGGATGTGATATCGTCAGAGTGGCCGTGCCCGATATGGAAGCTGCCGAAGCCATTTTGAACATTAAAAAACAAATTTCAGTTCCCGTTGTTGCAGATATCCATTTTGACTACAGGCTTGCTTTGAAGGCAATAGAAAATGGAGCCGATAAAATACGGATCAATCCCGGAAACATCGGTTCTGTCGACCGTGTCAAAGAAGTGGTACAGGCAGCGCGAGAAAGACAAATTCCGATAAGAATAGGAGTAAACGGGGGGTCTCTGGAGAAGGATTTACTGAAAAAATATGGTCATATTTGTGCGGAAGCTCTTGTGGAAAGTGCTATGGGCCACGTAAAGATACTTGAGGAATTGGACTTTAATAATACGGTAATATCTATTAAATCTTCAGATGTAAGGATTTCATTTAAAGCACACAAGTTGCTGTCTCAAATTACCGACTACCCTCTACATATAGGTGTAACCGAAGCCGGAACCCCATACGCCGGGACAATTAAATCGGCTGTTGGAATAGGCGCGCTGCTTCTTTCAGGAATAGGGGATACTATCCGGGTGTCACTTACAGGGGATCCTGTTCTGGAGGTAAAAGCCGCAAAAGAAATTCTGAAAACTTGCGGCCTCTATAGAAAAGGAGTTGTTTTTGTTTCATGTCCCACTTGCGGGCGTACTCAGATCGATCTTATAGATATCGCACAAAAGGTTGAAAAAGCTCTTGAAAATGTTGAAAAGCCTATTAAAGTCGCTGTAATGGGCTGTATAGTTAACGGACCCGGCGAAGCCAGGGAAGCCGATATTGGCATTGCCGGAGGCAAGGATACGGCAGTTATCTTCAAAAAGGGAGAAATAATTCGAAAAGTCCCTGAAAGTAAGATAGTTGAAGCCTTGTTGGAGGAAATCAAAAAGTTGTAATGCCATTCATCCTCAAAAAATGATTCAATTGTATAATCCAGCCGTATAGCTGAGTTCTGGCAAGAAAACTTTTGCATGTATTCGGCTGCTGTTTCATCATACTCTCAAGAGTTTTTATGTTTAACATATATTTTACCGGCGAGCACGGATCAAGGACGGTTTCAAAAAGCATGTTTTTTAGTTTGGCTTCATACTCGGGATCTTGTAAACGAGGGTATGGAGCCTTTTTCCTTTCCAGTATGTCTGAAGGAAGGTATCCTCTGAGAGCTTCTCTTAAAAGACCCCTGTCCATATTATTAAGCTGTTTCAGCTCTTGTGGAATGTTCCAGAAATAGTCGGTAATTCTGACATCACAAAAGGGGACTCTGACTTCTAAGCCGCAAGCCATACTCATTCTGTCAAGACGATCCAGCAAGCAAGGCAGATTCCAATACAGACTGAACCACTGAGCTTCATTTTCTTTCCGAAGATGATTTTCATAGACAGCGAATTTAGGATATTCGGCCAATGCTTCTTCATAGCACTTTTCAATAAATTCATAAGGTTTTATCATATCGATGATATCATATTTCAAAACAGAGATTTTTTCTGCTAAATTTGAGCTCCAGGGCAAGCGTTTTCTTCCCGTAACAAAATGCTCACTTGCCTTTAAACTTGTACCAAAAATCTCATCCGAACAATCCCCGGAAAGAACGATACAGAAGTCTTTTTGTATCTCTCTGAACAAGAGAAGCAAGGATGTGTCATTATCAGGCATTCCGGGAATACCTCGAGCTTCCTCAGCATCCAGAAGCGATTCGATCATATCGGACGGTGAGAGAATAATGTAGTGATGACGGGTTCCGGCCCTTCTGCAAACCCATCGAATCCATGGAGTATCGGTCTCAATACCGAATCCCCTTTGCCGGATATAACGGCTGCTTCTTTCAAAATCCACGGACCAGGTATTATATGTGTTGCTGTTTAATAGCTTGGGATTATCAGCCGCGATGGCGGTGATTAAGCTTGAATAAAGGCCTCCGGACAAAAGCCCGCAAAGAGGCTGATCCGATTTCATTTTTCTTTGCACCGAATCTACAACAAGTTCCCGAACAGTTTCCAGGGTTTTTGCCAAATCATCCTCATGTTCCTGCTTTTCCATGATCCAATATCTTTTTGATTTGAACCCGTCTGTCGTAAACTGGATAAAATGCCCCGGCCTGACCTGATGAATGCCTTTAATAACCCCGCATCCTGGTGTGTGTCGGGGACTTAAGCATATCAATTCGGACAAGCCTTCGGTATCCAATTTGGTTTCAAACATAGGATGGCATGTAATACCTCTGATATCTGATGCAAATATCAGAGTTTTGTCGGTTATTGTGTAATATAAGGGTTTAGTACCGTGATGATCCCGTGCCAGAATCAATTTACTGTCTTCCTGTATCCAAAGTGCAAATGCAAAGCTACCGTTTATTTTACTGAGAAAATCCTCCTTAAATTTGACATAAGCATATATTAAAAGATCGGAGCAGGAAACAGCGTCACAATTTATTTCCGGGATATTCAAATCCGAACAGAATTCCTTGTAGTTAAAAATGGTTCCGTCCAATGAAAGCACATAGGTTTTACCTTCAATAACAAGTTCGCTCACAAAAGACATCTCATTTTTTGCGCCTGCGGACCCAATTCGCCTTAGTATCGCTGCGTGGGGCGAAATAAAATGTCCTGCTCCACTGGCTCCTCGAGAGCGAATGGCCTCGGACATAGCACATATATTTACGCTTTTTTGCATAATATCGTCAGTTGGGCTGACCATACCGGCTATTCCAGCCATAAAATCACTCCGGAAATAAAGAGTATACTCATATACTATTCGGTGCATCATGGGTTTGTTACGGGAAATCAAAGCAGCTTAGAACCTTTAAATAAGCCATATTTAATATTCTGTATTAATATTTTTCGGGCTATAACGTTATTTGACATAATATTATGAATCTTATCTTTATAATAGGCTTACATGAGGCATTAACTATGAATAGGCATTAAAACAAGGTTACGGGGCCTGTACAATGGATTCTTTATCATAAAGAAAGGAGGAAAACAATAATATTTATATGGAACGTACAAAAAAGAGAGAGGAGACATGAGGTGATTGTATATGCAGATATACTATTCTTTGAGAACTTATTGGCAAATTGTTTGATTCTTAAGCTGACAAGCGCCATATCCGGGATTGCCCTCAAGACTGTCAGAATGATATTTGCATCATCTCTTGGAGCCTTATATGCGGTTATTACCGTTGCAATGCCAAATACAGATTTTATGCCGGCACTGCTGACCAGAATTATTGTCTCTACACTTATGATATTGGTCGCCTTTAAAATCAGAACCTTTTCGGAATTTATGAGGCGTTGGGCAATGATGCTACTATCAGCTTTTTTACTGGCCGGCTGTACATATGCGCTATCGTGTTTCTTAGACGGCGGCGCGATATCACAGTCGGGATTCATGTATATAAGCCCGCAGGGGATACTCAAGGCGTTTCTTTTATCAGCCGGACTTTGCATTGTTCTGGTAAGACCCATAGGCAGGATACTTTCGGGTAAAGCTTTCAAAGAAGGTTCAATAATACCGGTGTATATTAGGGTCGGAGACAGATCAGTGCGTTTTTCAGCGTTAGTTGACACCGGAAATTCTCTTATTGACCCAATAACCGGCTATCCGGTAATGGTTGTGGAAGCAGATTCGGTTAAAGCAATTTTGCCGGCTGAAGTCTATGAATCGGTAGTATCAAATAATATGGGCATATATGCCTGTAAAGATAATAACCCCTGGTTAAAACGAATTCATCTTATTCCTTTCAAATCAATAGGAAAAGAAAACGGTATGCTGACGGGCTTCCGTCCCGATAACATCCGAATAGGGCAGGAAGGATCATTTAAGGAAATAAATGATGTGATTGTGGGTGTCTGCGGCATGAAATTATCGGGCAGCGCCCGGTACTCTGCATTGGTAGGTCCGGCTATGCTTTCAAAAATCTAGCATCACGGTAACAAAAAAGCGATTTGTCAACTGTGACGGAATGAAGGGAGAAATATAATGTTTGATAAGATGTTTGGTTTCATAATTACATTAGTTAAAAATCAAAATCAGAGTGCGAGGAACGGGATTTTTTATATTGGAGGCAATGAAATACTTCCCCCACCTCTGCAACCGAATGAGGAGGCCTTACTTCTAAATAAACTGGAATTTGGTGATTTATCTGTTAAGAGAATACTGATTGAGCGGAATTTGAGACTTGTTGTCTATATTGCGCGAAAATTCGAAAATACAGGAGTGGACATAGAAGATTTAACATCCATAGGCACCATAGGTCTTATTAAGGCTATTAATACATATAATCCCGGAAGAAACATCAAACTTGCCACCTATGCTTCCCGCTGCATCGAAAATGAAATCTTGATGTATCTGAGGAAAAACAGCAGGGCAAAAAGCGAGGTGTCTTTTGAAGAACCTTTAAATGTCGATTGGGACGGAAATGAGCTTCTCCTTTCGGATATCCTGGGAACCGACAGTGATATTATTCAAAGAAATCTTGAGGAAGAAACAGACAAGAAACTTTTGGTAAGCGCAATGAATAAACTTAGTGGCAGAGAAAAGCGAATTATGGAACTTAGGTTTGGTCTGAACAATCATCTGGAAAAGACACAGAAAGAAGTGGCCGATATGCTTGGAATATCCCAGTCCTATATTTCCAGACTCGAAAAAAGAATTTTGGGGCGGCTTAAACGCGAAATTTGCAGGATGCTGTAGTATGACTTTTTCAATAAGGTTGTTTTGCGGTAGTGTTTCCTTCGCAGTGTTCCGGCTTATCTCCGTAAGGATCCCTGCCCCCGCCTTAATTGTGTTACCAAGTTTGCGGTGGCAGGGTTCTCACTCCGAACGCCTCCAAGCACCCAAGTCAAAAAGATCAATTATCCCGGTAAGGGACTTGGCTCCGTATTGCGCTTCGCCATGCCCGGCGTGAGGTCTTTTTCTTACGGGTTGCTCAGACTTTTCTAATAAGGTTATTTTGCGGTAGTCTATCCTTCGCAGTGTTCCGGCTTATCTCAGTGAGAATCCCTGCCTCCGTTCATAATGTTTAACATCAATAGGAACCGCTGTTGGCAGACTGTGCGAAACCTGTTTTAACATGCAGGTTATAATATTTGATTATGCAACCGTAAATCAGCAGCGTGCTTGCTTATTCCGCCAACCGCCGTTCCATAGAGGACTTTATAGGTACAGGCACGCGCTAACCAAAAATAGAGGTTGGAAGAACACAATTTTCCAAAGTGGTGGATATGCCCTCATACTCGTCATAACCCGCTTGTCAAGGCCTTTTAAAAATATTTTCATTTAAGAAATCAGAATAAAACTCACCCTCTGAGATAAGACTGTTATTTGTACGGAATTGATGACAGTTAGAAAGAGGTGTGTTGATTTGAACAAAGTTGAGATATGCGGTGTCAATACATCAAAGCTGCCCCTTCTATCAAGCAGTAAAATGGATGAGCTTATTAAAAAAATTAAGAAAGGTGATAAAGATGCCAGGGAAGAATTCATACAGGGCAATTTAAGATTGGTTTTAAGCGTCATTCAAAGGTTCGGAAACAGAGGGGAGAATGCGGATGATCTTTTTCAGGTAGGTTGTATAGGACTTATCAAAGCAATTGACAATTTTGACATAACACAAAATGTTAAGTTTTCGACTTATGCGGTTCCAATGATTATAGGTGAAATAAGAAGATATCTGAGGGATAATAATCCTATTCGGGTAAGCCGGTCTTTAAAAGATATTGCATATAAGGCTTTACAGGCTAGAGAAAAAATTATAGGGAAAGAATCAAGAGAACCCAAAATTACTGATATATCCAAAGAACTTGGAGTCTCAAAGGAACATATAGTAATGGCACTTGACGCTATTCAAGAACCGATTTCATTGTTTGAATCTGTATATCATGACGGCAGCGATGCAATTTTTGTAATGGATCAGGTTAAGGATGACAAAAACAATGATGACAAATGGCTTGAAAGCATTTCTATCAGAGAAGCAATGAGTAAGCTGAGTGAAAGGGAAAAAAGAATAGTCGATTTAAGGTTTTTCCAAGGGCGTACACAGATGGAGGTGGCAGATGAAATCGGAATATCCCAGGCTCAGGTTTCGAGGCTGGAAAAATCCGCACTAAAACACATGCAAAAATATGTATAAGAAGGTTTTAACGGTGGTGCCTAAAGCTGGCCCTTTAATGGCTGCATGGCACGATCTTCAACAAAAAAACCATTTAAACTCTCTTGGTTGCAAGCAAGAGAGTTTATTTATGCCAGATCTGATATCTTTCCAATTTTGAAAGATATCAGATCTGTCAATTGAGCAGGGCGGAATAACCTCCCTCGTATTATATAGTAGTAGTGTTTATAGTCCCTCTCCAAGGACTAAATGCTATAATTTTCACAGACGCTGTGGATTAGTCTCAACCTCCTAACGCTAGACGTTTTCTGAAAGGCAATAACCACAGCCGTTTGTTTAAT